>PLUH01000121.1 GCA_003164825.1 Hyphomicrobiales bacterium
GATCTTCGCTTCGCGCGCTGTCGCGTCGAGACAAGGGTCGATCTGGTCGCTGGCGCCGCTGACCATCGCGTGGACCTTGGCTTCGTCCATCAATCCCGAAGTCGCGCCTGCGAGCACGCCCGCCCCGAATGCGCTGAGCTCCGGGACCTTGATCCGTTGGACCGGGCGACCAAGCAGGTCCGCCTGGTATTGCATGAGAAGATCGTTTTGCGCCGCCCCGCCATCTGCAGAAAGCCGCGACAGGGGTGCGCCGAGATCGCGCTCCATCGCGGTAAAGACGTCGCGGATCTGCAGTGCGATCGCCTCTAGCGTCGCGCGGGCGACGTCGGCGCGCGAGGTCGCGAGCGACATGCCGGTCAACGCTGCTCGAGCGCGGTCTTTCCAGTAGGGCGCTCCAAAGCCGGCGAGCGCGGGAACGAAGCATACGCTGAGATCGCCCTTCGCCTTCGCAGCCAACTCTGTCAGCGCGGCGACGTCGGGCAGGCCCATAAGTTCGGCCATCCACGCGGCGGCCTGAGCGGACACCGAGATGTTGCCCTCAAGCGCATAAGAGACCTTCTTCGAACGCCTCCAGGCGACGGTCGTGGAGAGCCCGGACCGGGACCTGATCGGCGTCTCGATCAGCGTCATCAGCGAAGAACCGGTTCCATAGGTCGCTTTGACCGCTCCAGGAGAGCGTATGCCGTGGCCAAACAGCGCGGCGTGCGAGTCCCCCATCATCGCATGGACAGCGACCCCTTCGATCAATCGATGAACAGTCTTCGCGGCGCCGAACCTGGCGTTTGAATCTTCGACGCGAGGAAGGATCGACCTCGGCACGCCGAACAGCGCGCAAAGCTCGTCGCTCCAGTCCTGCTGGTGAATGTCGAACAGTTGCGTCCGCGAGGCGTTGCTGGCGTCCGTCGCGTGGACCGCGCCGCTGGTCAGATTGAACAGAAGCCAGGAGTCGATCGTTCCCGCGCAGAGGTCACCGCGATCCGAAAGCGAACGGGCGTGGGGATAGGCGTCCAGTAGCCAACCGATCTTGGCGGCGGGAAAGAGCGGGTCGAGGCCGAGCCCGGTCTTCGACTCGACCGCTTCCTCGATCGCTGGCGTGCGGAGAGAATCGATTCGGTCCGATGACCGGCGGCACTGCCAGGTCACGCACGGGCCGATCGTTTCGCCAGTCGAACGCCGCCAGAGAAGAACTGTCTCGCGCTGATTGGAGACGCCTATCGCGGCGATCGTCGCCGGCTCCGGTACGGCCGAGAGGCAGCCGTCAATCGCCGCAGTCGTCGCGCGCCAGATCTCGTCACCCGACTGCTCGACCCATCCGGGACGCGGATAGGTGATCGGCGTCGGAACGGAATGGCGTGCGACAATCCGGCCGTCGGGGTCCAGAGCCAACGCCTTGGTGTTGGTTGTGCCCTGGTCGATGGCGAGGACGAACGCGCTCATTCACAACAACCGTAGTGAAATCGCTTCCCGCGCGGCCTTCTCGATGCCGTTTGACGTCAGCCCGAACCTTTCGAAAAGAAACTTTGGAGATCCGGTTGGCATGAACCCGGGAAAACCGAGGATGCGGATCGGGCATGGCCGATAGCCCGCGACCACCTCCGCAACAGCGCCGCCGAGACCTCCACGCCGGGAGTGCTCCTCGACCGTGACGATCGCCCCGAGATCCGCCGCGGCGCGGATCGCCGCTTCGTCGAGCGGGGCGATCGAGGCCATGTTGACGACCTGGGCGTTCACGCCGCCGTCTGCGAGACGGTCAGCGGCCTCCAACGCTCGCGTGACCATGACCCCACAGGCGATGATGGCGACATCGCGTCCTTCACGAAGCGTTTCGGCTTTGCCGATTTCGAACCGGGCGTTGTCGGGGCGCGGCAACTTTGGAACCCCGAATCGAGTGATGCGAAGGAATACCGGCCCTTCATGCTCCGCGGCCGCCTCCACCGCCTGAGCGGTCTCCCAAGGGTCCGAGGGCGCAATGATGGCAAGATTGGGCAAGAGCCTCAGCCACGCCATGTCCTCGATAGAGTGATGGGTGGGCCCGAGTTCTCCGTATCCGACCCCGGGCGACTGCCCGACGAGCTTCACATTCGCATTCGTGTAAGCCACGTCGGCCTTGATCTGCTCCAGGGCGCGGGCGGTGAGGAAGCACGAGGCGGCGCTTACAAACGGGATCTTGCCGCCATTGGCGAGCCCGGAGCCGACGCCAACCATGTTCTGCTCGGCGATGCCGACATTGATCGTGCGCTGCGGCCACCGCTTGCGGAAGCCGCCGAGCTTGGACGATCCAATGCTGTCGTTGACGACGATCACGATTCGGTTGTCGCGCTCGGCAACCTGGTCGAGCGTTGCGGCGAAGGCGTCGCGGCAATCGAAGAGGGCGGGAGAGGTGGGCTGCGTTGCGCTCATGAGCCGCTCAACTCCCCCATGGCCTTATCAAGTTGGGCCTGGGTAGGCACGCCGTGATGCCACCCGACCTGGTCTTCCATGTACGAGACCCCCTTGCCCTTGATGGTGTGGGCGATCACGCACAGCGGCTTTGTCCGATCGGCGCTGGGCGCGAACGCGTCGAGGAGCGCTCCTGGGTCATGGCCGTCCACGTCGACGACGTCCCAACGAAAGGCGCGAAACTTGTCGGCGAGCGGCTCAACGTCGTTGGTCTCGGACACCCGCGCGCCCTGCTGCAGCGTGTTTCTGTCGACAATGAGGGTCAGATTAGCGAGCTTGTGATGCCCCGACGCCATGGCGGCCTCCCAGTTGCTGCCCTCCTGCAATTCGCCGTCGCCTGTGATCACGAAAACGCGATAGTCGGCGTTGTCGATCTTGCCAGCCAAGGCGATGCCTACGGCGATCGGAAGCCCGTGTCCGAGCGGCCCGGTGTTGGCTTCGACGCCAGCAACGTTATTACGGTTTGGATGGCCGTTGAGCATCGAAAGCGGCTTCATGTAGGTCGAAAGCGCCTCGATGGGTATGAATCCCGCCTCGGCTAGCGTCGAATACAGGGCGCCGCTCGCATGCCCCTTACTGAGGATCAGCCGATCGCGACCGGACTCGTGGGGTGCTTTCGGATCGACGCGCAGTACGCCGAAATAAAGTGTGGCCAGAATGTCGGTCACCGACATGTCACCGCCCGGATGACCCTGCCGGGCTTCGAAGACCATATTCAGCGCATGCATCCGGATTGCGCGCGCACTCGAGCGAATGCGGCGAATAGTCGCTTCGCGGTTCGCGTCTCGACTCTCTAAAGACTGCAATTCCACCGTTTTACCCTCGGAATACAGGAGATATGAACCCGTCGCGCGACGGCTCAGGCTCGTGGCGATAGATCGGCCACTTCATGTAGCGCGTGATCGCCTCGTGCACCGCCTCGGCATGGTGGCCGCGCACCATCGCGACGTGATGCTCGAAGCCGTTGCGCGCGATGAAGCCGAGCAGGCGGCGCAGCCGTGCGAGCTTCGTCACGGCGATGCCGCCGTCCATCGGGAACGGATCGTCGGTGAACTCGCCCTCGCCGACATAGGCCTTGATTGTGCCGAGCCGATCGTCGGTCGAGGCGCGGAAGAACGTCATCGGACCCGGCTGGACTTTGCCTTTCACGGCGCCGAAGCATTTCTCGTTGCCGACCACGCTGCCGATGACGCCGAGCTCGGAGATTTCCGGCGTCTCGCCGATGAAACTCTTGGGAAAATTGCCGCAGTGCGTACAGACGCACTTGTCGGTTTCCCGCGCGTAATTGTTGTTCCAGTCGAGAATCGCCGAGGGCGCCTCGGCGGCGAGCGCCAGCGCGTACATCGAGATTGCGCCCATGACGTCGACCTCGCAGGCGCTCGGCATCAGCTTTTCGCCCATCATGCTCATCGTCAGGCAGGTCGCGCAGCCGAAATTGTCCTGCAGGCTGCGCCAGCACTGGATGGCGCTTGCGTCGCAATCATTCTCGTGGATCCAACGGTCGACGGCGATTGTCCACTTCGCCTGGCGCAAAATCTTGTCGGGCTTGATGTGGGCGGGGATGCGGCCGTAAGACGTGATCTCGTTGAGCTTTGCCCTGACCTCGGGAGCGTCTTCGCCAAGCGCATTGGCGGCGAAAATGATCTCCGAGAGATCGACGGTGACAACCGTCAGCCCGGAAACCTGAAGGAGCTTCTCGCTGAAGCGCATCGTCTGGAAGGCGCCCGTCCGGGCGCCGATTGAGCCGATCCGCGCATGCTTCAGGCCGCGCACCACGCGGCAGGTTCGCGTGAACCGGTCGAGATCGGCGGCGAATTCCTCACCGTCGACGTCGCTGGTATGGCTCGTCGTGTCGGTGAACGGCACACCATATTGATAGAAATTATTGGCGACCGAGAACTTGCCGCAGAACGCGTCCCTGCGGTTGGCGAGGTCGACCTTGTCGACTTCATCGTTGCTGGCTTGCAGTAGGATGGGGACGCCGAGTCCGGCTTGACCAACAAGCTCCGCAATCGCAATTTCGTCTCCGAAGTTGGGTAGACAGATGACGAGTCCGTCGATCGTGTCGCGCTGTTGGCGAAAACGCGCGGCGTAGACACGCGCGTCTTCTCGTGACTGTACGGCTCCGTTCTTCGTCGCCTCCACCGGGAGGATGTCGTAGCCGACGTTCAGCCGATCGAGCTGCGCGATCAGCTGCTTGCGGGTTTCAAGAGCCGGGGCGCCGTTAAAGAATTCGCGACTGCCGACGACGAGCCCGAGTTTGATTTGGCGCAGATTTGGCATTGGCTTAGGGCCCCGCGTTTGCAGGCGGCCGCGGCGCGCACGCCATAGGAGCCTGACGCCTCCCGATTTTGGAGCGTTTCGAAAAACTACGATTTCTCGCAATTAATCGCATTTAGCGCGCTTTGTAAAGGGGGTCTTTTGCCCTCCGGGCTGTGCGGAGCGCTTTTGGCTTCGAATCCAATGGTGGGACGAAGCGGAACCCCATGCCGACGAACGGTGCGCTTTACATCTTGACAGCAAACGTAAGCAATGCATAAATGTCGATGATAAACATCAGCAATCGCAGATTCGGGAGGCAATGCGCCCTATGAAATGTTTGTCCCCACGTGGGGACAAANNCCAATCTTAAAAGAGTCCCAACGTTCGTTGTTGGCATCCAACGTGACGTTGCGGCGAAGCGCCGAGAGGCCTAAGCCGCTGGAAATGGTGCCATTTTTTGGCAAATGGGAGGTAGGAAATGAAAATTAGATACGCCTTGTTCGGCGCGTTGTTCGCAGGCGCTGCGTTTATCGGAACTTCCGCTTACGCCGCCGACTTGATTGCGATCATCACACCTTCGCATGACAATCCGTTCTTCGCCACGGAGGCCGAAGGCGCGGCCGCGAAAGCCAAGGCGCTCGGCTACGACACACTTGTACTTGTTCACGACGACGACGCCAACAAGCAGAACCAACTAATCGACTCGGCGATCGCCCGCAAAGCGGCGGCGATCATTCTCGACAACGCCGGAGCGGATGCTTCGATAGAGGCGGTTCAAAAGGCCAAGGCCGCGGGCATTCCGAGCTTTCTGATCGATCGCGAGATCAACAAGACGGGAGTCGCCGTCGCGCAAATCGTGTCCAACAACTACCAGGGCGCGACGCTCGGCGCCCAGGAGTTTGCGAAGGTCATGGGCGAAAAGGGCCCCTATGCCGAGCTCGTCGGCAAGGAGTCGGACACCAACGCCGGGATTCGCTCCAAAGGCTATCACGACGTTCTCGACCAGTACCCCGACTTGAAGATGATCGCGCAGCAAAGCGCGAATTGGAGCCAGACCGAGGCGTATTCCAAGATGCAGGCGATGCTCCAGGCTCATCCGGACATCAAGGGCGTTATCTCCGGCAATGACACGATGGCGATGGGAGCGTCCGCGGCGCTTCAGGCGGCTCATCGTGACGATGTGGTCGTCGTCGGCTTCGACGGTTCGAACGACGTCCGTGACCAGATCGAGGCGGGGAAAATCGCCGCGACTGTTCTTCAGCCGGCTTACTTCATCGCACAGCTCGCGGTCGAAGAGGCCGACCAGTATCTGAAGACCAAGTCCACCGGAAAGCCCGAGAAGCAATCAATCGATTGCATTCTCATCACCAAGGTGAACGCCAAGAAGCTCAATAACTTCCAACTCGCGGAGTAGTCAGGCCGTCTCACGCGACGGGAGGCGGGCCCTCCGTAACCCCGCCCCGTGAGACGCGTTCCGGCTATGCATCCGACAGTGGCGCCCCTCGACATGCGGCGCAATGCGCAGCGCTCAGGGGATTTCGATGATCGTGACGAAACCCATATTGCGGCTAGCGCTGTTGCTCGTGCTCGCCCTTGGCGGTTGCAAGATCGTCAGCGATAAGGAGCTCGCGGCGGAAAACGCGAAGTCCGCGGGCGCATTCGACGCGACCACTTATGTCGAGAAGGTCTGGACCCCGACGGCCGTTACGGACTTCAAGACCAGGGCCGTCGATCTCACGACGCTCTTGCCCGCGATCGAGGCTGACCCCGAGAAGGCGGGACAGACCTACGGTCGAGGCGGTGGCGACGGCAATCCGTGGACGTACGAAGTCAAGGGCGAGGGTAAGGTTTCAGTGGTCGACGTCAAGTCGCGCCATGGACTGATGACGGTGGACATCGCCACGAAGAGTGGGCTGCGGCAGGTCGACCTTCAAATCGGTCCCGTTATCTTCGGCACCGCGCTGCGCGACAGCCTTCCATTCATTCACTTCGGCGATTTCGTCAATCAGATTCAGTTCGCCCAGATCTCGCGCGCCCTCAACGATGTGGCCACGAAGCATCTGATAAAGACTGCCGATCCTCAGGATATGATGGGCAAGTCCATCGTGTTCTACGGAGCGGCGACGCAAGGATCGCCATCGACGATAATGAGCATCACGCCCATCTCCATTGAGATCGGGAAGGGAACGTCGCCATGAGCGAAGCGACGCTTGCGGCTGAGACGCGCGTGATTCTGAGAGCAGAAGGGATCGGAAGGGTTTTTCCAGGAACGATCGCGTTGCGTGACGTCGACTTCGAGGTTCGGCGGGGCGCCGTCAACGTGCTTATCGGTGAGAATGGAGCCGGCAAGTCGACCTTGATGAAGATTCTCGCCGGCGTGATCCCGCCGACCTCGGGGCGGCTGCTCCTCAACGGTAAGGAGGTACGGTTCGAGTCGGTTCGCGACGCGGCTCATCACGGCATCGGAATCATCTTTCAGGAACTGAATCTCTGCCCGAATCTCAGTGTCGCCGAGAACCTCAGCCTCGTCGATCCACCGACCCGTTTCGGTTTCGATATTGACCGGGCGCGCCAGTTGGACAAAGCGCGGACCCTGCTGGCCCGCCTGGAGCAGCGGATCGACCCCAATCAACTCGCCGACGATCTTCGCATTGGCCAGCAGCAGATCGTTGAGATCGCAAAATCGCTTGCCGCAGATGTCGACATCTTAATTATGGACGAACCGACGTCCGCGCTCAGCGCCCCGGAGGTGGAAATCCTGTTCCGCATCATCGGCGATCTCAAGGCGCATGGCGTCGCCATCATCTATATCTCTCACCGACTCGAAGAGATTCTGCGAATCGGCGACTACGTAACCGTCCTGAGAGACGGTCGACGCCAGGCGCACGCCATTGTCAAGGATATCTCGGTCGAATGGATGATCGAGAAGATGGTCGGGCCGTCCATGGCGCCCGCACAGGAGGCCTCAGCGGCGACAGGAAAGGTCGCTCTGTCGCTGAAAGACGTCACGCTCCCGCGCGCGGCAGGAGGATTTCTCGTCGATCATGTGTCGCTGGATGTCCAAGCGGGCGAGGTCGTCTGTCTATATGGGCTGCTTGGCGCGGGCCGGTCGGAACTTTTCGAGTGTCTGATGGGCCTGCAATCGGCGTCGAGGGGTCGGGTCGAACTCGAGGGCAACGACCTTTCGGGCGAGACGATCGCGAGCCGCATCCGCCACGGACTGGTTCTCGTTCCGGAGGATCGGCAGCGCGAAGGGCTGGTGCAGACCATGTCGGTCCGCGCTAATCTGACGCTCGCAAGCCTGCGCCGGTTTGCCCGGCTGTTCAGCATCCGCGACGCGAGCGAGCGCGTCGAGGCGCGTCAGATGATCCAGCGGCTGACCATAAAGGTCTCGTCTCCGGAGGTGGAAGTCACGGCGCTGAGTGGGGGGAACCAACAGAAGGTCGTGATCGGCAAGGGCTTGCTGACCGAACCCCACTTGATCCTGCTCGACGAGCCCACGCGCGGCGTCGACGTCGGCGCGAAGGCGGAGATCTTTCGCGTCATGCGCCGACTGGCGCGCGACGGACTGGGCATCGTGTTCTCGACCTCCGACCTCAAGGAAGCTTTGGGAAACGCAGACCGCATCGTCGTCATGTCGAGCGGCCGAATTTCCGGTGAGTTTGCACGGGCCGAGGCGACCGAAACAGCCGTCATTGCGGCCTCTGCGCCGAATTTCCATGGGCGCAGCGCCAAGGAAAGACAAGCATCATGACCAGCCAAACGCTTCGTTCGGACGCCGCCTCCGCCAAGAAAAAGCGCCCGCTCGCGTTGCTGCTGATAAGCTTCCGAACGTTCATTGCGCTGATCGTCGTCTTCGCCTTCTTCGGTCTGACGACTCCGAATTTCCTCGATCTGCCAACGCTCGTCATCATCGCTCAGCATGTCGCGATCAACGCGATCATGGCCATCGGCATGACCTTCGTCATCCTGACCGCCGGGATCGATCTCTCCGTCGGTTCGATCGTCGGCGTGTCCGGCATGATCGCCGGTCTTCTATTAACTCGCGGCATTCCAGTACCTCCGCTCGAAGTGACGATCTTTCCCAATGTCGTCGAAACGATGCTGATCACGCTGGCCGTGGGCGCCTTGATCGGGCTGATCAACGGCCTCCTGATCACGAGGCTGAATGTCGCTCCTTTTATCGCCACCCTGGGAATGCTCTATGTCGCGCGTGGCGCGGCGCTGTTGATTTCGGGAGGGTCGACTTTTTCGAACCTGGTTGGCGATCCGAAATTCGACAATACCGGCTTTCCGTTCCTCGGCTCGGGCAGAATATTGGGCGTGCCGGCTTCAATTGTGGCGCTCGTTGTCTTCGCGTTGGTTGCGGCCTATGTCGCGGCGCGCACGCCCTTCGGACGATATGTGTACGCGGTCGGCGGCAACGAGCGCGCGGCGGCTCTGTCCGGCGTGCAAGTCGACCGTGTGAAGGTTTCGGTATACATGATCTCGGGCTTCTGCGCGGCGTTTGCCGGCCTGATTGTCGCCGCCGAACTTGTCGCGGCGCATCCCGCGTCCGGCGAAACTTTCGAACTCAATGCGATCGCGGCGGCAGTCCTTGGCGGCACATCGCTCATGGGCGGTCGCGGGACGATCGCGGGATCGATCGTCGGCGCCTTCGTGATCGGCGTGCTCGGCGATGGGCTGGTGATGCTCGGAGTCAGTTCATTCTGGCAGATGGTGATCAAGGGCGTCGTCATCATTGCAGCGGTCGTCCTGGATCAAATGCAGCAGCGCATGTATCGCAGCTACGCNNGGAGACTACTGGCCTAGAATTTGCGCTAGATCAATTCGGCCTTTGATGTAGGCTTGCGATTCGCGAACATTGTGTGCGCGAAGCCGGAATAGACTGACGAAAGCGCGCCAATCGGAGATGGCGGCGCGCGCATCCGAGTATTCGAGAGATTGGCTTGATGGTCAGACATTCAAACGCCACTGCTTTGGGAAAGAGGACGCGCGGCGGCGCCGGCGCTCAGCTGAATCCCGACCTCAATGGGCTACTCGCCGAGCCGCGCCGCATGAAAATCCTTGCCTGGCTGCAAGAAGAAGGCAGCGCGCGGGTTCGCGACCTGAGCGCGGCGTTCGGCGTTTCCGAGGCGACGATCCGACAGGACCTCGAGAAACTCGAGTCCGATGGACAGATCAATCGCCAGCACGGCGGCGCGTTTCTACGCACCATGCCCAAGCAAGTCGAGACCCTCTCACTCCAGCATATGGAAAATATAGAAAAAAAACGAAAGATCGGCGTAAAGGCGGCGAAACTCGTAGGGGAAGACGAGACGATCATTCTCGACGCCGGTTCGACAACAACAGAGATCGCCCATAACCTGCTCGGACGTTCTTCTCTTACTGTGATCACCAACGCGCTCAACATCGCCTTGATGCTGGGGGCGGTGCCAGGCTACGCGGTTCACATGCCGGGCGGCCAGTTCAAGGCGCCGACCTTGTCCCTGAGCGGGGATAAGGCGGCGGAGTATTTTCAGGACGTTCTGGCCGGCAAGCTGTTTCTCGCAACAGCGGGGGTCGCACTGGATTCAGGACTGACCCTTCCTAGTTTTGCCGATTTGCAGCTTAAGCAAGCGATGATCCGAGCCGCTTCTCACGTGTACTTGGTCGCGGACTCGACCAAGATCAACCGCTCATCGTTCACCCGGTTGGGGACGCTCGACGTCATTGACTCGTTCATCACCGACGACGGCATTCGCGATGAAGATGCTCGCGCGTTCGAAAGTCGCGGGATCAAGATGATCATCGCGGACTGACGCACCTTGCCTCGATCGCGTCGTCAACAGACTCGAGCCGAAAGAGCGCGACATCGCGATGGTCTTCCAGAACTACGCGCTCTATCCGCAGATGACGGTCGCGCAAAATCTTGGCTTCGCCCTGGAACTCGCTCGCCTCGGGAAGAACGATATCAAGCAAAAAGTAGCGGCGGCGGCAGCCTCGCTTGGGCTCGAGCCGCTGCTCGGGCGTTACCCGAGGCAGCTCTCGGGCGGTCAGCGGCAGCGCGTCGCGATGGGCCGGGCCATCGTGCGCGATCCGAAAGTTTTCCTGTTCGACGAGCCGCTATCCAATCTCGACGCCAAGCTTCGCGTCCAGGTCAGGGGCGAGATCAAGGAGCTCCAGCGTCGGCTGAAGACCACCACGATCTACGTCACGCATGACCAGGTCGAGGCGATGACGATGGGCGATAAGATCGTCGTCCTCAACGGCGGGCGCGTCGAGCAGATCGGCGCCCCTCTCGACCTTTACGACAGGCCTACAAACAGGTTCGTCGCGACCTTCCTCGGTTCGCCCGCGATGAACCTGATCGAGGGAAAAATCGACGGCGGGACCTCGAGGCTCGTGTTGCCCGACGGACATTCGGCCGCCATAGGGTCCACACCAGCTGCCTGGACGGGACGCAAGATCCTGTTCGGCATCAGGCCCGAAGCCGTTCGTTTGGATTCGGAGGCGGGTCTTCCCTGCGTTGTCTCCCTCATCGAACCGACGGGCTCCGAGACGCATCTCGTCGCTCACGCGGGCCAGACTGAAATCGTCGCGGTGCTGAAGGAGCGGATGCGAATTCACGAGGGGGACGCCGTAAAGCTCTCGTTCGACACCGCCCAGACGCACTTTTTTGACCCGGATTCCGGCCAGCGCTTGGAGGCTCGCTGAGCACTGGATCGTGATTTCCATGGAGGTCCGGTTCGGGCGGAGTTCCAGCGATCGAGGATGCTCCGCGACGAGAGCGAAGCTCTCAATCGAGGCGCTGAGCATATCCGAACCAGAGACCACCGTTCTAAACAGCTTCTCTTTAGAACGGTGGGCGCTACCTAACAAACTGAAATAACTGGCGCGCCCGAAGAGATTCGAACTCCTGACCCCCAGATTCGTAGTCTGGTGCTCTATCCAGCTGAGCTACGGGCGCTTAGATCGGCTCGGCGGCGGGGCCGCCGCGGAGGAATGCGGCGTCTAGCCGCTTTTGGCGGGGCAGGCAAGAGGAAACCCCTCGTCCTTGCGCTCACAGGCGCCGGCCGATAATCAGCGGCGGCCCATGCCGTCTCATCCGCCGATCGCCTTCGTCAACGCGCGTCTCATCGATCCCGTTCAGGAGACCGAGACGCGCGGCGGGCTTATCGTGATCGACGGCGTCATCGCCGGAGTCGGCTCGGCGGTCACGCGCGACCAGCTGCCGGCCAAGGCGCGGGTCATCGACTGCGAGGGCGACGTCGTTTCGCCCGGCCTCGTCGACATGCGCGCTTTCGTCGGCGAGCCTGGGGCCGAGCATCGCGAGACCATCGCCAGCGCCAGCGCCGCCGCCGCCGCGGGCGGCGTGACCACGCTTATCACGCGCCCCGACACCAACCCGCCAGTCGACGACCCCGCGGTGGTCGACTTCATCCTGCGCCGCGCCCGCGACGACGCCAAGGTTCGCGTCCACCCCGCCGCGGCATTGACCAAGGGGCTCGGCGGCGAGGAAATCGCCGAGATCGGCCTGCTCGCTGAAGCGGGGGCGATCGCCTTCTGCGACGGCGCCCATTCGGTCGCCGACGCCCGCACCATGCGCGGCGCCATGACTTATGCGCGCGACTTCGACGCGCTCGTCGCGCCGGTTTGCGAGGACCGGTCGCTGAGCCGCGAGGGGGTGATGGCGGAGGGTCTGCGCGCGAGCTGGCTCGGCCTGCCGGGCGTGCCGCGCGAAGCGGAGACGATCGTGCTCGAGCGCGATCTGCGCCTGGTTGCGCTGACCGGCGCCCGCTATCACGCCGCCCTCATCTCGAACCGTCTTTCGCTCGAGGCGATGGCGCGGGCGCGTCACGCAGGCTGGCCCGCGACCTGCGGCGTCTCGATCAACCACCTGACGCTCAACGAGCTCGATGTCGGCGACTACCGCACGTTTCTCAAACTCATGCCCCCGCTGCGGGCGGAGGACGAGCGCATGGCCCTGGTCGAGGCCGTGAGCGCGGGGCTTATCGACATCATCTGCTCCGATCACGATCCGCAGGACGTCGAGACCAAGCGGCTGCCGTTCGCGGAAGCCGCGGCGGGCGCGATCGGCGTCGAGACGATGCTGTCGGCGAGCCTGCGCCTGGTCGCGGGCGGGCATGTGACGCTGCCCCGCCTCATCCGTGCGATGACCGCGCGGCCGGCCGAGATCCTCAGGCTGCCGGTCGGCAGGCTTGCGGTCGGCGCGCCGGCCGACGTCATCCGCTTCGATCCGGACGAACCCTATGTGCTCGATCCGGGCTCGCTCCATTCGCGCTGCCGCAACACGCCCTTCGACGCCGCCCGGCTCGAGGGCCGGGTCAAGATGACGCTGGTTGCCGGCCGGGTCGCGCACGAATAGTCTCGGATCAAAAGCTTTCGTTCAACCGACGCCGGCTGGAAGCGTTCATGGGCGGGTTTTACTATGGCGGGGCGCTGGCGCTGGCGGTCGGCTATTGTCTCGGCTCGATTCCGTTCGGGCTGGTGCTGACGAAGCTCTCCGGAGCGGGCGATCTGCGCTCGATCGGGTCGGGCAATATCGGCGCGACCAATGTTCTGCGCACCGGGCGCAAGGGGCTCGCGGCGGCGACGCTCATTCTCGACGCTCTCAAGGCGACGCTCGCGGTCGTTGTGGCCTGGTGGGCGTTCGGGCCGCCGACGGCGATCGCGGCGGCGGCCGGCGCGATCCTCGGCCACATGTACCCGGTCTGGCTCAGGTTCAAAGGCGGCAAGGGCGTGGCGACCTATCTCGGCGGCCTCATCGGCCTCGCCTGGCCGGCGGCGATCGTGTTCGTCATTGTCTGGCTCGTGGTCGCGGCGCTCACGCGCTACTCCTCCGCCGCGGCGTTGGCGGCGACGCTCGCGTCGCCGATCGCGATGGCGGCGATCGGGGAGGGCGGCGCGGCGATCGTCTTCGCCGCGCTCTCGGCGCTGATCTGGTTCAAGCACAGCGCCAACATCATGCGCCTTCTCCAGGGCTCCGAGTCGAAAATCGGGCAGAAAACCTAGAGCCGATGACGATGAAGCCCGAGCCGCGCCTTACCGACCAACAACGCTTCGACTGGCTGCGGCTCACCCGATCGGAGAACGTCGGCCCGCGCACATTCCGGGCGCTCATCACCAATTGCGGCGGGGCGCGGGCGGCGCTGAAGGCGCTGCCGGATCTGGCGCGGCGCGGCGGCGCCACGCGCCCGATCCGCGTCGCCGCGCCCGAGGACATCGAACGCGAGCTCGTCGCCGCGCGCAGGCTCGGGGTGCGGTTCGTCGCGCTCGGCGAGCCGGACTATCCGCCACTGTTGCGGCAGATCGATTCCGCGCCGCCGATTCTCGCGCTCCGGGGGCGCGCGGAGGCGCTGAGGACAGCAGCGGTGGCGATCGTCGGCTCCCGCAACGCTTCCGCCGCGGGGCTCACGTTCGCCGAACGGCTGGCGCGCGGCTTGGGCCAGGCCGGCTACGTCGTTGTCTCAGGCCTGGCGCGGGGGATCGACCAGCGCGCCCACGTCGCGAGCCTGGAGACCGGCGCCGTCGGCGTGCTCGCGGGCGGCCATGGCAAGCCGTACCCGGGCGACGCCGTGCCGCTGATGGAGCGGATGGTCGAAACCGGCGCGGTGGTGTCGGAGATGCCGATCGAGTGGGAGCCGCGCGGACGCGACTTTCCGCGCCGCAACCGCATTGTCTCCGGGCTCGCCTTGGGAACCGTGGTGGTCGAGGCGGCGCGCGGCTCCGGCTCGCTCATCACCGCGCGATTCGCCCTCGAGCAGAACCGCCAGGTGTTCGCCGTGCCAGGGTCGCCGCTCGACCCCCGCGCCGAGGGGACCAACGATCTTCTGAAGCAGGGGGCGTCGATCTGCACCGGCCCCGACGACGTGCTGACGGCGCTCGCGCCCGTGCGCTCGAGCGATCTTGGCGCGATGCTCGAAACCGGCGGCGACCCCGGCGAGCCGCTGTGGGGCGAGCAGTCGCTGTTCGGCGTCGACCCCGAATCGACGCCGCGTACGCAGACGGGCGACGAATTCGACGACGCCGGTGGGGCCGCCTACCGGACCGGCGACGACGCCGAGGCGGCGCGCGAGCGCATCATCGCGCTGCTCGGCCCGTCGCCAATAACGCTGGACGAGCTCGGCCGGGCGGCGGAGGCGCCGGCGCGCGCGGTGCGGGTGGCGCTGCTCGAGCTCGAGCTCGCCGGGAGGATCGAATTTTCCGGCGATCGCGTCGCCCTGCGCGCGACTGCGGACGAAAGATGAGCCGAACGACGCCTCAGTCGAACGAATTGCTCGCGTGCGGCTGGCGAATTGCAGATTCGGCCGCATAGGATTCTTCGGCTTCGGCTTCGGCGTTGGCTTCGTGCTCGGCCTCGGCGACAGCGTTGGTGCGAACAAAGAGTTCGCTTTCCGCTTTCGCCATCCCAAGGAAATAAGCCAAGAGGTCCAGTCGCGCCGCGACCGCCATGGCTTCGAGCTGCGCGGTCATGTCGGTGATATAATGCGCGACGTCGAGCGCTTCCTGCGCCACGACGCCGCGAGACGGATCGTCGGCTCGCTTCGGTAGCCTCGCGGGAGCGCTCTTTCCAGCTCTCCCATGTTCGCCGCGCTTTCGTCGCGGGAAACCCAAATCGTCGGCCATCATATAAAACAGTCCATTCGGAAGAGTGAGGCAGACACCCTCCGATTCCCCGCTCGCGCCGTAACGATCCCCTTCGACGTCGTCGTCACGGCGACTCGGGCTTGCCCCTTGTTTGCAGTGTATAAGACGCTTATTTCCGCGCCGAACACAAGTCATTCTCGGTCGTGATGTGGTCACCCGACATCCACATTAATGTTGAGAAGCGCCCACGAACGCTCAGTCCCGAGGTCGGGACAGACCCGCAAGCCGGTCCAGCGCGCCCTGCAAAATATAAGCGGCGGCCATTTTGTCGACGACTTCCGCCCGCTTGGCGCGCGAAACATCGTTCGCGATGAGCGACCGGGTCACGACAGCGGTCGAGAACCGCTCATCCCAGAACACGATCGGCAGATCGGTCTGCTTCGCTAGATTTCGGGCAAAAGCCCGCGTCGATTGGGCGCGGGGACTGTCGCGCCCGTCGAGATCAAGCGGCAGCCCGAGGACGATCCCGGCAATATCGAACTCGGCCAAGATCGCGGTCAGCGCGTCGGCGTCCCGCGCGAAGGCGGCGCGCCGCAGGGTCTTTAGCGGCGAAGCAAGGCGGCGCTCGATGTCGGAGATCGCAAGGCCGATCGTCTTGGCTCCGAGATCGACGCCGATCAAGCGCGCCTTGACGGGAAGGCTCTTGGCGAGGTCTTCGATCGTGATCGGGCCGGGCATGGCCGCGAGCGGCTATCACGGCGCGGCGATGAAGTCGATCAACGGGCGGTCGCGAGCGGGCCCTGAAATCCGTTTCCGAGCCGACGCGCCAAGCTTTGGCGTTTGCCAGCAAAATACCGGCGATGTATAGGGGCGCGCCCGCGTTTCCGCGCATGTTCGGGAGCTTTTGATGTCCGTCGATCTCAACGCCGTTCGCCGCATCGCGCACCTCGCGCGCATCGAGGTGACCGAAGCGGAGACGCCGCATCTGCAAAGCGAGATCAACGCCATTCTCAAGTTCGTCGAGGCCCTCGACGCGGTGGATGTCGACGGCGTCGAGCCGATGACCTCGGTCATTCCGATGCGCCTGCCGATGCGCGAGGACGTCGTCACCGATGGCGGCATCGCGCCGCTGGTGCTCGCCAATGCGCCGGTGACCGAGGACGGGTTCTTCGTCGTTCCCAAAGTGATCGAGTGACCGGCCGCTGCACGGCGTCAGGCTTCAAGGACTCAATTTGACCGATCTGACCTCCCTGACGCTCGCCGAAGCGCGCGATCGTCTCAAATCCCGGGCGGTGTCCAGCCTGGAGATCAGCAGGGCTCATCTTGAGGCGATCGAGCGCGCCAAGATGCTCAATGCGTTTGTCGCGACGACGGCGGACAAGGCGCTTGAGATGGCGGAGGCGAGCGACGTCCGCCTCGCCAGGGGGGAGGGTGGTCCGCTCGAGGGGCTGCCGATCGGAGTCAAGGATCTCTACGCCACCCGAGGCGTGCACACCCAAGCTTGCAGCCACATCCTGGATGACTTCAAGCCGCCTTACGAATCGACCGTCACCGCGAATCTGTGGCGCGACGGCGCGGTGATGCTCGGCAAGCTCAACATGGACGAGTTCGCCATGGGCTCGTCGAACGAGACGTCGTGTTACGGGCCCGTCGCTTCGCCCTGGTTGCCGCCGAACTGGAGCCGCGACCGGGCGCGAGCGGCGCTTTCATCCGGCAAGCGCGGCCTCCTGACGCCGGGCGGCTCGTCCGGAGGCTCCGCGTCCGCCGTCGCCGCGCGCCTCTGTCTCGCCGCGACCGCGAGCGACACCGGCGGCTCGATCCGCCAGCCCGCGGCCTTCACCGGCATCGTCGGCATCAAGCCGACCTACGGCCGTTGCTCGCGGTACGGGATGGTCGCCTTCGCGTCATCGCTCGATCAGGCGGGACCGCTCGCGCGCACCGTGCGCGATGCAGCGATCATGCTGCGGTCGATGGCTGGGCCCGACGCCAAGGATTCGACCTGCTCGCCAGCCCCTGTTCCCGATTACGAAGCCGCCGTCGGGCGCTCGGTGAAGGGCATGAAAATTGGCGTGCCGAAGGAATATCGCCTCGAGGGCATGAACAGTGAAATCGAAGCGCTCTGGACGCGCGGGGCCGAATGGCTTCGCGCCGCTGGCGCGAGCGTCGTCGAGGTCAGCTTGCCCCACACGCCCTATGCGCTGCCCGCTTATTATATAGTCGCGCCGGCGGAAGCCTCGAGCAACCTCGCCCGCTACGACGGGGTGCGCTACGGCCTGCGCGAGCCGGCCGCCGATATTGTCGAGCTTTACGAGAAGACGCGCGCCAAGGGCTTCGGGGCGGAAGTGCGCCGGCGTCTCATGATCGGCACCTATGTCCTCTCCGCCGGTTATTATGACGCCTATTACGTGCGGGCGCAGAAAATTCGAACCCTCATCAAGCGGGATTTCGAGCGCGCCTTCGCCGACGGCGTCGACGCGATTCTGACGCCCGCGACTCCGTCCGCGGCGTTCGGGATCGGCGAGAAAGGATCGGAGAACCCGGTCGAGATGTATCTCAACGACGTCTTCACCGTGACCGTCAACATGGCTGGCCTGCCGGGACTGGTCGCGCCCGCGGGCCTTTCGAGCGAAGGCCTGCCGCTCGGGCTGCAGCTCATCGGCCGTCCATTCGACGAGGAGACGCTGTTTGCGCTCGGCGAAACGATCGAGCAGTCGGCCGGCCGAACGGCGCTTCCGGAGCCGTGGTGGGAATGAGGCGCCGGCGCCCATTTTGACGAAGTTCGAATGACATGAGGGTCATCGGCATGGCGACAGAGCGGGGAAGCACAAACCTCATCAAAGGCGCGACGGGCGATTGGGAAGTGATCGTCGGTCTCGAGGTCCACGCTCAGGTGACCTCGCGCTCGAAGCTGTTCTCCGGCGCTTCGACGGCGTTCGGCGGCGAGCCCAACGCGCATGTCTCGCTGGTCGATGCGGCGATGCCGGGCATGCTGCCGGTCATCAACGGCGAATGCGTGGCTCAGGCGGTGCGCACCGGCCTCGGGCTCAAGGCCAGGATCAATCTCCGTTCGACCTTCGACCGNNCATTCCATCAGGGTCGGGATCGAGCGGCTGCACCTCGAGCAGGACGCCGGCAAGTCCCTGCACGACCAGTCGCCGACGATGAGTTTCGTCGATCTCAACCGCTCTGGGGTCGGCCTGATGGAGATCGTCTCCAAGCCCGACATGCGCTCGGCTGAGGAGGCGAAGGCCTATGTCGGCAAGCTGCGCACCATTCTGCGCTACATCGGCTCGAGCGACGGCGACATGGAGAAGGGCAATCTGCGCGCCGACGTCAACGTCTCNNTGCGAGATCAAGAACGTCAACTCCATCCGCTTCATCGGCCAGGCGATCGAGGTCGAGGCGCGCCGCCAGATCGCGGTCATCGAGGACGGCGGCAAGATCGACCAGGAGACGCGGCTGTTCGATCCGGCGCGCGGCGAGACGCGCTCGATGCGCTCGAAGGAGGAAGCGCACGACTACCGGTACTTCCCCGACCCGGACCTGCTGCCGCTCGAACTCGACGAGGCCTTCGTCGCCTCGCTCGCCGCGGGTCTGCCCGAACTGCCCGACGCCAAGCGTGCGCGCTTCATGGCGGACTATGGCCTCTCGGCCTACGACGCCTCGATCCTCGTCGCCGAGCGGGAGACGGCGGATTTCTTCGAGAGCGCGCTCAGGCACGGCCACGGCAAGCGCGATCCCAAGGCGGTCGCCAACTGGCTGATGGGCGATGTCGCGGCCCAGGCCAACGCGCAGGGAGTGTCGCCTGCGGACGCGGGCTTGAGTCCGGCGGCGCTTGCGAGCGTTGTCGATCTCATCGGCGAGGGCGTGATCTCGGGCAAGATCGCCAAGGACCTGCTTGCGACACTGTTCGCCGAGGATCGCGGCGCCGATCCGCGCGCGCTCGTCGAGGCGCGCGGTCTGCGCCAGGTGACCGACGCCGGCGCGATCGACAGCGCCGTCGACGCGGTCATCGCGGCCAATCCCGACAAAGCGGAACAGGCCAGAACCAAGCCCGGAATGTTGGGCTGGTTCGTCGGTCAAGTCATGAAGTCGACCGGCGGCAAAGCCAACCCGCAAGCGGTGAGCGAGGCGCTGAAGAAGCGGCTCGGCGTCTGACTGCGAGTCGAATCACTTGCGCCGAATCACTTGATTCGCGGCGCGTTTCGAGCGAGCGGGCCCGCGTTTGCAACGTCTCGACGACAAAAATGTGATGTCGGCGATGAAGAAAAATTCGATTGCGATGAGCGTGCGCGCCGTTTCGATTTGATACGCTCGCTGCGTCCAAACGCATTGCTCCTCGCACTGTCTGACGTGCTTGGACTAGCTGCGCGACTACGAGGACTTGCGCGCGCTCATGCCGTCTTGATCCTCGGAGATACCAAGGAAATATGGGCAGAGCGGGAGTCTGCATGCGCATGTGCGCCCCACTGCGCGCATGCGTCGCGCGTCCAGGCGTTCGCGTTGTGGCTCGGCCACGCACATGCGCGAGCGATCTCGTCAATGAGCGATCAGGCGCCCGAGCGCGCGCGATAATTCGATAGTCACGGCGCTTCGCGCTCATCACGCGCGTGTGCAACTCTTGCGTGGAATCAAAACGAATGTACTTTCGCGCCTGCATCTGCGTGACGCGAAAATCCGTGCTCATTGCAGGCGATTGAGAGGGACGCGATACATGCCGAAAGC
This sequence comes from Hyphomicrobiales bacterium, assembly GCA_003164825.1. Lineage (GTDB taxonomy): Bacteria > Pseudomonadota > Alphaproteobacteria > Rhizobiales > Beijerinckiaceae > Roseiarcus. Next base: position 20,017 of record PLUH01000121.1, read on the forward strand.
TGCTACCAAGAAGACGGCGAAGAAGTCCGCCGCCAAGAAGCCCGCAAAGAAATCCGCCCGCAAGGTGGTCGCGAAGAAGGCGACGCGCAAAGGCGCGGTCAAGAAGGCCTCCGCGAAGAAGACCTCCGCGAGAAGGACAGTGGCTAAGAAGTCCGCAGGGAAGAAGTCCGCGGCGAAAAAGTCAGCCGCCAAACGCGCGCCGGCCAAGCGGAAGAAAGCGACGCCGATGGCCCCCCCGTCAGATATGCCGCCGGCCTGATTGGCCTGCGCATTCCGACGTATCGGCTGATCAGGCGCGGTCGCCAGAGGTGCGGCCTCGCCTGATCAGCCCTTTCGTGCTTCACGTTGGAATTCAAAGCGCGCGCGTGCGGGCCGGGGAAGCGTAGGGTTCCTGATTGAGCGCGGGAAGAGGCGCTACCGTGCGCGGCGGGTTGAAGCTGTGCTTGGGCGACGAAGGCGGCTCACTTGCAGAGGCTACGCATCGAAGACCGGCGACTATGGTCGCAGAACCCAATCGATCGCGATACTGCGGCGAGTGGACGGAAGGCATCCATCGCGGTCGCGGGGCGTGTCTTCGCCTTCCACGAGTCACAGCCTCGACCGCGGCGCGGGAATGCGTAGGTCCTTGCGCGGGGCCCAGGAGACGTGGGCTTGCCTGGCTTGAGCTTGGCCTTGCGCCGTTCCTGAACGCTTGGCCGCGCGACGCTGCGCTCGAGGTCGTCTGGGTTCGGCGCTAGAACCTGTCGTCGGATGGCCGCGCAAAGCCGCGTTCGACCAGCGCGCGCCAAG
>PLUH01000347.1 GCA_003164825.1 Hyphomicrobiales bacterium
CGCCGCCAATTCGGCGAACCGCAGCTCAAGCCGGATCACCGCTCCCTTCTCCCGCTTGCGGGAGAAGGTGGACGCGCGGTACGCGCGGCCGGATGAGGGTCTGCGAGATATGCGGCTTGCCCTCATCCGGCGCTTTGCGCCACCTTCTCCCGCAAACGGGAGAAGGGAAATTGCTCGAAGGTCTGCCGCCCAACAACGCCGCGCACAAGCTCAGCCTCATCAGCGACGAGCGCCGCGCGCGCGCCGTCGCCGACCTCCTCGCTGAGAGCTTCGAGCCGGGCGAGGCGGCGTCGACCGCGTTCGAGACCGGCGAGGCTTGGCCGGGCGGGGGCAGGGCGTGGCTGATGGAGGCCTATTTCGGCTGGGAGCCGGACGAGGAGGCGATGCGGGCGCTGATCGCCGCCGCGTCGGACGAGGAGACCGCGCGCTCGGCGACCTTTGGCCTCACGGAAAAACGCGATTGGGTGGCGAATTCGCTCGCCGACTTGAAGCCAGTGCGCGCCGGCCGCTTTCTCGTTCACGGCGCGCACGATCGCGCCCGCGTCGGCGCCAATGACGTCGGGATCGAGATCGAGGCGGGACTCGCCTTCGGCACCGGCCATCACGGCACCACGCGCGGCTGTCTTCTCCATTTCGACCGGCTCCTCAAGCGCCGCAGGCCGCAAGCGATCCTCGACGTCGGCAGCGGCGCGGGCGTGCTCGCCATCGCCGCCGCCAAGGTCCTCAAGCGCAAGATCTGGCTCGGCGATATCGATCCGATCGCCGTCGAAGTCGCCAAGGCCAATGCGCGCCTCAACGGCGTCGGCGCGCTCTGCCGGGCGGTCGTCTCGCGCGGGGTCGAGGCGCGCGCCTTGCGCGAGGGCGCGCCTTACGACCTCGTGTTCGCCAACATCCTGGCGAAGCCGCTCAGGCTCATGGCGCCGTCGCTCGCCGCGGTCATCGGCGCGCAGGGCGAAGCGATCGTGTCCGGCCTGCTTCTTGCAGATGTTGCGGGCGTGCTTGCGTCCTGGCGGGCGCAGGGGTTCACTCTCGCCGAGCGGATCGACCTCGAAGGCTGGGCAAGCCTCAGATTGCGGCGGTGAAATCTCACGTTCCGCCGGCGCATGAGGGGCTGTCGCGCTTCTGTCGTATCGGGCGGGGAAACTCGCTGGGCTGACTGGAAAGGGTGGAGAACGCTATGGCGAAGGTGCCTGTCGGGGTCGGCCCCAAGCTGCCGCAGATCGTGGTGTTGTTCGGCGCGACCGGCGATCTGGCGCACAAGAAGCTCCTGCCTGGCCTCTTCCACCTCTGCACGTCCGGGTTCATTCCGAAATGCCGGATCATCGGCGTGTCGCTCGACGCGCTCGACGCCGAGGGCTTCCGCACGATCGCCCGCGAGGCGGTGTTCGACCGTCACGACCGCAAGCCCCACAAGGAGGCTTGGCCGGCGTTCGCGGAGACGCTCGACTATGTGCCGATGTCGGCGGGCGCCGGCGCCCTCAAGGCCGCGGTCGAGAAGGCCGAGCAAGCCTTCGACGGCGTAGGCGAGCGTGTCCATTATATGAGCGTGCCGCCGAACGCCGCTCTGTCGGCGGTCAAGATGCTTTCTGAGGCCGATCTCGCCAAGGGATCGCGCGTCATCATGGAAAAGCCGTTCGGCACCGATCTCGAGACCGCGATCGCACTCAACATCGAACTGCACAATGTCTTCGCCGAGAATCAGATTTTCCGCATCGATCATTTCCTCGGCAAGGAACCGGCGCAGAATATCCTCGCCTTCCGGTTCGCCAACGGCCTGTTCGAGCCGATCTGGAGCCGCAATTTCATCGACCACGTCCAGATCGACGTGCCGGAGACCCTCGACCTCGGCAAGCGCACCAGCTTCTACGAGCAGACCGGCGCCTATCGCGACATGGTCGTCACCCACCTGTTCCAGATCCTGGGGTTCATGGCGATGGAGCCGCCGACATCGCTCGCGCCCGGGCCGATCAGCGAGGAAAAGAACAAGGTGTTCCGCTCCCTCACGCCAATCGAACCGGGCCACGTCGTGCGCGGGCAGTTCATCGGCTACAAGAAGGAGGAAGGCGTCGATCCGGAGTCCGATACCGAGACCTTCATCGCCCTCAAATGCTTCATCGACAATTGGCGCTGGGCGGGCGTGCCGTTTTACCTGCGCACCGGCAAGCGGATGGCCGAGGGCCAGCGGATCATCTCGATCGCTTTCCGCGAACCGCCGAAGAGCATGTTCCCGCACGATTCAGGCATCAGTTCGCAAGGGCCCGACCACCTCACCTTCGATCTCGCCGACCAGTCCAAGGTGTCGTTGTCGTTCTATGGCAAAAAGCCGGGTCCAGGCATGCGGCTCAACAAGCAGAGTCTGCAGTTCGCGATGCACGAGACCGGCATGGGCGGCGACGTGCTCGAGGCCTACGAGCGCCTCATCCTCGACGCCATGCGCGGCGATCATACCCTCTTCTGCTCGGCCGACGGCATCGAGCGGCTGTGGGAAGTGTCGGCGCCGCTCATCGATTCGCCGCCGCCAGTGAAGATCTACGCGCCCGGCAGCTGGGGGCCGCAGTCGATCTATCAGCTGATCGCTCCGCACGCGTGGCGATTGCCGTTCGAGCGCGCCTGGCGCGACCCCAATCTGGTCGGGGCCTGAACCGCGCGTTGCCGCCGCGGCCCATGAACGTGCTAGAGCCGGGGCGATGCCCGACCTCCCCCTCATCCTGGAGCCGGCGGCGGACGACGACGCCGAGCCGATCGAACGGCTCAACGAACGCGTCTTCGGCCCCGGCCGGTTCGCCCGCACCGCCTATCGCATCCGCGAGACGACGGGCGCTGATCCGGGCTTAAGCTTCGTCGCCCGCGTCGGCACGCTCCTGGTCGGCGCCTCGGCCATGACCCCGATCGCCATAGGCGACGCTTCGGCCCTGCTGCTCGGGCCGTTGATCGTCGAGCCGGTGTTCCGCAGCCAGGGCATCGGCGAAGCTCTGGTCGCGCGTTCGCTCGAGGCGGCGAAGGCGGCTGGCTGGAAGCTTGTCATCCTGGTCGGCCCGGAATCATACTACGGACGAATGGGGTTTCAAGGCGTTCCTGCCGGCCGCATATCGCTGCCGGGCCCCGTGGATCCCGCGCGGCTGCTCTACTGCGAACTCGAGCCCGGCGCGCTCGCCGCGGCGAATGGCGAAGCCCGCGGCGCTTGACATGACTATGTCTATCGATTTAGGGGATAATAGCAAAATAATGTTTGCAGGCGCAGGGTTTGGCCTTATTATCGATTCGGTATCGGGTGATTTGCCGCGCGTCAGCTGGGGACCGTCGTCGTGGATATCGTTGACTTGCCGCCTTTGCCCCGTCGGGTGGAATGGCCGACGGTGGGCCTCGCCTTTATCATCTATGGAATGTGGTTTTTAGCCACTTATTTCTACCGCGATCTGCCGTGGTGGGGGCTGACCGCAGTCGGCGCCTGGACCATCGCCTGGCAATTAAACCTTCAGCACGAGACCATTCACGGTCACCCGACCCGCAATCGCAGGGTCAACGAGGCGATCGGCTGCTGGCCGCTGTCGCTGTGGCTCCCCTATTCGATCTACCGCTCGACCCACCTCGCCCACCACCGGGACGAGAATTTGACCGACCCGCTCGATGATCCTGAGAGCTATTATTGGGCGCAGCATCAGTGGGGAGCGCTAGGGCCGATCGGGCGCGCGCTCGTTGCCGCGCAGTCGACGCTGCTCGGGCGCATGATCCTCGGTCCGGCTTGGACAATCGCGCGTTTCGTTCGCTTCTTGGCGCGCGACGTCTGGCGGGGCAAGGGCAGAACGCGCGCGATCGTCGCGCGGCACCTGCTCGAATGCGCGGTCGTGCTTGCCTGGGTGATCGGCGTCTGCGGGATGCCGTTCTGGCTCTATGTCGCGTGCTTTGTGTATCCCGGGGTGAGCCTCGCGCTGATTCGCTCCTTCGCTGAGCATCGCGCCGAGCAGGAGGTGGGCAAGCGAACGGCGATCGTCGAGAACGCCCGGATTCTTGGGCCGCTTTTCCTGTTCAACAACCTGCATGCCGCGCATCACCTGCGCGGCAGACTGCCCTGGTACCAAGTCCCGAAATTCTATCGCCTCAATCGCGCCGCCCTGATTGAGGGCAACGGCGGTCTTGTCTACAACAGCTATTTCGACGTCGCGCGGCGCTATCTCGTGACGCGGCACGACAAGCCGATTCACCCGGGTTGGGGCCAGCCGGCGGAGTGAGCGGCGCGGCGCCGATCGCAGTCCTGCCGATGTACGACTTCCCATGGACCGCCGCGGCCAATGACGCGCTATGGGCGGCGATGGCCGCCTGGCTCATTGAGGCCGGCGTCGAAGCGCCGAAAGCGCTAACCCGTGGGCCCGATCTCGATGCCCAATGGCGCGATCCCGGCCTCGTGTTCGGCCAGACCTGCGGCTATCCGTACGTCACCGGACTCACGGACGCGGTCGCGCTGATCGCGGCCCCGATATATGGGTTTCCCGGCTGCGAAGAGGCCTTGCACCGAAGCTTCATTATCCGCCGCGCGAGCGACGCGCGCCGGGCGCTGGCCGAGTTTCGCGGCGCGACGGCCGGGCTCAATGCTCATGACAGCAACAGCGGCATGAATCTGTTTCGAGCCACGATCGCTCCGATTGCGGGCGGGGCGCCTTTTTTTCGCGCAATCATGGTCACCGGATCGCACGAGGCGAGCGTAGCGGCGGTCGCCGAGGGCCGCGCCGATCTCGCCGCGATCGACTGCGTGAGCTTCGCGCTTCTCGCCCGCGGCCGCCCCGAGCTCATCGAGCGCGTCGCGGTCGTCGCCGAGAGCCCGCGCTCGCCGAGCCTGCCTTTCATCGCCAACGCTCGCCTTGGGGCTTCGACCATCGCCGCGGTGCGCCAGGCGCTGTTCGCCGCGCTGGCCGACCCGAACCTTGCGGAAGCGCGCGCGGCGCTTGGCCTCAGGGGCGCACGCCCGTCCAGTCCCGCAGACTATGATCGCGTGGCCGAGATCGCGCGCGGCGCAGCGGCGGCCGGTTACGCCCGACTTGAATGAGCGTTTTCGATCGTGCTGAGCTGTCATTGCGCCGCAGGGCGTCGAGAGACGCCCGTCTTGCGACAGGCTATCGCGACGACAATCCAGGGCCGAAGGGCGTCCTACGTCTAGTCTGGACGAGCCACGCTTTACAAACCCGGCTGGTACTCCCGCTGGGCAAGCGGGGCGGCTTCTACGTGTTCGTCCGCTGCGTTTTTCCCTTCCAGAATTTGGTCCTTGGTGATCAATTTGTCCTTGATGCCGCGCATGATGATGTACGGCCTCAGAATCGGATTCGAGATGCGATAGCGCAGGCGGAACGATTCTCCCACACGCTGAAGAATGCGGCCTCGCCCTGGTTCGCTGAGGTCCTTCAAGTGACGCGCGTAGTTGAATGATTCGAATTCTCTGTCGGTGATCTTGGATAGCGGCCTCTTGACCGCGGTGGTAGTGAAAAAGCGAAGGTCGTCGACTTCCGCCAGCGCGCACGCAAGCAAAACTTCTTTGTAGATGTGCCCCGGGCGCGGGCTTTGGACCGCGTCGTTGTAGAGCGCCTTGATCGATTGCTGCCACTGATCCAGCGAGCGGTTCATTCCCTGCTCGACATGCGAGCGAAAGATCGTCTTCCGCCCGCTCGCCAGCGCTGCGCGACAGGTATAGATGCAGAGCAGATGGGCGATGTACGGCACCCCTTGCGAGAACAGCACCAGGTCTTCCCGCGCCGGGTCGTCGATCGCCATCGTCAATCGGGCGAGGCCTTTATCGATGATGGTTCTGATCTCGTGATCGGACATTCTCGGCATCGGGATCTGGACCAGCGCCCGTTCGATCGATTGGTGCTCGCGAATCAACTCGTTGACCGAATCGGCGACGCCGATGAGCAGGATGGTCGCGTTGACGGAGTTGTCGGACAGAGCCTTGATCGTGTCGGCCATGGCAGTGATGACTTCGGTGTTCTTGATCCGATCGAACTCATCGAAAATGACGATCAGCGACGCCATCGTCGACAAGTCCTGCAGGGCGCGCCGCACGCTGTCGGGCGTCAGGGCCTCATAGGCGGGGGCCGTGAGCGGAACCGCTTGCCGGCTGGGAAATCCGAGTTGGGGTTGACGTTTCGACGCCTCGATGTCCTTGAGCGCCTTGGCCCATAATGACGAATAGCTATCCGATATGTCGCAATTGGTCCTGGATATCACGAAAGACAGCCGGTTCGCGAGAAACGCGGAAATCATGTTCGACAGGGAGGTTTTGCCGACGCCGCGCTCGCCGTAAAGGATAGCGTGGCACCCGCGCTGCGATACCGCGTCAATGATTTTCTCGACCTGCTCCGACCGTCCGGCGAACAGGTCCTTTTCATTGATCGGCGCGCCGGGCGTGAAGATCGATCCGGTCTGGAACGATAATGCCTGAAGGTCTGGCGGCATGGGAATTCTCACTCCGAAAGCGCTAAATCCCTATCACACGGAAAGTATCAGGACCTTAACAGGCACGGCATTGACGGGTTAACGAGCGAGGACCGATCGCTCATTCTCGTCTTTTACGTATTTTTGCTTGATCATCGGGGCTGCAGCGAGTTTAGAAATAGACCAGTTCAAGGTCCGCTGTCTACCCAAATCAGACTTGTGGCGCCCGGCGGTTGATTTTCACCGGCGGCGGTCGACGCGCCCGCCGTCGGGAAAGCGCTCTGCGACCGCTATTGAACAAAGGTTCATAGCTGTCATCTGCAAAGACATAGCGGCGATCCGAACGCGCAATAGAGCGAGTCGAGCCGTGAGCCTATGTTTCCCGAATGGGTGAGGGGACCTCCATCAACGGCCCGCCGCCGAAGGAGCAATCTCATGGGCCACGCCCACGTCATGAGCCCCATCGATCTTCGCCAACGGCTCAAGCAGGCGCAGCAATTGGCCAATCAGATCATGTTCGTCCGCGAACGCGTGTTCTGCGAGGTCGCGGCTATCGCGATCGCCTCGAGCCCTCGTCTGCGGCGCGGCTACAATGGCCGGCAGGCCGTCAATCGGGATCTTTAGAGAGCTTAAGCGGGCGCCGCGCTTACCCGTCGATCGGCTCGACCGCGGCGATCTCAATGCCAAAGCCGGAAAGCCCGACATAGGTGCGCGGATTATCGGTGCGCAGCCGGATCGAGGTGACGCCTAGGTCGCGCAGGATCTGGGCGCCGAGCCCGATCTCGCGCCATTGGGTCGCGCGCGCGTCACCGGAGGTTGTCGCCTGGGCGCCGCTGAGGTTCGCCGGCACGCCCGCCGCGCCGTCGCGCAAGTAAACGAGCGCGCCGCGCCCTTCGACCTTGAAGCGGTTCAGCACCTTGGGAATCGGGCCGGCGCCGAAAATGTCGCTCAGGATATCGGCTCGATGCAGGCGCGCCGGCACGTCGCGTCCGTCGCCGATGTTCCCATGCACGAAAGCGAAGTGCAGCACCGGATCGAACGGGGTGCGATAGGCGTAGCCCTGAAGCTCGCCGATCGGGGTCTTGGTCGGAAAGCAGGCCACCCGCTCGACCAGCTTCTCGCGCACCTGCCGATAGGCGATGAGATCGGCGACCGAGATCCGTTTGAGCTTGTGCCTGTCGGCGAAGGCCTCGATCTGCGGCCCGACCATTACCGTGCCGTCGTCGTTGGCGAGTTCGGAGATGACGGCGACCGGCGCCAGGCCGGCGAGCTTGCAAAGGTCGACCGCCGCCTCGGTATGGCCGGAACGCATCAGCACTCCCCCGTCCTTGGCGACCAGCGGAAAGACATGGCCCGGGCGAACGAAATCACTTGCGCCGATGTTGCGATTGGCGAGCGCGCGCGCAGTGTTGCAGCGCTGCTCGGCCGATATGCCGGTGGTCAGACCGTGGCGCACGTCGACCGAGACGGTGAAGGCGGTGCCGAGGGGAGCGTCGTTGATCGCCACCATCGGGTTCAGGTTTAGCCGCCGCGCCTCGTCGCCAGTCAGGGGCGCGCAGACGATGCCGCTCGTGTTGCGGATGATGAAGGCCATCTTCTCGGTGGTGCAGAGCGAGGCGGCGAGGATGAGGTCGCCCTCGTTCTCGCGGTCGCCGTCATCGGTGACGACGACGATCTCGCCGCGGGCGAAAGCCTGGATGGCGTCGACAACGGGATTGAACATGTCCGGTCCATTGGGCGCCGGCGGCGCGTTGTAGAGGAAATCATTCGGGGTCACCGCGCCCAGCGTCTCGGCGACGATCCGCTCGGCGGTGTCGCGCGACAGCCAGGATCCATGCTCGCGGCAGATCAGGGTCACCGCGCCGGGCGACACGCCGATGCGGCGGGCGAAATCCGCACGCGTCACGTTGCTCCGCTTAAGCCAGTCGCCAAGCCTCATCGCCATAAAATAGGGACATGGAGTATTATGTGCAACTCAATTCCGCTTCGAGGGCGCTCCAATTGCGAAGACGTTCCCTGGACTGCTACGCTTCGCTCGCAGTGACGGCGCCGCCTTTAGCCGTACTCAATCCACTCGGACCAGCATCTTGCCGAAATTCTGCCCGTGCAGCAGGTCGACCAGCGCCTGCGGCGCGCTTTCCAGCCCGTCGCGAATTGTCTCGCGCCAGATGAGCTTCTTGGCGGCGACCAGACCGGCGAGCTCGCCGAGCGCCTTCGGCCATAGATCCACATGGTCCGAGACGATGAAGCCCTCCATCTTGAACCGCTTGACGAGGAAGAGCCGCATGTCGGGCGGCGGCGTCGGCTCGCTTTCATAAGAGGCGATGAGGCCGCAGACCGCGACCCGGGCGAAATCGTTGATCCGCCGCATCGCCAGGCGAAACGGCTCGCCGCCGACGTTCTCGAACAGCCCGTCGACTCCGCTCAACAACGCGTCCTTCAAATCCTCGCCGAAGCGAAGCGACTTGTGGTCGACGCAGGCGTCGTAGCCGAGTTCCCTGACGGCGTAGGCGCATTTCTGAGAGCCCCCGGCGATCCCGACCGTTCGCGCGCCAGCGACCTTGGCGAGCTGGCCGACCACCGAGCCGACCGCGCCGGTCGCCGCCGACACCAGCACTGTTTCGTTCGGCTTCGGGGCGATGATCTTGTTCAAGCCATACCAGGCGGTCACGCCCGGCATGCCGACCGGCCCGAGATAGGCCTGGATCGGGATTGTCTTCGCATCGACCACCCGAAGACTCCCGCCGTCGCTTACCGAATAGCGCTGCCAGCCACCCATGCCGACGACCGCATCGCCAAGCTTGAAGCGGGGATTGTTCGAGGCCTCGACGACGCCGACCGTGCCCCCGCCCATCACCGCGCCGATCTCCTGCGGCTTGGCGTAGGACTTGGCGTCGCTGAGGCGCCCGCGCATGTAAGGGTCGAGCGACAGGAACGAGTGCCGCACCAGAACCTGCCCAGGGCCAGGTGTGGGAACCGGCGTCTCGACAATGCGGAAATTGGCGGGCGAAACTTTGTCGGTCGGACGGTGGTCGAGCAGGATTTGGGTGTTGGTTGGCATGGGCGCCTCCTCATCGTTCGTATGAGGAGCCTAGTCGCCGAGGTTCGACTATTGCAATCGGGATTGAACTGGGGCTTTCGTGGACGCTCATCCCGAAGGCCTGGTCGTGAACCTCGGCGCCGGTCTCGACACACGGTTCTATCGGCTCGACAACGGGACGATCGCTTGGATCGACATCGACTTGCCCGAGGTCGTCGCTTCTCGCCAGAAGTTGCAGGAACCCGCCAACCCGCGGCGCCTCCTGCTCGCGGCGTCGGTGCTCGAGGATGGTTGGGTCCCGCACGTGAAACGCCTGGCCCGGTCACGCGTCCTTTTCGTCGCCGAAGGCCTGTTTCCGTATTTCACCGAGTCGCAACATCGGGCGGTGTTCGCGGAACTAAGCGACAACTTTCCCGGACAGGAGATGCTGTTCCACACCAGTGCGCCCTCAGCGCTGCGAGAATTTGCGCATCTTTCCGTTCTCTCGAAGTTGCGGACCCGCGCCGACATGCAGTGGGGGCTGGAGGAGGGCGCAGACGTGTCGTCACTCAATCCCAGGGTGTGCTTCGTCGCTGAGTATTCTCTGCTCGATGGCTACGAAGACAGCTTGCCCGAGCCGATCCGGCGTCGGCTCACGCCCGACTTGATCAGGAAAGTCGCAAAGATCGTTCGGGTGCGGTTTGAATAGATCGACGATCATTCGTGCGGGGGCGAGGCCTCGGACGGACGAAGGCGGGCGGCGCTATTGCACCGGAGCCGCCGTCACCAGCACGAATCCGCGGCTCTTATTGTCGTTGGCGGCGTCGGGGGTGTTCATGGCGGCGAAAATGTCGGCGGCCTTGACCCAGACCGGCGGGTATTTGTATCGCGCGACATCGAGGATGAGAAAGCGGTCGGCCTTGCCGTCGTAAGCCGCGAGCGGCGAGATATGACCGCCGATCTCTTCGCCGATCGCCTTGCGCAGGTAGTTGACGATCACGAAGTGGCCGGGCTCGCCGAGATAGCTCATCGCCAGCTGGCGGAACTCGTCGGCGGAGCTGTCCGAGGCGTGATGGACTTCCACCTTGACCGGCTGGGTGGCCAGGATGCCGCCGATCTGGTCGAGCGTCATGCCCTGGCGCGCCAGCACCTCGCGCGGCAGGACGGCGTCCGTCTGTTCGTTGAGCACGTTGTCCTGGGTGAAGGTGCGGTAAGGCGTATATTCAGGAACCGGGGGCGCCGGGACGCCGAGCGCGTTCAAGACCATCACGATGCTGGCGACGCCGCAATAGGCCTGGGTCTTCTGGGTCAGGAAGTTGCTGGCGAGCGGGAAATAAGCCTCACGCGCGTCGCTTTCGGCAAAATAGACCTCGCCGTCGTGAGTGCTGAAACCGGACAGATTTTGCGGCAGCGGCAGCGTATCGGCGTTTGCGCCGGCGACCGAGAGCCCCAGGACGAACGTCGCCCACGCGATATGCAGCTTCGACATCAATCTCACCCATCGACCTGCTCGGCCAAGCTTGACATTGGCCCAGCGGCCCTCGATCGGCAACCCTGCGTCGCGCTCGGGTGTCGATGGCCTCGCCCCGGCGCTGGCAGCCGATTGACTCCGAGCGGCCGAGAGTGGATCGAAAGAATGGCAGAGGGGACCAGCTAGAATGCTTCCTAGGTTGAACTCGCTTTGGATCGGCGAGCAGCTTGGCTATCTCGAAAAACTTACGTTGGCTTCGGCGCTGTCCGTCGGCCACCTGTTCACAATTTACTCTTATACCGCGGAGAAGCTTCGCGGAGTTCCGAATGGCGTCGAGGTTCGCGACGCGAATGAAGTCGTTCCATATCAGGCGCTTGCTCATTATTTCGAGGGCGGTTCGGCCGCGCTGGGCACGGATTTCTTCCGCTACGCCATGCAAGCGAAGGGATTAGGCGCTTGGGTCGATCTCGATCTCTATTTCATCCGGCCGATCGACTTTGACGACGACTACCTCTTCGGCTGGGAGCACCGGACGTCGATAAACGGCGCCGTCTTACGGCTTCCGGCAAACTCCGACATGGTTCGCGACCTTTGCGAGATTCCGGAGGTGAACTGGCGGCCGCCCTTCTATGGGCCGAGAAAGACGGCGATCTTCTACTGGAGGAGGCTGACCGAAGGCGACCTTCGTCCGGAGAACTACCGGTGGGGCACATTCGGACCGATGTTGCTGACCTATCTGGCGAGGAAGTACGGCGTCGCGAAACGGGCACAGAAACGATCCGTCTTTTATCCGGTCACTCATCACAACTGGAAATTGCTCTGCGGCCCGCCGGAATTGGTCCAAGCCGAGCTGACGAAGGAGACGAGGACGGTCCACCTTTGGCGGTCCGTATTGAGCCGGAAAATCGGAGATGCGCCGCCGCCTGGGTCCTACCTTGAGGCGATTTGTCGCGAACACGGCCTAAGCCTCGCGGCGCCGAGCGAAGGCGAGAGTCGGATTGACGAGGCGCCCGCACTGAGTGGCGCTCGGCATCGCGCCTGAAGGCGTGCGGGCGGAATGCTCTAGCCCGGGGCCCCCTTGTCTCGTGAGCCGGTTGGGGCGTTTGGGATCGAAGCGGGTGGGATCGGCGCCCAGTCCGCAGCCGGGCCAAGCGCGCCGCGGGGGCTCGGGGCCGG
>PLUH01000270.1:0-8358 GCA_003164825.1 Hyphomicrobiales bacterium
AGCGTGGCCGGTCACGACGATCACCGGACGCGCCCTGGACGCGAGCGCCGCTTCCGCCGCCATCCGCACGATCGGCTTGCCGCCGAGCTTCTCGACGAGCTTCGTCATGGCCGAGCCGCCAGCGGCGCGAAAGCGCGACGACTGGCCCGCCGCGAGCACGATGGCGCCGACCCTACTCAAGGGACGCGCGAGGTTGCGGGCGCGCGCCGATCTCCATCAAAAGCCCGCCGACGCCCATCGCGCNNAGCAGCAGATTGCCGGGATCGACCGGCATGCCGAACCGCTCGATGCGGCCTCCGATCGCCTCGATTGCGGCCGGGATGACATCGCGGCGGTCGGTGATCGCGGAGGCCCCGAACGCGACCACCGCGTCGCTGCCGTCGACGAGCCGCCCCAGCGCCTTCGCCAGCGCCCCAACCTCGTGCGGGACGATCTCCTGCGCCGCGATGCGCGCTTTCGTCGGCGCGAGGCGCGCCTCGAGCACCCTGAGCGTCTTCGCCACGACGCTCGCCTTCAGCCCCGGAAGCATTGTCGAGACAACGCCGATGCGCATCGGCCTGAACGGCTGAACCGCGATCGCGCCCGCCGGGCCAAGAGCCGCAAGCGCAGCCTCGAGCGTCGTGCCCGGGGTTGCAAATGGAATGATCTTGACGGTTGCGACCATGTCGCCCTCGCCGACGGCGCGAAACGGCGGCAGGGTCGCGACCGTGATCGCCTCGTCGACTGCATTGACCCGATCGATCGCCGCGGCGCCGATGATCGCCAGCCCCGCCGTCTGCGCGAACAGGTTGACCCGCCCTGTGAACGGCGGCGAACAGCGCAGATTCGCGCCGGCCAGACGCTTGGCGAGGGTAAGCGCCGCCTCGTTCTCGCCGACGTCTCCGTGCTCCAGGCGCGCCGCCACGACGCTCGCCACGCCCGCCGCCGCCAACGCCCGCCGACGCTCGCGGGTGAGGGTGTCCCCCTTCTTGAGCTGGGCGCCGTCAATCCGCACCCCGTGCGCGAGAACGGCGCCCTCGGCGTCCTCGATCGGCGTCAAGCCGAATTTCATGCCGCCGCGCTTTCGGCGCGCAGCGGCTTCTTGCGCAGCGAAGCGACGATCTCGCCGATGATCGAGACCGCGATTTCAGCCGGGCTGACCGCGCCGATGTCGAGCCCGATCGGCGCGTGGATCCGCGCCAGAGCCGCTTCGTCGAAGCCTCGGGCCCGCATGCGCTCGACCCTCTTCGCATGCGTCTTCCGTGAGCCGAGCGCGCCGATGTAGAAACAGTCGGCACGAAGCGCGATCGCCAGGGCCGGGTCGTCGATCTTGGGGTCGTGGGTCAAGAGGCAGATTGCGGTATAGCGGTCGAGCGGCGCCTCGGCGAGCGCTTCGTCCGGCCATTTGGCGCTGATCGGAGTATCGGGGAAGCGGTCAGGCGTCGCGAAGGCGGTGCGCGGATCGATAATCGAGACGTCGAGGCCGGCGATCCGCGCGATCGGCGCCAGCGCCTGCGAGATATGCACGGCCCCGATCAAGGTGAGCCGCGGCGCCGGCGCCTGCACGGTGAGAAAATAATCCTCGCCCTCGACCGAGACAGCGGCGCTTTTGCCCATGCGCAGGGCGCCCTCCAATTGCAGGCCAAGGGGATCGGCGTCAATCCGTTCGGCCGCGACGAAGCGCTGCTCGCCGTCGGCAAGACGGGTGACGATGGCGCCGGCGCGCCGCTCGGCTCGCGCCGAATTCATCGCCTTGAGAACGTCAAGACGCATCAGGCGAGCTTCTCGACATAGACCTTGATCCGCCCGCCGCAGGAGAGGCCGACGCGCCAGGCCGTCTCGTCGGCGACGCCGAATTCCAGCATCCGCGGCGCGCCCTCGGCGATCACCTCCGCCGCCTCCTCGACGACCGCGCCCTCGACGCAGCCGCCGGAAACGGAGCCGAGAAAATTTCCCTCGCCGTCAATGACGAGATGGGAGCCAACCGGCCTCGGCGCCGAGCCCCAGGTCTCGACGACGGTCGCAATCGCGACGTCGCGCCCGGCTTCGCGCCATGATTCCGCAGCGGCGAGAACGTCTTCGTCTCGTGTCAGCATGGCGTGAGTCTCCTGACCATCGCGCCGTCGCGGGCCCGCCCCCCGGTTCAGCCCGAAAATGGCCCCGCCGGGGCCGTTCCGCAAGGTGCGGCGCTCACTCGCCCGCCAGAAGCCGATCTTTCCGGTCGCCGATTGAGACCTCCGGTCTGGACAGCGCGCGGCAGAGGTCGTCCATGCTGGCCAGATTGTGGATCGGCCGGAACGAATCGACGTATGGCAGCATGGTGCGGATCCCTCCCGCCTTGGCGGCAAACTCGCCAAAGCGCAGCAGCGGGTTGACCCAGATGACGCGTCGGCTCGATTTGGCGAGCCGCTCCATCTCGGCCTCAAGCCGGTCGAGGCTGTCCCGCTCCAGCCCGTCGGTGATGAGGAGGGTGATCGCGCCCTGGCCGAGCACGCGCCGCGACCAATCGCGGTTGAACCGCGCCAAAGCCTCGCCGATCCGGGTGCCGCCCGACCAATCGACAGCGAGCGCCGAGCATCGCGCCAGCGCATCGTCGGGATCGCGCGCCCGCATCGCCCGGGTCACATTGGTCAGACGGGTGCCAAAGAGGAACGTCGAAACCCGCCGCGTTTCGCCCAAGGCATGCAGGAAATGCAGGAACAGGCGCGTGTATTCGTTCATCGACCCGGAAATGTCGCACAAAGCGACAACCGGAGGGGCGCGATCGATCGGCGAGCGAAACTCGAGGTCGATCACACCGCCGGGCTGCAACGACCGGCGGAAGCTGCGCCGCGCGTCGATTCGAACCCGCCGGCCGCCGGGCGCGAACCGTCGCGTCCGGCGCTTGTCTTCGGGCGTCATGAGCCTCTTGATCGCCTTGCGCGCCTCATCGATTTCGTCGGCGGTCATCTGTGCGAAGTCTTTCGATCGTAGAATCTCTGCTCCCGACATCGTCAGCCGGGCGTCGAGATCGAGCGACGGAACGGGTTTCGCGCCGTCTTGCGCCGACTTGAACAGCGCGTCGGCGACGCGGCTTGCCCCGGCTTCCGCGGGCTTGAGATGGCGCTGGCTGGGCGCCCGCGGCGACAGCATCGCGATCAGCTTTTCGATCAGGCCTTTTCGCTTCCAGAAGATGCGGAACGCCTGGTCGAACAGCAGGCTCTCCTCATGCTTCTTGACGAAGACCGCATGCAGGGTCGTGTAAAAGTCGTCGCGATCGCCGATGCCCGCGGACTCGACCGCGGCGAGGGCGTCGAGCACCACGCCCGGTCCCAGCGGTATGCCGGCTTCGCGCAGGGCGCGGGCGAAGTGGACGATGTTCTGCGCCAGGAGGCCGCCGCCCGCCGGGCCGGTTTCGGAATGCGACGTCGTCAAACCGTCCTCGGCGTTTTCCCGGCCGGCCTCCGCTGGGTCTTCCGGCGGGCAAAGTAAACTTTCATCGGCGCAAAATAATTGTCCTGCCATCCGCCTTTCTCATAGCTGGTCTGGCCGTCGGGGACGCCGCTATGGGTCAGCGTCAGCCGCGCGCCGGTCTTGGCGGGCGCGAGTTCGACGACGATCGTCGAATCTGGGTGATTGTCGCCGAATTGGGTCGTCCGCCAACTCTGCACGATGCGCTTAGACGGAATGAGCTCGACCGTCTTGCCGGTGATGTAGCCATCCCAGGCGCTGTAGGCGCCGCCGACGCGGTTGTTGATCTTGGCGCCGGCGCCGGTCATGGCGGTGTGCGAGGCGCTGTCCAGCCAAGCGTCGTAGACGGCCTCGGGACTGGCGGGAAGCGTGCATGACAGCTTGAAGTCATAGGTCATGGGTCTGGCCCCTGCTGCGCTTTTGCGCGGGCGCTATCCGATCTCCAGCCGGCGAAGCTCGGCGCGGGTGTCCTCGATCAGCATCNNTTTCGCGCCTTCGATCTTGGCGATGTCGTCCTGATATTTGAGCAGCACGCCGAGCGTGTCGGAAACTTGCGTCGGATCGAGGGCGACCGCGTCGAGCTCGGCCAGCGCCGCCGCCCAGTCCAAAGTTTCAGCGACGCCCGGCGACTTGAACAGGTCCTGCTTGCGCAGGCGCTGGACGAAGGCGACGAGCTCGGCGGTCAGGCGTTGCGGCGCGCGCGGCGCCTTGGCGCGCACGATCGCCATCTCGCGCTTAAGGTCAGGGTAGCCGAGCCAGTGGTAGAGACAGCGGCGTTTGAGCGCGTCGTGAATCTCGCGCGTGCGGTTGGAGGTGATGACGACGATCGGCGGCTCGGGCGCTTTCAGAACGCCGATTTCCGGGATCGTCACCTGAAAGTCGGACAGGATCTCGAGCAGATAGGCTTCGAAGGCTTCGTCGGCGCGGTCGATCTCGTCGATCAGCAGCACGGGCGCGCCGTTGGTCCCGGGCTCGAGCGCCTGCAACAGCGGCCGCTTGATGAGGTAGCGCTCAGAGAAGATGTCGTGCTCGATGCGATCCTTGTCATGCTCGCCGGCGGCCTCGGCGAGCCGGATCGCCATCATCTGCGCCGGATAGTTCCACTCGTAGACCGCGCTCGCGACGTCGAGGCCTTCGTAGCATTGGAGCCGGATCAGCCTTCGGTCGAGCGAGGCGGCGAGAACCTTGGCGACCTCCGTCTTGCCGACGCCCGCCTCGCCTTCGAGAAACAGCGGCCGCGCCAGCCTCAGGCTGAGGAAAATGACGGTCGCGAGCGCACGGTCGCCGACATACGAAGCTCGGCCGAGCAGCGCCAAAGTGTCGTCGATCGAACCCGGAACGGCCGGCATGCGCAGGGACAAGACCAACTCCGCGTCGAAAACCGCCCCCACACCCTGCAAAAAGGCGCGCAGCCGGGTCAAGCCCGGCCGTCGCTGGAACGGCCCGGGACGAGCCCTCAGCCCGCCGCCGCCACCGCGCGCTTCGCCATGACCCCGATCAAGTGGGCGCGGTAGTCGGCGTCGGCGTGGAGGTCCGAATTGAGGCCGCTTGCGGGCACGGAGACGCCTTCAAGCGCAGCCGGCGAGAAATTGGCGTTCAGCGCCGCTTCGAGCGCGTTGGCGCGAAAGACGCCGTTCGCGCCGGCGCCGGTCACCGCGACGCGGACGCCGCCGGCGGCCTTGGCGACGAACACGCCGACCAGCGCGTAGCGCGAAGCCGGGTTGGGGAATTTCATGTAGGCCGCCTTCTGCGGGATCGGGAAGCTCACTTGGGTGATGAGTTCGCCGGCCTCGAGCGTGGTCTCGAACAGGCCGGTGAAGAAATCCTGCGCCGGGATGCGGCGCTTGTTGGTGACGATCATCGCGCCGAGGGCGAGCGCCGCCGCCGGATAATCGGCGGAAGGATCGTTGTTGGCGAGCGAACCGCCGATCGTACCCATGTTGCGCACGTGCGGATCGCCGATGCCGCCGGCCAGTTTGGCGAGCGCCGGGATCGCCGCCTGCACGACACTCGAGCGGGCGACGTCGGCGTGTCGGCTTATCGCCCCGATCAGGAGATTGTCCCCCTCGCGGGCGATGCCAGCAAGCTCGGGCACGTTCTTGAGATCGACGAGCGCGGCCGGTGAAGCCAGGCGCTGCTTCATCGTCGGCAGCAGGGTCATGCCGCCCGCGAGCGCCTTGGCGTCGGCTTTCGCCAGATCGGCGAGGGCGCCGGAGAGCGTCGCGGGGCAATGATATTCGAAGGCGTACATGTCTCAATTCTCCCAATGAGGGCGTGAGGCGGGGCGGCTCATCTTCATTCCGCGGCGCGCTTGGCGACGGCCTTCTGAGCTGCCCGCCAGACGACCTGCGGCGTCGCCGGCATGGCGACGTCCTCGTGGCCGAGCGCGTCGGTGATCGCGTTGATGACCGCGGGCGGAGAGGCGATCGCGCCCGCTTCCCCGCAGCCTTTGATGCCGAGCGGGTTGGACGGGCAGGGCGTCTCGATCGTGTCGACCTTGAACGACGGCAGATCGGCGGCGCGCGGCATGCAGTAATCCATGTAACTCGCGGTCAACAACTGCCCATCGGCGTCGTAATGCGCGGCTTCCATCAAAGCCTGGCCGATTCCGTGGGCGACGCCGCCATGAATTTGGCCCTCGACGATCATCGGATTGATGAGCTTGCCGAAGTCGTCGACGGCGGTCCAGCGGTCGATGGTGACGACGCCGGTCTGCGGATCGACCTCGAGTTCGCAGATATGGACGCCGGCCGGAAAGGTGAAGTTCGGCGGGTCCCAGAAGGCGGTCTCCTTCAGGCCCGGCTCCAGTTCCTGACCATTGAACTTGTGCGCGGTATAGGCGTTCAGCGCGATCGAGACGAAGTCGATCGATTTGTCCGTGCCCTTGACCGTGAACTTGCCGTCCTTGAACTCGATGTCCTGGTCAGAAGCCTCCAAAACATGGCCGGCCACCTTCTTGGCCTTGGCCTCGATCTTGTCGAGCGCCTTCGAGATTGCCGACATGCCGACCGCGCCCGAGCGCGAGCCGTAGGTGCCCATGCCCATCTGCACCTTGTCGGTGTCGCCGTGGACGATGGACACGTTTTCGATCGGAATCCCAAGACGCGAGCATACGAGTTGGGCGTATGTGGTCTCGTGGCCCTGGCCGTGGCTGTGGCAGCCGGTCAGGACCTCGACCGTGCCGACCATATTGACGCGCACTTCGGCCGATTCCCACAAGCCAACCCCCGCGCCGAGCGAGCCCGCGGCTTGCGAGGGCGCGAGGCCGCACGCCTCGATATAAGCCGAGAAGCCGACGCCGCGCAGCTTGCCTTTCGCGGCGGACGCCGCCTTGCGGGCCCCCACGCCCTTGTAGTCGGCGAGCTCAAGCGCCTTGTCGAGCGCCTTGGGATAGTCGCCCACGTCATAGGCGAGGATGACCGGCGTCTGATGCGGGAATGACTTGACGAAATTCTGACGGCGGAAGTCGGCCGGATCGCGTCCCATCTCACGCGCGGCCTTCTCCACGATCCGCTCAACCAGATAGGTCGCCTCAGGCCGGCCGGCTCCGCGGACGGCGTCGACGGAAACCGTATTGGTGTAGACTCCATCGACCTCACAGTAGATTGCCGCGATGTCGTACTGTCCCGACAGCAAAATCCCATAGAGATAGGTCGGNNTTCGGCGTGCGAGACGTGGTCGCGGCCGTGCGCGTCGGCAAGGAAGGACTCCGTCCTCTCCGCCGTCCACTTGACCGGCCGATCGATCTTCTTGGCCGCCCAGATGCAGACCGTCTCTTCATTGTAGATGAAGATCTTGGACCCGAAGCCGCCGCCGACGTCGGGCGCTATGACGCGGAGCTTGTTTTCCGGCGCGACGCCCTGAAACGCGGACAGGACGACGCGCGCGACGTGCGGGTTCTGGCTCGTCGTGTAGAGCGTCTGCACGTCGGTTCCCGAATCGTACTCGCCGAGAGCCGCGCGCGGCTCGATCGCATTCGGGATGGTGCGGTTGTTGATGAGATCGAGCGTCGTCACATGCGCCGCTTTGGCGAAGGCCGCGTCTGTCGAGGCCTTGTCTCCGACGTGCCAGTTGAAGACGGTGTTGCTTGGCGCATACTCGTGGATTTGCGGCTGACCGGACTTGGCGGCGCTCGCCGTGTCGATGACCGCAGGCAGTACGCCGTAGTCGACGACCATCTTCTCCGCCCCGTCCTTGGCTTGAGCATAAGTATCCGCGATGACCACGGCGACGGGATCGCCGACGTAAAGAGCCTTGCCATGCGCCAGGGCGGGGAACGATCCGACCTTCATCGGCGATCCGTCCTTGGAGTGGACGGTCCAGCCCGGAATGTGAGCCCCGATCTTGTCGGCGACCGCATCGGCGCCGGTGAACACCGCGACGACGCCCGGCGACTTCAGCGCCGCTGACGCGTCGATCTTGTCGATCGTCGCGTGCGCATGGGGCGAACGAACGAAAAAGGCGTAGGCTTGACCCGGACGGTTGATGTCGTCGACATAATGGCCCTTGCCGGTGATGAAGCGGATGTCTTCCTTGCGTTTGACGGAGACGCCAATGCCGGTCGCGCTCATGATGTTTCTCTCCCTTGGAACGGCTTGAACCGCGATGTCACTCGGCGGCCCGGGGCGTCGCGGCGGCGCCCATCTCGCGTGCGCCCTGGGCGACCGCCTTGACGATGTTGTGATAGCCGGTGCAGCGGCAGATGTTGCCTTCGAGCCCGTGGCGGATCGCAGCTTCGTCGAGATGCGAGCCTTCGCGACTGACGAGGTCGACTGCGGCCATGATCATGCCCGGGGTGCAAAACCCGCATTGCAGGCCATGATTGTCCTGGAAGGCCTGCTGCATCGGGTGCAGCCTGCCGCCGACGGCGAGGCCCTCGATCGTCGTCACCTCAGCGCCCTCGCAGCTCGCGGCCAGAACGGTGCAGGA
>PLUH01000270.1:8363-14506 GCA_003164825.1 Hyphomicrobiales bacterium
ACCGCCATAGAGACATGAGCCATTCCCAAATCCTCCTGAACCAAGACGTCTTCGTCGGGATTGCTTGCGGCGCGGGTCGCGCAGGAGCCGCCGGCGGCGCGGCGCGGGCGGGGGCCGGTGATTCGACCACCGGGGCGGCCGCGGCCATGGATGGGGCCGCCGACTCGGCTGCGCCGGCGGGCGCGGCGCTTGCCGCCGCAATAGCGGCGAAATTGGCGAAAAACTTGTCGGCCATGTTCTTGGCGACGCCGTCGATGAGACGCGCGCCGAGCTGGGCGATCTTACCGCCGACATGCGCCTCGACGTCGTAGTGCAGCAGCGTTCCGCCGGGGGCGTCTGCGAGCGACACTTTCGCCCCGCCTTTGGCGAAGCCGGCGATGCCGCCCTCGCCGTCGCCCTTGATGGTGTAGCCCACCAGCGGCGCGAGGTCGGAGAGTTCGACCTTGCCTCTGAAAGTCGTCGACACCGGCCCGATCTTGGTCTTGACGACGGCGGCGAAGCCGTTGTCGCCGGTTTTTTCCAGCGACTCGCAGCCCGGGATGCAGGCCTTGAGCACTTCGGGATCGTTGAGCAGCGCCCAGACCTTCGGCCGATGAGCGGGCAAGGTCACGTCGCCCGTCATCGTCATGGCCATCGACGTTTCCTTCCTTGATCCGTCCGCCGTTACACCGACGCCCGCGCAATTCCAAGGCTGCGCGCGATCTACTGGCAGTTTTTCGCATCGCGCGACAAAGATCAAGACGTCGTAGACCATTCGCCGGATTTCCGACGAAGCTGGACTGGTCGCCGCGTCGCTATTTCGCACAAAGCTCGACGGGAAAGCCTTGCGCGCGGTCCGAAGTATTTGTCTGGATATCACGCCTAAGCAATAACACTCGCGCGTTCCGCAACGCGCGACCTGACCGACCGTGGAACGCCGCTCCGATCGTCGAGTTGCCGCGCGCGCGCATGGCGGCTAGGCTGTTCAATCAAGAGGGCGCGGTCACATTGCCGAAAGCGGATCGGCGGATCGAGAGCGCGTCGAGAACAGGACGGCCGGACTTCGATGGCACGTTTCCTGCGAAGCGGGGTGAAACAAAAGGGCAGGTCAGCGCATGGACAATTTCCTGCAGCAGTTGATTAACGGGCTCACGCTGGGGTCGATCTACGGACTCATCGCCATCGGCTACACGATGGTTTTCGGCATCATCGGCATGGTCAATTTCGCCCACGGCGACGTGTTCATGCTGTCGGCCTTCATCGCGCTGATCATATTCATGATTTTGACCCAGATTCTCGGCCTGGGGTCGCTCCCGCTGGTATTCATCGTGGTCATGGTCGCGGCCATGGCGCTGACCGCATTGTGGAACTGGGCGATCGAACGGCTCGCCTACCGGCCGCTGCGCGGATCGTTTCGACTGGCGCCGCTGATTTCGGCAATCGGAATGTCGATTTTCTTGTCAAATTTTGTCCAGGTTGTTCAAGGGCCGCGCAATAAGCCCGCGCCTCAATTGCCCAATCACGTCTTCAATCTGACCGGGGGCGCGTACGACGTCACCTTGTCGGTACGCCAGATCCTGATCGTAGTCGTCACGGCCATTCTGCTCGCAGCCTTCTGGTACCTCGTGCAGTACACCTCGCTTGGGCGGGCGCAGCGCGCCTGCGAGCAGGATCGCAAGATGGCGGCGCTGCTCGGGATTGACGTCGACGCGACGATCTCGATCACCTTTGTCATCGGCGCGGCGCTTGCGGCGGTCGCCGGGGTCATGTTCGTCATCTACTACGGCGTGGTGAATTTCGCCGACGGCTTCGTGCCGGGGGTCAAGGCCTTTACCGCGGCGGTGCTGGGCGGAATCGGCTCGTTGCCGGGCGCGGTGCTCGGCGGCCTCCTGATCGGGCTCATCGAAGTGTTTTGGTCCTCCTATTTCACCACCGACTATAAGGACGTGGCGGCGTTCATGATTCTCGCCATCACCTTGATCTTCATGCCTTCCGGCATTCTCGGGCGACCTGAAGTGGAGAAGGTTTGAGCATGAGCGCGCCCTCGCAGACCTCCGAACTCACTGAAAGCGTCGCGTCTGCGGGGCAACTCGTTCCTGCGCTTCGCAGCGCGGCGGCTGCGGGGCTCGTCGCCTTCGGCCTCTGCTTCCCGATCATCAGCTACCATGCCGAATCGAACATGGAGAACGAGCTCGTTCTGATCGGGCGATGGCCGCTCTCGTTTGCGATTGCGGCGCTCGTTTTCCTGTTCGTTTTCCTGCGCCAGATGGCCCGCGCCGATTGGCGAATCTGGTTCGACCGCGTCGGCTCGATCGCCGCCGGCGGCATGGGCGGGGCGCTGGTGCAGGCGGCGCGGGAGGGCGAGGGTACGGCCCCGCCGTCGGCCGCCCGCGCAGCGTTCGGACGTTATTTCGGCCCATTCGCGCTCGGCCTGGTCATTGCGTTTCCGTTGCTCGCGCTTGGCCTCCTGGGTCCGAGCGCCTCGCTGAAGTGGATCAACAACTACGGCGTCCAGATCCTGATCTACGTGATGCTGGGCTGGGGACTGAACATCGTGGTTGGTCTCGCCGGGCTGCTCGATCTCGGATATGTCGCTTTCTACGCGGTCGGCGCCTATTCCTACGCGTTGCTCTCCACCACCTTCGGCCTGTCGTTCTGGATCTGCCTGCCGCTGGCGGGAATCCTGGCCGCAATGTGGGGGGTCATTCTCGGGTTTCCTGTCCTGAGGCTCAGAGGCGATTATCTGGCTATCGTGACGCTGGCGTTCGGCGAAATCATCCGTATGGTCCTCATAAACTGGGTCGACTTGACCAACGGCTACGCCGGCATCAGCGGCATTCCGCATGTCTCGTTCTTCGGCATTCCGTTCACCGACGACGACAATGGATTCGCGGCGATCTTCCATCTGCCATTCACCCCGATCTACCGCACGATCTTTCTTTTCTACCTGATTCTCGCGCTCGCGCTCCTGACCAATTTCGTCACCATCCGGCTGCGCCGGCTGCCGATCGGGCGGGCGTGGGAAGCGTTACGGGAGGACGAGATTGCCTGCCGCTCGCTCGGCATCAACACCACCAACACGAAGCTTACGGCCTTCGCGCTCGGGGCGATGTTCGGCGGCTTCGCCGGTTCGTTCTTCTCCGTCCGTCAGGGTTTCGTGAGTCCGGAGAGCTTCACCTTCATCGAGTCGGCGACGATCCTCGCCATCGTCGTTCTCGGCGGCATGGGTTCTCAGCTCGGAGTCGCCATCGCCGCGGCGGTGATGATCGGCGTTCCAGAATTGATGCGCGAACTCGACTGGATGAAGAAGATCTTCGGCGAGGACTTCGACCCGACGCAATACCGCATGCTGCTGTTCGGCGCGGCGATGGTCATCATGATGATCTGGAAGCCGAGGGGTCTCGTGTCGACGCGCCTGCCATCGGTCTTTCTCAAGGAGCGAAAAGCCGTGTCGGGCGACCTCGTCAAAGAGGGGCACGGTTGATGAATTGGGTGAACAGCACCCTGCTGGCGGTCGAAAACCTGACCATGCGGTTCGGCGGCCTCATCGCGGTCAACGCTTTCAGCTTCTCGGTCGGGCGAGGCGACATCACCGCGCTCATCGGCCCGAACGGCGCGGGCAAGACGACCGTCTTCAACTGCGTCACCGGTTTCTACAAGCCGACCGAGGGGCGCCTCGCGCTTGCCCGCGACGGCATCGCGACGCCTGAGGACGTCGCGGCCGCTACCCGTACGAGCGGCCGCCACGCGACGACGGCCAACGGCGAGCTGTTCCTGCTCGAGCGCATGCCCGACCATGAGATCGCCCGCAAGGCGCGAGTCGCCCGCACTTTCCAGAATATCCGGCTGTTCCAGGGCATGACGGCGCTTGAGAACCTGCTGGTCGCCCATCATAACGCGTTGATGCTCGCCAGCGGCTTCACCATCCTTGGCCTGGTTGGAGCGCCGAACTATCGCCGGAAGGAAGCCGAAACGATCGAGCGGGCGAAATACTGGCTCGACAAGATCGGGCTGACCGACCGAGCCGACGATCCGGCGGGCGAATTGCCCTACGGCGCCCAGCGGCGGCTCGAGATCGCGCGCGCGATGTGCACCGATCCGGTGCTTCTCTGCCTCGACGAACCGGCCGCCGGATTGAACCCGCGTGAATCCGCCGATCTCAACGCCCTCCTGCGGTCGATCCGCGCCGACCATAAGACGTCGGTACTGCTGATCGAACACGACATGTCGGTGGTCATGCAAATCTCCGATCATGTGGTGGTGCTCGACTACGGCGTGAAGATCGCCGACGGCACGCCAGCGGAGGTGCGGGCCGATCCGAAAGTGATCGCCGCCTATCTCGGCGTCGCCGACGAGGAGGAAGTCGAACAGATCGAGAAGGAGTTGGAGCAATGAGCGTTGCGGCTGTCGCCGCGCTTGCGCCGCCGCTCCTGCAACTGCGCGGGATCGAGACCTTCTACGGCAAAATCCAGGCGCTGAGGGGCGTCGACATCGACGTGAACAAGGGCGAGATCGTCACCCTGATCGGGGCCAACGGCGCCGGCAAGTCGACGACCATGATGACGATTTTCGGCGCGCCGCGCGCGCGCCGCGGCCGCATCACCTTCGACGGCCACGACATCACCGAGTTGCCGACCCACATGATTGCCCGCCTGTCGATCGCCCAGTCGCCCGAAGGGCGGCGCATCTTCCCGCGCATGACGGTGTTCGAGAACCTGCAGATGGGCGCCTCGATCAACAACTTCGCCCATTTCGATGACGATCTTCAGCGCGTGTTCGCGCTGTTCCCGCGGCTCAAGGAGCGCGCGCCGCAACGCGGCGGAACGCTATCGGGCGGCGAGCAGCAGATGCTCGCGATCGGGCGGGCGCTGATGAGCCGGCCGCGATTGCTGCTTCTGGACGAGCCTTCGCTCGGTCTTGCGCCACTTGTGGTGAAGCAGATTTTCGAGGTGATCGCCGAACTGAACAAGGCCGAGGGATTGACCGTCTTCCTGGTCGAGCAGAACGCCTTTCACGCGCTCAAGCTCGCCCATCGCGGCTACGTGATGGTCAATGGCGCAATCACGATGCAAGGCGGCGGCGCCGAGCTCCTGGCGCGCCCCGAAGTGCGCGCCGCCTATCTCGAGGGGGGCCACTGATGGACGGCATCCTATGGGCGGACGAACCTTACGGCATTTTCACGTTCGTCCTGTTGACGCTGGTGCTGGGCGGGCTTGGCGCCTGGGCGACCGGGAGGGCGATGGCCCAGACCTGGCGGCCGGTGGCGATGCTCGCGCTCTACATGGTCTTTCTCACCGCCGGCGTACGGTTCCTACACTATGCGCTCTACGCCGAGCCGTTGCTATCGCCGATTCTCTTTATAACTGCCTACATCTGGGCGATGGCGGTCGGCGTCGTCGGCTATCG
The DNA here is from genome assembly GCA_003164825.1 of Hyphomicrobiales bacterium. Classification (GTDB taxonomy): domain Bacteria; phylum Pseudomonadota; class Alphaproteobacteria; order Rhizobiales; family Beijerinckiaceae; genus Roseiarcus. The sequence goes on from PLUH01000270.1 coordinate 13,749, forward strand.
GGCGATGCGGGCGACGCAAATGGCGACCCAATATTCCTGGGCTTACGATCGCTCGGGGCTGAACTGGCGCGCAAAGGGTGGCGGCTGAATGCCTCGCCGCTCGCCGAAACTACGTGTGTGTTTTTTAAGGTGACTCTTGATCAAAAAAGAGAAAGTATCCGCGCCCAAGGTGGAATTGCCTTCTGCCGACGGGGCGTCAGGGAGGGCCGGGCGCCCGCAACTAAATGGGAGTAACTGAATGACTAAACATTGGTTGTCAGGCGTCGCGCTTCTCGCGGCCTTGGCGTTCTCGGGCGCCGCCAGCGCCCAGATCAAGATGGGCGTCGCTGGCCCGATCACCGGCCCGAACGCGGCTTTCGGGGCCCAGCTCGTCAACGGCACGCAGCAGGCGGTCGACGACATCAACAAGGCCGGCGGCATCCTCGGCCAGCAGATCACCCTCGAGCAGGGCGACGACGTGTCCGATCCGAAGCAGGGCGTGTCGGTCGCCAACAAGTTNNCGGCCGCGACGACCAGCAGGGCTTGTTGTGGGCAGAATACGCGCGCGACCATCTCAAGGGCAAGAAGATCGCGGTCGTTCACGACAAGACGACCTATGGCAAGGGCCTTGCCGACGCGGCGCTCGACGATATGCACAAGTTCGGCATCAAGGAAGTCCTCTACGAAGGCGTCAACACCGGCGAAAAGGACTATTCGGCGATCGTCTCCAAGATCAAGGAGTCCGGCGCCGACTATCTGATGTGGGGCGGCCTGCACAC
>PLUH01000357.1 GCA_003164825.1 Hyphomicrobiales bacterium
GCGAGCTTCTGCGGAATCGTCGGGTTCAAGACGAGCGAGGGGCGGATCGACAAGCGCGGCGTATTTCCGCTCTCACGCACTCTCGATACGATCGGTCCGCTGGCGCGCACTGTCGAAGATTGCGTGCTGATCGACATGGCCTTGCGCGGCCGGTCGGGCGCTCCTGNNCCGCCATGAAACGGCTCGCGGCGGCCGGCGCCAAGGTCATGTCGAGGCCGGCGCCCTTGATCGGCGCCATGCGCGCCCTCACCGCGCAACACGGCTCGCTGGTCGCGATCGAAGCCTATGCCGAACATCGCGCGATCCTTGAGTCCGCTGACGCGCAGCGCATGGATCGCCGCGTGGTGAGGCGAGCCATGGGAGGCCGGGTCAGCGGGCATGACGTGATCGAGTTGCAGCGTGGCCGCGAGGACCTCATCGCCGCCTTGGGCGACGAGCTGAAAGGAGCGCTGTTGGTGCTGCCGGCTACTCCTATGACCGCCCCGCCGATTGATGCGCTCGAACGCGACGATGAACTGTTCCGCGCCACCAACCTGCGCGCCATCCACTATACGTTTCTCGGCAATCTGTTCCGGATGTGCGGTCTCGCCCTGCCATCCGGAGAGGACGCAGCAGGCCTGCCGACCGGCGTCCAGTTCCTTGCGCCGGAAGGGAATGACGACCGGCTCCTATCGATCGGGCTAAGCATTGAGGTTGCGCTTTCGGGGTGAGGAAAGCGTCACTTCCCCCGGTACGACACCCGCCAGACCGAACCGCTGCCGTCATCGCTGACGAGAAGCGAACCGTCGTGCGTCACCGCGACCCCGACCGGGCGGCCCCACACGCTCTGGTCGTCGGCAACGAAGCCGACAAGGAAATCCTCATACACGCCCGTAGGCTTACCGTCCTTCATCAGGAGGCGCACGACTTTGTAGCCGGTGCGCTTCGCGCGATTCCACGAGCCGTGCAGAGTGACGAAGGCGTCGCCCGTATATTCGGAGGGAAACTCATTCGCCGCATAGAAGGCGATGCCGAGCGGCGCCGAATGCGCCTGAATGAGAACGTCAGGCGTCGTGATGCGGTTCGCAAGGTCGGCGCGCTCGCCTTTGTGGCGCGGATCCTGATGGTCGCCGAGATAGTACCAGGGCCAGCCATAGAAGGCGCCCGGCGCCACGTGCGTTACATAGTCAGGCGGCAGGTCGTCGCCGAGTCCATCGCGCTCGTTGACGGCGCACCAGAGCGCGCCGGTTCCTGGCTCGACCGCAAGGCCCGAACAATTGCGAATGCCCGTCGCGTAGACGCGCTCGTTCTTGCCCTCAGGATCGAAGGCGAGGACGTCGGCGCGGCGCTGCTCGTCGCCGAAAGAGGCGCCGACCGGCGCCTCGGCGATGTCGGACTCATCCTGGCGCGGCGCGCCTTCTGCGACGTTGCTGCCGGAGCCGACCGAAACGAACAGCGTCTTGTCATCGGGCGAGAACGCGAGGTCGCGCGTCCAATGTCCCCCGCCGCTCGGCAGGCTCGCAATCTTCTCGGCGGGGCCGGAGGCCTTCATCTCTCCGCTGCGATAGGGAAAGCGCACCACGGAGTCCGGCGTCGCGACATAGACGAACCGCGCCCCCTGCCCTGAGGGGTAGAACGCAATCCCATACGGCCGCTGCAAGCCCTCGGCGAAGACCTCGCCTTGAGCCGGACCGGCGCCAGCTCCGCCGGGGCGAAAGACGCGCACGCGCCCCGCTCCGGTCTCCGCCAAGAAGATGTCGCCGTTCGGCGCGACGCGAATGACGCGGGGCATATTGAGCCCGGCCGCGAAAAGATCGACCGCGAAGCCCGGCGGCGCCTTTGGGATTTCGGCGCCGGTGCGCGCGGCGCGCTGCGACATGTTCGCTGTCGAGCGCGTCGCAAAAGGCGCCGGCAGGTCGGCTGGGGTGATCAAGCGGCGCACGCCCGGCGCGTCCGAGCGCCAGTCGCCGAACGCGGCCGCGCCGGTTCGGACCGCCTCGTCGGCAAAGGCGGTTCCGGCGCCGACTAGTCCGAGGAGAACGAGAAATCCGAGACGCATTCATCCCACCTTCGATGACGATAAGCCCGCCCCGGCCGTTTCAGGTTCCTTACCTCAGCTGCGACTCTCCCGCCCCATCACATAAAATTCATCGTTGGGCCGGATCGAGAACGCATTGGCGAGCCGGTTGGACATCGCGAACATGGCGGCGATCGCGGCGATGTCCCAGGCGTCGTCGTCGGAGAAGCCGTGGCTCTTGAGCTCCGCATAATCCTTGTCGTCGATTGCATGCGAACGCTCGGCGACCTTGACGGCGAAGTCGAGCATCGCCTTCTGCCGCGGCTCGAGGTCGGCCTTGCGATGATTGATCGCGACCTGATCGGCGACAAACGGATTCTTGGCCCGGATGCGCAAGATCGCGCCATGGGCGACAACGCAATATTGGCATTGGTTGAGGCCCGAGGTCGCGACCACGATCATCTCGCGCTCGGCCTTGCTTAAAGACCCGGGCTTCTCCATCAGCGCGTCATGATAGGCGAAGAAGGCGCGGAATTCGTCCGGCCGGCGCGCCAGCGCCAGAAAGACATTGGGAACGAATCCCGACTTTTCCTGCACCGCGGCGATCCGCTCGCGAATGTCCTGCGGCAGATCGGCGAGGTCGGGCGGCGGAAATCGGCTGATCGGCGGCTCGTTCAAAAGCGTCCTGCTCCCATCTGGGCCATCCTAGTACCAAAAATCAATCAATTCGACCCGTATCGACCCATTCCTACCGTTCAAGTTCGCTCCGATGAAGGGTCGGATTGCGCCGACAACAGGCCTTCGCGGTAGAGCGGTTCCCGACTACGCCAGCGATGCTGCATCGCTGTTTCAAAGGCGATAAAGTTGTGCGCCCGGCCTCGGGAACCCGCGCTTCGTCACGATGCAGGGACGTTCTGATGGTGTCGCGACCCGATTTTCCGAATTCATTCGTCGGCATCTTCTGGGCCATCCAAGAATAAGGAGCGGCAGTATCGATCGAGGACCACCGATGCTCGCTGAAAGAAGCTGAACCCTACGGCGCCATGCTCGCCTGTCAGCGTGGGCGCTATGAGGTCTGGGAGCGGGGGACAAAGCTGGCGGACGAGCGGTAATCGTGGCGTTCGAATATGAGGAAATGGCCACGCGGCCGCATCGTGTATGACAGGGAAAACGACCGTTTCATCCTCTATGGGGATGCGCAAATCCTGCGAGACCCAGATCTAATAGCCGCCATTCACGAGAGATTTCAGTTGCCGATGGACCGGACCGATGCGAAGCACGACGATCACTATCGAAGCACCCGCTCACTGGCACGTTTCAGCGCCCGCTCCAAATAGCCCGGCAGGTTGCTGCAATCGAGCACGGCGCATAAAGAAACCCACGACAATTCTGATTCTGTCGGTGCTTTGCCAAGATCGCGAGTCACAAATAGGAAGCGGCAATCGAGTTGCAGCAGCTGCTCCATCATGAACTTCTGCAATGCAGTCTGTGTCATGGGAAATATGGACTGCGGCGAACATGATGTCTTCCTCATTCGCCTCCTTGGCGGAGAACTCCTCCACGATTCGGCCGTTTCTGGCGACGAGAATCCTGTCCGACAGATTGAGAATCTCCGGCAGGTAAGACGATATCACCACCACCCCCATCCCGCTGTCGGCGAGCTGGCGAATGAGCTGGTGGATATCGGCGATCGCGCCGACGTCGACGCCGCGGGTCGGCTCATCGAAAATGATCAGCTGCGGCCGTTTCACGAGCGCAGCCGCGATCACGACTTTCTGCTGGTTGCCGCCGGACACTTCGATGACGCTCGCGGACGAATCCAGCGCCTTCACCTGGAGCGCTTTGGTCCAGTGCTCCGCGATACCTTCGTCTCCTTGAGGCTGACCACGCCGTGCGCCTGCAAGCCGGCGCCCAGGTAGTTGGTGTAGATGTTGTCGGCGATCGACATATGTTCGAAGAAGCCCTCGAGCTTCCGGTCCTCGGTAACGTAGACGACACCGGCGCGAATGGCGGGGCGCGGGAGTCGATATCGCACCCGCTTCTCGAACAGGGTGATCTCCCCGCCATGATGAAAAGTGCGACCAAGAATTCGGCGCCATCCTTGCGGCGATAAAGAATTTCCGAAACGATATCCGACGTGCCCTCTAACTCGGCTTTGACTTGCGCCAACGTCTCAGCATCGGCCGCATGCGCCAACATGAAATTGAACTCTTGGCCGAGCACCTCTTCCCGCGCGTAGCCCGTAAGGGAGAGAAAGCTGCCATTGGCGAAAATTATCGGGTTACCGCGCTCTGTCGCGTCGGTAAACACCATCGCCATTCGCGTCGTCTCGGTGGCGACGACAAACGGGCCAAGGTTTGCTTGAAAGCTCTCGACTTTGGATTCCGCGTCCTTCTGCTGAGCGGACTTGTCTGCTCTTTCCGGCATATCAGCGCTTACTCCGATTGTCCGGCCAACCTTGTTGCCAATCCGTTTTCGCAGAAAAAGTAGCTCCCTACCGGTTCCATGGGCTCCAACGCTGAACAAATTTGCTTCCTCAATCTTATATACGGGTCAATACACAGGCCATGATAAAAGATCTTTTATAATCGCTCTTCGCATTGGCGACACTTGACGCGTATTGTTCGCGCCGACTCATCTCTCGCCAGCGTTCCCATAACCCAACGAAGGCGAGGGTCTCGGGGCGCGAGCATCAAACCCCCTGAGGATTTTGCCGCATACCTGTGTGTCGTAGAACGAATGGACGGATCGGGCTCAAGCACAAAGGTGCCTTCGCGTATCGTGTCCACGAGATCCAGTGGTTGACGTCGTTCATGGCAGCGGCTCGCGCCACCCTCTGCTGACCGGGCTCATCCTCGACAGCAAGAATGCTATCCAGCGATTGCTAGCTCGTACAAGAGGGTTTGTCGGTAATGTACATTACCGAGCCTGCGCGAGAGGTCGCTTTTTACGTGTATGTCTTGGGAAGGTGAAAAGCGAGGCGTGCCCGGACCAACTGATAACATTCACAGGATGCCGCCATGAGGCCCTGCCGATCAAGGATCGTGACCTGCCGCCGGCCGCGCGCAATCAAACCGGCGCGTTCCAACTCACGGAAAGCATTCGTGATGGTTGGCCTCTGGACCCCCAGCATTTCGGCGAGCAGGTTCTGAGTAATCTCCAGCGTGTCGTCGTCACCGCGGTCACGCATCATCAGCAGCCAACGCGCCAGCCGCTCCTTGAGGCTGTGCGCACCGTTGCACGCCACTGACACTAGGACCTGCTCGAGAAAGGCTTGGACGTAAGCGTACATGAGACTTCGGAATGATGGCATCGACCCCATGGCCCGGGTGAACGCTGCGCGCGATATCTTTGCTGCGCTCCCCGGAATCTGGACGAGAAGCCGGACTGAGGAACGCTTGGCGCCGAAGACGGCTTGCACATCCGTACAACCCTCCCTACCGATCGTCGCCATCTCAATGACACTGCCGTCCGCGTAAACCGCCACTACGGAGACGACACCCGTGTCGGGGAAGAATACATGGTCGAGTGAACTATCAGCGTCCATTAGGACCTGCGCGCGTTGGCAGTCG
>PLUH01000387.1 GCA_003164825.1 Hyphomicrobiales bacterium
AGTTTCTTTTCGCCATCGTCCGGGCTCGAGGTCACTGGCGATGTCTCCAGCAAATATTGTGCTCTTGGAATTTCACTTGGACGTGCAAGATTCTCCCTGCCGCTATCGGTAGCGTTATCGATACAAGGCTCGCGGATGCCGAAAGTCGTGATATCTGCCGGTCAGCTGGATNNCAGTGATTTAAACAAACAAGTGCAACATTTTGTGATCGACTTAGCCAATCAGCAAATATTCCAGGCGTTCGATCCAACAATTGAACTGAGCCGGATGGAATTGCAAGGCGAAGACCTGGCGATTGAATTCAGTCTGACGGGTCAGCTCAACGGCAGCGCCGTAGCCGCTTGGATCGAGAATCGGCAACCAAAGATATCCGTCCTTGAATCCAGGGCGCGCTCCCACAAGATGGCCGGCTCGAAGGCGGGGGTGTAGATCGCGCCGAGGCGACTGGCGCCTGGGGCGCGCGCAACGCGGCCAGTTGGTCCGGCCTCAGGATGAGGTTCGAGTCCACGCAAACGCGATTCGCGCTTCATCGGTCCGCCGTGTCGACGGTTATGGATTTGCCGTAGACTCTCGACACGCAGGTGCAGAGCTTCAAGTTCTGCGCCTTCTCCGCATCGCTGAAAAAGACATCGCGATGATCGACCACGCCATCCACCGCCAGAATCGTCAGCGCGCAAAGGCCGCATTCGCCGCGCCGGCAGTCGAAAATCATGCCGACATTGGTGTCCTCGAGCGCTTCGAGCATGCTCTGGTTCGCGTCGACCGCGATTTCCCTGCCAAGCCGCGGAATCTTGATCACGAACGGACCGGAAGGGTAGGCGCCGCTGTTGCCGAAGGTCTCGAAGCGCAGGCGGTCAGCCGGCCGGCCGCTCTCCCGCCAGCATCGTTTCGCCGCTTCGAGCATCCCGATCGGGCCGCAGACATAGAATTCGCCTTGGCCATCGAGGCGCGCAATTTCGGCGGCGATGTCGACCCGCCTCCCCTCCTCGCTCAGAAACAATTCGAGACGGTCGCCGAGCCGCTCGGCGAGCTCGTCGGCGAGGGCGAGGTCGTCCCGGCTTCGGCACGCATAGAGCAAGCGAAAGCGCGCGTTCGCTTCGGCGAGCGCGAGCGCGTGGGTGAAGATCGGCGTGACGCCGATGCCGCCGGCGAGCAGCAGATACTCGGGTCGCCCAAGCGCGAGATTGAAGTGGTTGGCGGGCGCGGAAAGCCCGATCCGGCCGCCGGGCCGCAGAGACCACATATAGGCCGAGCCGCCCCTCGTGCTGGCGAGCAGCTTGACCGCGATTCGATAGACCCCGTCGGCGCAGGGGCCGACCACCGAATAGGACCGGACGTCAGGCCGGCCGCGGACCATGACCGATACGTTGATGTGGCTGCCGGGCGAAGCGGCGACGAAGCCGCCCGAAGGCTCGATCTCGATCAAGCGAATAGCGGATGTCAGATCGCGAGTCGCACGGACGACTCCGTCGCGCCACTCGATGACTTCCGCCATCGGAAACGCCTATTCCGCCGCCTGAGGCGCGCCGGCGGAGCGTTGCTCGCGCGCCAGCATCGCGTCGATCAGCCTACGCGCCCATAGCGCCCCCGCGTCGATGTTGAGATTATAGAACGGCGAGCGCGGATTGCGGTCGATGGCGCGCTGCTGCGCCTCGAGCACGGCATGGTCCTGGTCGTAGACGCCCTTGCCGTCGTTGACGTGGGCGCGCTGCAGGTCGCGGGTCAGTTGCTCGTCGTCGGTCCGGAAAGTGCGGACGAAATTCCAGAAATAATGGCAGCTCGTTTCCGTCTCCGGCGCGAGCGCGGCGAGGAAGGCGCCGTTCACGCCCTGCGAACGGTCGCCCTCAGGCGCGCCCGAGCCGGTCGGCGCGACGCCGACATCGCCGATCACCACCGCCGGGGCCTCGAAGGTCACGATCTGCCAACGATCGGCGCGTCCGGGCCTGCCCAGTTGCCTCGCCCAGAACGGCGGCGGTTCGATATCGATCATCCAGCGCGTCATGGTCGCGGCGCGATCGGTATGGGTGACCTCGAATGGCGTATCGAGGATGGCGTCGTCGCCGATGCTGCCCGCATGGACATAGGTCTCGTGGGTGAGATCCATCAGGTTGTCGACCACCAGCCGGTAGTCGCATTTGAGGGAGTAGAAGGTCCCGCCCTCGCCTTTCCATGTCTCGCCGTCGTTCCAGTGAAAATCGGGCATCGCGGCGGGATCGGCGAGGGCCGGATCGCCCGGCCAGACCCAGATCAGCCGGTGGCGCTCGACCACCGGATAGCTCCGCACGCAGGCGGATGGATTGATCGTCTTCTGCGCCGGCATATGGGTGCAGCGCCCGGCGGAATTGAACACGAGGCCATGATAGCCGCACACCACCTGATCGCCGACGAGCCGGCCCATGGAGAGCGGCAGCAGCCGGTGCCAGCAGGCGTCCTCGAGCGCCGCAACGGCGCCGTCGGCGCGGCGGTAGAGAACGATGTCGTGGCCGCAGATTGTCCGCGCCGCCAAGGCGCGCTCGATCTCATGGCCCCAGGCGGCGGGATACCACGCGTTCAAAGGGAAGGGCCTGCCGCTCGCCATCGCTTTCCTCCCGCTCCGGCCTTATGGCCGGCCATCGCCGGGCCTTGGCGGAAAACTGCGCCTGATTGAGCCTCTCCGCAAGCCAGACAATCCGCCCTCCTGTCGGCATAGGGACTGGCGTGAGTAGTTTCCGGTCCTGGCGCACTATCGTCATAGCCTCATAGTGCTCTCACTCTCTCGGAGACAAAGGGACCTCACGCAAGCGCGCCCAAGAGGTGCGCGATGGAAATTCATGTCGGCCGGGTCACGGCGCCGATGTCCTCGGCCGCCTGAAGACCCGTGAAGTGGTTTGGGGCTTGGTCCTTGCTGTCGCCGAGCAACTGGGAGGCGCAGCAGGTTCACTCATTGTCGCGATCCAACCTCGTGCCTGAAATTGCCGTCAAACCTCATGAGGATACTGTCATGACACCCCCAAACGGAACGGAACATCGACCCATCGTCGATACCCACCGGCACCCGATCGGACCCAAGCTTGCAGCCAAGATGGCGGAGCGAGGCTTCTACGATCCAAAACAACCATTCCCGCAAACCAACGCTCAGGACTTGAT
>PLUH01000344.1 GCA_003164825.1 Hyphomicrobiales bacterium
CTCTGGAGCATCCTTCGAGACGCGCCTTCGGCGCCCTCAGGATGAGGCGGTGGCTTGCGCCCCGGCAATCGACCAAGCTTGGGAGTTATGCTCCTCCGTTTCGACGTCACCGTTCGCCGAGCCCCCCAATGCGGATCCGACGACTGCAGGCAGGATAAACCACCCTTTGGATTATCGCAAAGATTTGCCGATTTTTCTCGCGTCGGTCAGCGACGTCCTGCGGCTCCGCGCGCCGGCATGCGCCGCAGCCTCAAGCGCCGTCGAGCCAAGCGAGCAGCGTCTCCAGCCACGGCGCCTCGACGTGCAGCCGGAAGCCCGCTTCGGTCCGCGCCAGAAGACCGCGTAGGCCAAAAACAATGACCGCGGCTGAAGGTGAGCCGCTGGCGAGGTCGGCCGACGTCGCTTGCATGAGCGCCTGCGCCGCGTCCGCGCCCGACACCTCGACCGCCGTCCAGCCATCGTCGACACTCGTTGCGCACCAGCCGCCGCGCCAGCCTTCGGGGGCGGCGATGGCCGTGGGCGTGACCAGAAGCGCGCTTGTACGTCCGATCCGCATCGCGTGCGCCCCCTCCGGCGCGAGCGCATAAAGCCCGAGCGTCGGCGCGCCGGGCGCGAGCGCGGCGACCGCCGCGTCGAGATCGCCCGAGATCAGCGTCTGGCCGAGCCCGTCGAGCGCCCGGGCTTGCAAGCGCGGGCGGTCGATCAGAATTCCCGCCCGCCCGTGCGCCGCCGGCCATCGCGTCTCACGCATGGAGCCGCTTTCCTTCCGGATCGAGCGCGACCGCGGGCGCGATGGTCGCGCGGCGCTCGACGCCAAGATGGTAGATCCCGACCGTCTCTCCCATCCGCTTGACCCCGTCTTCGACCAGGCCAAGCGCGACCGGGCGCCCGAGGGTCGGGCTCATGTAGCTCGAGGTCACGTAGCCCTGCGATCGTCGCGCCGCCCCGGCGCCCGTCGCCACATGCGCGCCGGTCGGCAGCGGCCCCTCTCCCGCCGCGACGCTCAAGCCGACGAATTGCTTGCGGCCCTTGTCGTTGGCGACCGGCATGAACAGCGAGCGCTTGCCGATATATTCGTCCGCCCTCGAGTCGCGCGGCCCGGCGACGCCGAGATCGTGCGGCATGGTCGTGCCGTCAGTGTCCTTGCCGACGACGATAAAGCCCTTCTCGGCGCGCAGGATCATCAGCGCCTCGAGTCCCATCAGCCCGCCGCCGAAAGCGTGCAGCTTGTCGGCGAGGCGCGCCCTCAAAGCCTCGGCGCGCCGCGCCGGAACGGAGAGCTCGTAGGAGCGGTCGCCGGTGAAGCTCACCCGCGCGACCCGGAGCGGCGCGCCGTCGAACTCAGCCGTCGCAAAGGCCATGTGCGGGAGGCTCTGATCGTCGAGCGCGACCTCGATTCCGCAGGCCTCGACCAGATCGCGCGACCGCGGACCGGTGACGGTGAGCGTCGCCCATTGGCCGGTCGTGTCGTGGATGATGACGCGGCGGGCATCGAAGCGGTCCTGGCGCCAGAGTTCGAGCCGCATGCGCACCGCGTCGGTGTGGCCCGAAGAGCAGGAGACGAGAAAGCGATCCTCGCCCAAGCGCAGCGTCACCCCGTCGTCAAACACGATGCCCGATTCCTGCAACAGGAAGCCGTAGCGGATCTTGCCCGGTTTGAGGGTCGAGAGACGGTTATAGCTGTGAAAGTCGGCGAGGGAGGCGGCGTCGGGGCCGATGACCTCGATCTTGCCGAGCGAGGAGCCGTCGAACAGCGCCACCCTATCGCGCGCCCGCGCCGCCTCGCGCTGGATAGCAAGCTCGGGGGCGTCCCGCCCGTACCAGGCCGGCCGCAGCCAGCCGCCGTATTCGCGCATCTGCGCGCCCTCGGCCCGGTGCTCGGCCTCGAGCGGCAGGCGCCTAAGCGGGTTGATGAGCGCGCCCCGCCGCCTCCCCGCGATGACGCCCATCGGCACGGGGACGAACGGCGGGCGATAGGTTGTCGTTCCCGTCTCGTCGATGGCGCGGCCGGTCAGGGCGGCCATCGCGGCGAGGCCGTTGACATTGGCGGTCTTGCCCTGGTCGGTCGCCATGCCGAGCGTGGTGTAGCGCTTGAGGTGCTCAACCGAGACGTAGCCCTCGCGGGCCGCGAGCGCGACGTCCTTCAGCGTCACGTCGTTCTGGAAATCGATCCAGCGCCGGCCCTCGTCGTCGATCTTCGGCCACGCNNTGAAGGCGCCGTTGGCGGCGCCGGCGACGGTGAGGCCCGCGACCCCGCCGATGGGCCTGAGCGCGGCGAGCGCCTCGTCATAGCGCAGCCGCCCGCGCGCCTGGGCGTAGAGATGCACTGTCGGCGACCAGCCGCCTGAGAGCAGAAGCGCATCGCAATCGCGNNTGAGCTGGGACGGCGGGCCGACCGCGCGCGTGTCGAGAATTTCGACCTCCGCGCCCGCCTCGGCCAAAGCCTCGGCCACGGCATAGGCGCTGTCGTTGTTGGTCGCGACGACAATGCGTTTGCCGACGAGGACGGCGTAGCGGCGGAGATAGACCAGCGCGGCGTCGGCCGACATCACTCCCGGCCGGTCGTTGTCGGGCGCGATGAGCGGCCGCTCGATCGCGCCGGCCGCGACGACGATTTCCCTGGGCCGGATGCGCCAGAGCGCGTCGGGCAGCCGTGTCCGCCGCTCCCAGGCGCAGACGAGATTGCCGTCGTAGACGCCATAGGCCGTCGTTCGCGTCATCACCCGGCCGCCGGCGGCTTCAATCGTCCGCACAACGCCTCGCGCCCAATCCCGCCAGCTTCCGCCCTCGATCGTCCCGCCGCGATGANNGCGGCGGCGTTGGCCGCGGCGAGTCCCGCTGCTCCGGCGCCGACGACGAGCAGGTCGCAGCGGGCGTTGATCTGCGGATTGTCGGCCGGCGGACGATTGTCGGCATCAACCCGGCCGAGTCCGGCCATGGCGCGAATGGCGCCTTCGTAAGTCTCCCACCGCGGCCAAAGAAACGTCTTGTAATAGAAGCCCGCCGGCAAGAACGGCGACAGCCGGTCGAGCAGAGCGGCGCGGTCGGCCGCCGCGGTCGGCGCCGCGTTGACCGAGCGTACGGCGAAGTCGTTCTCGAGCGCCTCAGTGGTCGCGCGCAGATTCGGGGTGGTGACGCCATCTCGCGTGACGTCGACGATCGCGTTCGGCTCTTCGGTCCACGCGCCCCAGATTCCGCGCGGGCGGTGATATTTGAAGCTGCGCCCGACAATGCGGACGCCGTTCGCCAGCAGCGCGGAAGCGATGCTGTCGCCCTCAAAGCCGGCGTAAGGCTTGCCGTCAAACGTGAATACGCTGGGCCGGCCGCGATCGACCCCGCCGCCGGAGGGCAGACGTAGGCCGCTCACGGCGCGGGCCTCGCCGTCGCGTCGGCGGCCACGGTCGCGTTGAGCGCCGTGTCGCGAGTCATGACGAACATCTCCATGCAGGTCAGATGCAGCCAGACCTCGCGCGCGGCCCCTTTCGGATTGGCGTTGAACCAGAGGTAGTCCGCCCACTCGGCGTCGCTGATCGAGGCGGCCGGCTCGGGCCGCGCCTTCGGCTCGCCGACATAGTGGAATTCGATCTCGTCGCGCGGACCGCAGAACGGGCAGGGGAAGATTTGCATGGCCAGCTTTCAGGCGGCCTCATCGTGCGAGTTCTTGATCGTCTGAAGGACTTCGAAGCCCTCAAACTCGGGGTGACCGAGATAAAGCGGCTTGTTGGCGCCGGCGTCACGGTGTGCGGCGCGAAAATGTTCGGACTGCGTCCAGGCGGTGAAAGCGTCCTTGCCCGCCCAGACCGTGTGGGACGAATAGAGCACGTGATCGTCGCGCTCCGGTCCGCGCAACAGGTGGAACTCGACGAAGCCGGGCACGCGGTCGAGATGGGTCTCGCGCGAAAGCCAGACCTGTTCGAACGCGCTCTCCGCGCCCTTCATGACCTTGAAGCGATTCATGGCGATATACATGGCTATCTCCTTCTCAAATGGCGCGGCGCGCCGCCTAATGCGCGATACCGGAGCCCGCCGCCTCGTCGATGAGGCGCCCGGCGGGAAAACGGGAAAGGTCGAACGGGCGGCTGATCTCGTGATGGCCGCCGGTCGCCATGAGATGCGCGAGCAGCGTGCCGCCGGCAGGAATCGCCTTGAAGCCGCCGGTGCC
>PLUH01000403.1 GCA_003164825.1 Hyphomicrobiales bacterium
TTGGCCAGCGCGATCGCCTCGTCGGCGTCCTGCCCGAGGATCGCGAGCGCGAGCGGGTCGGCGAAGACGATCCCGCGCTCGAGAACCTGATGGGCAGCCCTATGTCCGGCCGCGCCGATCGCGGTGCGGCTCGCCTGTCCCTGACGCATTGGGCGAAAGTAGAGGCCGGACGGCGCTGTGTCGAGCAAGACCGAGCTTGACGCCGAAAAGTCCCTCCCTTATAGACCCGCCTTCCTATCGGTCGGGGCCGTACTGCGGCGGGACGCTTCTTCAGGGGAGCGGCCCGCTTTGTGTTTGTCGGATCGCGTCCTGAGGCTTTTCGTTTAAAGGATCATTGTGCGATGTCACGCCGCTGCGAGCTGACGGGCAAGGCCGTTCAATCCGGCAACAAAGTCAGCCATTCCAATCGCAAGACGCGCACCCGCTTCTTGCCCAATCTCGTTCAGGTCACGCTGATCTCCGACACGCTGGAGCGTGCGGTGCGGCTTCGGATCAGCGCAGCGGCTCTGCGCTCGGTCGAGCATCGCGGCGGCCTCGACGACTTCCTCGCCAAGGCGAATGTGTCGGACCTCTCCGATACGGCCGTCGCATTGAAGCGCGAGATCGCCAAGAAGCGCGCAGAAGCGCAAGCCAAGGCTGCGTAGAGTAGCGGACACACTCGCGAACTGTTCCCGTTAATGCGCTGGCATGCCCGTCAAGCGGGCGCTCGCGCGAGGCGAGCCGTCTCGCGCGCCAGTCTTTCGACTTCGGCATAGTCGCCCCGCCCGAGCGCCGCCTTCGGCAACATCCACGATCCGCCGACGCACGGCACATTCGGCAGCTTCAGATAGTCGGGCGCTTTCGCGAGATCGATGCCGCCGGTCGGGCAGAAGCTGAGATCGGGCAGGGGCGCGGCAAGCGAGGCGAGCAGCCTCGCGCCGCCGACCGCTTCGGCGGGAAAGAGCTTCAGCGCGCGAAAGCCGAGCTCCCGCAACGCCATTGCCTCCGACGCGGTCGCGCAGCCTGGCAGGAATGGCACGGGCGATTGCGCGGCGGCCTTGGCGAGCGCCGGCGGTGCGCCGGGACTGACCAGGAACCGCGCCCCGGCCGCGATCGCCTCGGCGATCTGCTCGACCGAAACGATCGTGCCCGCGCCGACGACCGCGCCGGGCACGCTTTTGGCGATCTCCCGGATCGCCGCCAGGGCCGAGGGCGTGCGCAAGGTCACTTCGATCGCGTAAAGACCACCGGCAACGAGCGCTTTCGCCTGCCCGACCCCATCCTCGACGCTCGCGACCGTCAAAACCGGAATGACCGGCGCCAACGTCATGATCGAGGCCGTTTCGCTGTTGAGGGAATAAAGCGGCATTGCGCTCTCCAGGAATTCGACGCCTCCGCCCTTAGCACGCCGCACGGCTTCGGGGCGAGGCTCGCGCTCGCGCGGGAATCGACTAGGCTGGTCGGAATGACGATCCTCCGGCCGCGACGGAGCCCGAGTGAACGCGCCAATCGACCTGTCGGTCTACAAGGAGACCCTGCTGTTCCTGGTGACGGCGGGCGTGATCGCGCCGCTGTTCTTCCGGCTGCACGTCAGTCCGGTGCTGGGCTATCTGCTGGCGGGCCTCGCACTCGGGCCCTACGGCCTCGGCTCGCTCGACCTGAAAGCGCCCTGGCTCAACGCGCTTGCGATCAACGTCGAGGCGATCGACCGCATCGCCGCCTTCGGCGTCGTCGCGCTCCTGTTCACCATGGGGCTCGAACTGTCGTTCGAACGATTGCGCCGCATGCGCCGGCTGGTGTTCGGGCTCGGGCTGGCGCAGGTCGTGGTCACGATGCTGATCTTGAGCGGCGTCGCCTGGGGCCTCGGCCTCGCTCCGCCCTCGGCGCTCACTGTCGGCGCGGCCCTCACCATGTCCTCGACCGCGATCGTCATCCCGATGCTGGTCGAGAGCAAACGGCTCCACACCGGCGCCGGCCGGGCGAGCTTCGCGGTATTGCTGTTTCAGGATCTGGCGGTCGCGCCGCTACTGGTCATGACGGGCGCATTCTCGGCCGGGGGCCAGCGTGGACTGGGCTGGGAGCTCGTCGGCACACTGGCCCCGGCTGGATTGGGGCTGGTCGCGCTGGTCGTGTTTGGCCGCCTCGCGCTCAGGCCCTTTTTCCATTTCGTCGCCGAAACCAAGAGCCCGGAATTCTTCATGGCGGCGTGTCTGCTGGTGGTGCTGGGCGATGGGCTGGCCGCCGCGGCGAGCCATCTGTCGATGGCGCTTGGCGCCTTTGTCGCCGGACTCCTGCTGGCCGAAACCGAATATCGACGCGAGATCGAAGTGACGATCGAGCCGTTCCGCGGCTTGCTCCTCGGGCTCTATTTCGTTTCGGTCGGCGCCGGGATCAATCCCGCGTTCATCGCTGCCCGGCCTGGCCTCATCTTCGGCCTTGCCGCGGCGCTGGCGGCGGCGAAGGGCCTCACGCTGTTCGGGCTGGCGCGCGCGTTCCGGCTGCCGCCCCGCGTGGCCGCCGAAATGTCGCTGTTGCTCGGGCCGGGCGGGGAGTTCGGCTTCGTCATGATCGGCGCAGCGTTTGCCGGCGGCCTCATCGATCGCGCGCTGGCGACGATGCTCATCAGCGCGGTTGCGATCTCGATGCTCGCGATTCCGGGGCTGGCCAAGCTCGGCGCCCGCATCGGCTCGCCGCTGCGGACGGCCGGGGACAAGGGGGCGCCGGAAATCCCGCCGGAGAGCGAGGACTCCCGGGTGATCATCGTCGGCTACGGCCGCGTCGGCGCGCTGATCGGCGACATGCTGGACCGGCACTCGATCCCGTTCATTGCTGTGGATTCGGATGCGCGGGTGACGACGCGGGCCCGCTCCGACGGCAAGCCGGTCTATTACGGCGACGCGGCGCGGCCCGAATATCTGCGCCACTGCGGGCTCGAGACCGCGCGCGCGGTCGTCGTCACCATGGATTCGACCGCCGCCAACGAAGCGGTGGTCGAGACGACGCGCCGGTTGCGGCCCGAGATGACGCTGGTCGCCCGCGCGCGCGACGCCAACCACGCTCGCGCGCTCTATCGGCTCGGCGTGACGGACGCGGTCCCCGAGACGATCGAGGCAAGCCTGCAACTGTCGGAGGCGGTGCTGGTCGATCTCGGCGTCCCGATGGGCCTGGTGATCGCATCGATCCACGAGAAGCGGGACGAGTTCCGCAAGCTCCTCACCGCCGCCGGCGCGCCGGAGCGGCCGCGCTCGACGCGAGGGCCGCGACGAAGGTAAGTGGCGGCGCGTTCACAATACCCGCGGCCGGCTCTAGCCGCGCCCGCCGAGTTTCGTTAGAAGGAGCCGCCTTCGGCCGCACGGAACGAACCTTTCGCCTTTGCCCGCCTTCCCACGCCTTCTTATGATGACGCTCGCCGCCTGGGCGGGCCTTGCCGGCGCGGCGCGGGCCGCCGATTGCGCATTCGCGCCGGCGCTGGCGGCGCGGCTTCAGAGCCCGGCGACGGTCGGCGACTATCGACCGGTGCTGAAAGCCTGCGTCGCCGCCGACGGCCGCAAGGCGCTGGCGGTCCGCGAGATGACCGTCGCCGGCCAGAAGCTCGCCTTGCTCGCCGATCCGGAGGCGCTGACGACCCGGCTCGAGCGCGCCGCCTGCTGGACCTGCAGCGAAATGAGCGAGGCGGAGCTCAAGTCGACCCGCATGGGCCGCGCGATCAGCGAATCGGCCGAGGCGCCGGGTCTCATCCGCCGCGGCTTTCTTCAGAACGCCGGGCTGACCCACGGTGCGGGGCCGGGCGATTTCGTCACCGGCGATCTCTGCCCGAGCAAACGGCCGCTCGACCGGGTCTTTTTCGCCCGGCTTGAAACGGCGAGCCCCCACGCGTCCGTCGCCCTGGGGATTTCGGGACTCTGGCTCGTCCATCACTTCGACGATTTCCGCTGGCTCATTGATCAGCGCAATTCCGGCGCGCTCGATATCCTGTGGGTCGATCACACCTACCACCACCCCTACCTGGCCAGACTGCCTCTTGCCGCGAACTTCCTTTTGACCAAGGGCGTCGACCCGGAGGCGGAGATCCTCGACACCGAGCGCCTTCTCATCGCCAACGGCGAGACGCCGTCGCTATTCTTCCGCTTCCCCGGACTCGTCTCGAGCGATCCCTTGATGCAGGCGGTGAGCCGGTTCCATCTGGTGACGCTGGGCGCCGACGCCTGGCTGGCCAAGGGGCAGCAGCCGCAAAAAGGCTCGATCGTGCTGGTCCATCCCAACGGCAACGAACCGAAGGGCCTCGCCATGTTCACCCGCGACCTTACGCGCGGCACGATCGCCGCGCCGCTCGAGCCGCTGACCGCGGCGCCGGAATAGCGGGCGCGCAATGGACAAGCCCTGAAGTTCGCGCGTCCTTCTCGCGCGGACACGAACCGCGCATCAGGGACCGACACCGCTGCGGTCTGGTCTGCACTCGCTCGTTGCGTTACGCTTGACCGGTCATTGGGTCCGCCGGCGGCGGCCAGCCGCGCGCCCAGCAGTGGGACCGATCGCGCAGCCGGAGGAACGACCATCAACTGCCTCGGGCGACCCGCGCCTTGACCGCCGATGAGACGATCGCCCGCGTCCTGGCGCACAAGGACATCCTTGGGATCACCCGCGTCGCCAACCTGACGGGGCTCGACCGCACCGGCGTTCCAGTGGTCATGGTCTGTCGCCCGAACGCGCGATCGAGCGCCGTATTCAACGGCAAGGGAATCGACATCGCCGCCGCCAAAGCCTCCGCGCTGATGGAGGCCGCGGAGACGTGGCACGCCGAGCATGTACGCGCTCCCCTGCGATTGGCCACGTTCTCCGAGATGTGCGAGGATTCCCCGGTCGCCGATGTCGACGGGCTGCCCCGCGTTCCGGGGACACGGTTCGATCCGAATCTGCCGATCCTGTGGATCGAGGGACGCAACCTCATGGATGGCTGCGCGATCTGGGCGCCGTTCGAGACCGTCCACGCGGATTCGCGGGTTTCCGGGCCGCCGATGAGCGGCTCGTTCTCGATGAGCACCAATGGTCTCGCGTCCGGCAACCGCTTTCCTGAGGCGGTCCGCCACGGGCTCTGCGAACTCATCGAGCGCGACGCGACCAGCTTGTGGCGGCAAATGCCGCCGCGAGAACAGGAGGCCCGACGTCTGAGCCTCGCCACGGTCGACGATCCGAAGTCTCTGGCGATCCTAAAACTGCTCGCGAACGCCGAACTCGACGTCGCGGTCTGGGACGTCACAACCGACGTCGGCGTAGCGGCGTTCCAATGCTACGTCGTCGACC
The DNA here is from genome assembly GCA_003164825.1 of Hyphomicrobiales bacterium. Taxonomy (GTDB): domain Bacteria; phylum Pseudomonadota; class Alphaproteobacteria; order Rhizobiales; family Beijerinckiaceae; genus Roseiarcus. Next base: position 5,281 of record PLUH01000403.1, read on the forward strand.
GTACGGGCGAGAGCGGTCATTTCGGCGTCGGCGCCGCCTGCCGCGTTCAGCGCGAGACCGCGCTTCGGGCCGCGATCCTGGAAGCGGCCCAGGTGCGCACGACCTACATCATCGGTTCGCGCGAGGACATCGAGCCCGGCGACTACGATCCGGCGACGCTTCGCCGCCGCAA
>PLUH01000275.1 GCA_003164825.1 Hyphomicrobiales bacterium
CGCAGCAAGGCCATCATGCGCAATTCCTTGAGGACGACGGCGTTGAAGGACACTTCGTTGAGACGGTTCAGGATCTCGCTGGCGCTACGCGGCACCCCCGGACGCTCGATCGGATTGATCGGCACCAGGATCGTGTCGTGGGATTTGCACTCGCGAACAAGGGTGGAGAGGGTCGGATTGCCGGTATAGCCGCCGTCCCAATAAGCCTCGCCGTCGATCTCGATCGCCTGAAACATCGTCGGCAGGCACGCCGAGGCGAGCAGGACGTCCGGCGTCACGGCGTCGTTCTTGAACACCTTGCCTCTGCCGGTGCGCACATTGGTGGCGGTGATGAACAGGTGGATCGGCGATTGCGCCAGCACCTCGAAGTCGATGAGTTCGGCCAGAATCTCGCGCAAGGGATTCTTACCCATTGGGTTGAGGGCATATGGCGACACCACGCGCGACATAAGATCCATGGCGACATAGATCGGCGACGAATCGAGCGACCAGCGGCCGAGGATGACGTCGAGCGGCCCGCGCTGGAACGGGCTGAAGCGAGCAGCGTCCGAGACGCGCCGCCAGAAGGTTTCGAGCGCCTCGCGGGCGCCCGCCGCTCCGCCCTTCTGATGGCCGTGGACCAGCACCGCCGCATTCATCGCCCCCGCCGACGTGCCTGAGATGCCGTCGATCTTGAGCCAGGGCTCTTCCAAAAGGCGATCGAGAACGCCCCAGGTGAAGGCGCCATGCGAGCCGCCCCCCTGCAGCGCCAGGTCGACAAGGATGGGCGGGCGCGCGATCGGTTTCTCGGCTTTGGTCGGCATGTCTAACCTCGAAGGGCTTTCGGGACCGGCTTGGCGCCAGGGTCTTGTGACCTCGTCCCTTGGGCGAAGCTCAACCGCCGCGCGCCTGTCCAATCGCAGCCCGCGCCGTCTCGGGTCAAGGCTGCTCTTAGTTCACCTTTTCCGAGGCAGTCCATTCGCACTTCTGCCCGGCCTCTTTTGGTACGCAGGTGCGGAACGTCAGCGAAACGGCTTACTCTCCGCCGATCGCAGCCAGTTCGACTCGGGGACACCCGAAAAAAACGGGCTTCGGCCCGACTACAATTTTTTTGTCCATGAGCCTTCGATTGCGGGGTTTCCAACCGCGGTCCTAGTTGCGAGGCAAGGTTGGCAGAAGCGCAAGGGCGTTATCCCGGCCGATCGCTTGGAGGTCGGCCGCGGAGAGGTCGAGTCCCTTCATGCCCTGCGCTGTTTTCTCGAGCGGCACAAACGGATTGTCGCTGCCGAAAAGGATCTGCGTCGTGGGAACGAGCGTGGTGAGAGCCGCGATCGCTGGCCGGTACGCGGTGCCGGCAATATCGTAGAAAAGCCGCGCGAGTTCGTAGTCGATGCCATTCGGCGCCACTTCGGCGATGTTCTTGGGCGCATAATCGTGCATGCGTCCCATGACCATCGGCACGTCGCCGCCGCCGTGCGAGAAGATGAAGCGAGTATCCCGGAAGCGGGCGAGCGAACCGGTGAACATGAGATTGGTGACGGCCCGCGTGGTGTCCTCGGGAATTTCCGAGACGAGCGGCGAAACATCCGGCAGCAATTTCTGGCAGCAGTTCGCCACCGTCGGATGCACGAAGACTACGGCCTTGCGCCGATTCAGTTCTTCGAAGACGGGAGCGAAGGCCGGATTGCCAAGCCACTTGGACCCGGAATCGTCCGTGTAACTGGTGAGGACGCCGACGCCGTCCGCCTTGAGCACGTCGAAGGAATATTCAATTTCGCGCAGGCTGCCCTCGGTGTCCGGCAGCGGAATGACGGGAAACAGTCCAAACCGCCCCGGATGCTTGAGCGCAAGATTGGCCGCATAGTCGTTGCAAGCCCGAGACGTGCGACGCGCGCCCTCGGCGTCGCCGAACCATACGCCAGGCAACGCCAACGAAAGGACGGCGGTCGCGACGCCTTGGGCGTCCATTGCATCGAGCGCCTTTTGCGGCGTCCAGTCGAGCGCTGCGGGCGAGACCCTCGCTCGATTCTCCGCGACATAGGAAGGCGGCGCGAAGTGATGATGCACATCGATCAGCCATGATTTGTCAACCGTCGGCGCGTTGGCAAGCGCCGGCGATGATCGCCCGATGATTGCTGCGGCTGCGCTCACGCCCATCGCCGCGAAACCGGAAAGCACACTCCGTCTTCCAACGGTGAGAGGGCGGTTGGCGCAACAGAAGCAAGGCGCGATAGATCGACGCCCGGAGTCACTGTGCATCGTACTCCCCCGCATTTCTTTCCCCTTGAAGTAAGCAGGTTATCGCGACCGGGGCGGGAATGATAATGCAATCGATAAGAACAAGGCTCGGTCGCTTGATTGTCTTCAAGGCCAGGAGAGAAGCGCTCTTTTTCGCGCCTCCGTGTGGATCGGGCGAGGCTGCCTGCCATTCGCACTTGGCTGCGAGCCAGCTATTGATTTTGTCCGCGCCGAGACTTCGAAGCGCCAAGCCCTGCGCTGCCGCGTGATTGCGGATAGACACAGAGCCGCCGAAGCGTAAGAGTTTTAGGCTCCATCGCAAATTGGATTGACGATGACCGACCCTACTGACTTTCCAGAGCCGGAACCGGAGCTTGAACCTCATCGGGACGGATTCTTTTCGATGGGCGCAGTGCTGCGGAATCTGCCTTATCTCGCGGTGCTGGCGCTGGCGATATTCGGCGTGGCCTACAGCAATTTCTCGGGCCACCCTATCAACGGCTATTGGGAATTCCTCGCGATCGCCATTGGGCTTTTGTGCATCTTCCTCGGCTGGGCGAACGCGCCCGACCCCGAGACCCGGTTCAGGCTCATCTGGACCCAGGTCGCGCACTGGGCGGCGATTATCGTCGCGATGAACCTCGTGTTGTTGCAAGGCTTTCAGCAATTGATGCCAGTGCAGGCCGCAGGCTTGGTGCTGATGTTGCTGCTTGGGCTCGGCACCTTCCTCGCCGGAATCAGCATGCTCTCGCTCAGAATCTGTTTTCTCGGCCTCGCCATGGCGCTGTCCATTCCGGCGATGACATGGCTGAAGCAGGCGTCGCTGCTGCTGCTCCTGGCCGGCGTGGCCATCGCCGGATTGGCCGTCGCCTTCTGGCCGCGCGGCAAGAAGGTCTCCGCTTAAACCCTCGGGAGCTTGACAGAGCCGGCTGGATTTATCTTGCGATAATCAGAAATCCGTGCTATACCTACGCCCGGTCGTCGGATCGCGGCCGCGTATCTGCAAACGCTGGGAGGAAAGATAAGCATCAAGAGAGGCACTCGTCATAACCAATTGAAAAACGTCCATTTTATCGCATGATGCCAAGCGATTGCTGATTTGGATTTTGTTGCGTTTGGCTTGGATTTTGCGGCGCCTGACTTGGATTTTGTTGCGCCCGGCTTGGATCTTGTTGGGTCCAGCTTGGATATTGTTCGCTGTCGCCAGCGCTCTGGCGTCGGATGGCTCCGTCTGCTCGTCGGGCCGCATCGGCGGAATTCAACGGCTGGCGAACCCCGCCGCCGCGAGAGCCAGCGCGATCGTCAACAGCGACAGACCCGCCGCCGGCCATTGTCTCAGCCGCCAGTCGAGGCGCTCGAACGCAGCGCCGAGAGGAGGCGCGCTTGCGCGGAAGGCGGCTTCCTGCGCCACGACGATGTCGCCGGCGGGAATGCGCGGGAGCGGTTCGCCCAGGGCCCATAACCCGGCGGCCAGCGCCGCGCCGATGAGCATCGGCCAGATCGCGTCCCACAGCGTCGCCGTTGCGAGCGCGTCGGCGAGATCGCCGCCGACGGCGGGAAACATGAGCCAGGGAACCAGCATGGAGGCGAAGGCAAGCGCGAGCCACGACAAGATACGCTGGGGCGACGCCGCCTTGCCGTCGTTATCCGATCGCGCGAGCCGGATGAAGAAATGGAGCATGAGAGCCGTCGTCGCGGCCGCGGACGCCGCCGCCACCGCTCCGGCTACGCCGTCGCCCAAGGTCCCCTTGACGGCGAGCTTGGCCAGCGCGCCGCCGGTCAACGGCAATCCGCCGAGGCTCAAGGCCAGCGCCGCGGCTACGATCAGCGCCGGCGACCGGCCCCGCCCGGTGAGCGCAGCGGCGACGCCGACGCTCAGGAACAGGGCAGCCTTCACCAGCACATGATTGGCCGCGTAGAAGGCTGCGTCCGACGCCGCATTCTGATCGGCTCCGGCAAGGCCCAGCCCCAGGACCGCGGCGATCACGCCCATCTGGCTGATGCTCGAATAGGCGAGGATCGTCTTCGGATCCCGCTGGGTCAGGCCAATCGCGACGCCGTAGAAGGCGGAGACGAACCCAGCCCATGCGAGCGCCTCGCCCCAGCCCGGCAAGGCCGCGCCGAGCGGCAGAAAGCGGATCAATCCGATGACGCCGGCCTTGACGGCGGCGCCGCTCAGAACGGCCGCGGCCGGAATTGGCGCCGCCGCATAGGCAAGCGGCATCCAGCCGTTGAGCGGCGCGAGCGCAATCTTCATCCCAAAGCCGAGGATGAGGAGCGCGAGCGCCGCATCGCGCCAGGGCGACGCCGGCAGCGCGTCGACGACGGCGCGGATGTCGAGGCTGCCGCCCGGCTCGCCGGCGGCGAGCATGACGAAGGCGATCAAGAGGACCGCTTCGCCGATGAGCGTGAACGCCAGATAGACGCCGCCGGCGCGGCTCGACCCCGCGTCTTCGTCATCCGCGATAAGATAGTAAGCTGGAACGCTGACCAGCGCATAGACGAGGTAGAACGTCAAAAGATCCGCGGCGACGAACACCCCGAGACTGCCGGCCATCGTCAACAGCCACGAGACGGCGAAGCGTTCGGCGTTCGGCCTGCCCGTCCAATCCGCCCGGGCGAAGACGCTGGCGGCGATCCAGACCAGCGCCGCGGCGGCGAGCAGGATCGCCCCCGGCAGATCGAGCCGGAAACTCATGCGTAAGCCCGGCAGTTCACCCTCGAACGGAGCGCCGCCAATGGCCAAGATCGCGGCCGCAAGGGCGGGAAGCGGCGCGAGCGGCGACATCGCCAACGCAGCGAAGCGCAGCTTCGGCGACAGGACGACCGCCAGAACGACCAGCGGCGCCGCAAGCGCAGCGACGAGCAGGCCGGGACCAAACTCCTGTGCTGCGGCAGCCAACGCGCTCATCGCAGCGCGGCGCCGGCGGCCGGACGGCCGATCTGCAAAAAGGCGAAGAACGTCGGCGGCGCAAAGGCGAGCAGCACGGCGGCCAGCGCCAGCGCCAGGGCGACGTTTTCGCGACTTCGCCGAGGCGGCGATTTCAACCGCGGGCGATTCCCCGAAAGCGCGGGCGCGAGCACCCGGTAGAGATAGCCGCCGGCGAGCAGTCCGCCAGCCAGCATCACGACCGCCCACACCCATTGACCGGCCTCGATCGAGGCCTTCATCAACAGCCACTTGGCGGCGAAGCCGCCGCTCGGCGGCAGCCCCATCAGCGACAGCCCGCCGAGACCAAGCGCCAGGAACGTGACCGGCATCGCGCGGCCGGCGCCGCCGAGACCGGCGATCCGGTCATGGCCGAGGGATTCCGCGATCAGGCCGGCGGAGAGGAACATCGCCGCCTTGGCGAAGGCGTGCGACAAAGCCTGCATGACGCCGCCGCTGAACGCTTCCGCCGACCAAGGGCCGGAGGCGAGCGGAAACATCAGGAAGAGGTAGCCGATCTGGGCCACCGTCGAATAGGCGATCAACAGTTTCAGCCGCTCCTGGCGCAAGGCGAGCGCGCTGCCGGCGAGGATCGCCGCCGAACCGAGCGCGGCGAGAATGGCCCCGGGAACCGCGTTGGGCAGCGCCGGCAGGACATTGAACCAAAGCCGCACAATGAGAAAGAACGACCCCTTGACCACCAGTCCCGAAAGCACGGCGCTCGCGGCGGCGGGCGCGTTGGCGTGCGCCGGCGGCAGCCAAAGGTGGAGCGGAAACAGCGCGGTCTTCGCCAGGAGTCCGGCGGTCATCAAGCCGGCCGCGAGCCATACCGCCGGCTCGGCGCGGATTTGGCGAGACAGGAGGACAATGTCGAGCGTGCCGTAGGCCCCGTAGAGCAACGCCACGCCAAGCAGATAGAACAGCGCGCCGAACAGCGCGAACATGAGATAGCGCAGCGCTGCGGCCAACGTTTCCGGACGGCCGTCTAGACAGACCAGAGGCGCCGCGGCGAAGGTGAGAAGTTCGAGCGCGACATAGAGATTGAAAAGATCGCCGCCGAGAAAGATCAGGCTCAACGCAGCCTGGATAGCCTGCAACAGAGTCCAGAAGACCAGCGGCGCCCGCCTTTCCGTCCCATCGTTCGGCGTCGCGAAATTGGTCCGGGCGTAAAGCCCGGCGGCCGGCATGATCAGCGAGGTGGTCACCAGCATCACCGCTGAAAATCCGTCGGCCCTGAGCGCGATGCCGAGCGGCGGGGCATAGCCGCCGAGGACATAGACGAGCGGCTGGCCGGAGCGCCAAATCAGGCTGGCGATCGCAACGGCAAAGCCGAATTGCACCGGCATGAGGGCGAGCGCGATCCGTTCAGCCTGCCGGCCGCCGAGCAGAAACGACAGCAGCACGCCGGCGGCCGGAACGAGGATCGGCAGCGCCAGCAGACTCCCGCCCGCCGTCGCCGCGAAGGCGGAGGCGCCCTCGGTCATTCGGCGTCGGCTCCGTCGTCGGGAGGTTTGGTCCCAGCGTCGGGACGAAGCGTCGCGCGGCCGGTCTCCTCGAACAGGCGCAGCGTCAATGCGACCGCGAGCGCGCTGGCCGCGAAGGCGACGACAATCCCGGTGATCACCATCGCCTGCGGAACCGGATCGGCGGACAGTCCCGCCGCCGCGCCTTTCCTTGCGACGATGCCGAACACAAGAAAAACGCCGCTGCCGATCAGGTTGAACGCCAGAATCTTGCGCAACGGCTGCGGATCGGCGATCACGCCGTAGAGGCCAAGACCGACAAGCGCCGCCCCGACCAGCCCGGCCAGCGTCGCCGAGCTCATCGCCGAGGCTCGCGACGCGGCGGACCCGCCACCAGCATCGGGAGGGTGACGGCGATGGTGAACGTCATGAAGGTCTCGATGAACAGAATCAGCGGCTTGGCGAGCCCGGGCGGATAGGCGAAGAATCCGCCCGCGACGACGGCGCCGGCGACGCCAGCGGCGAGAAACACGGCGGGACCGGCGATCAGCGCGAGCCGCAGCCAGAAGGCGCTCGCCTGCGGCGCTTCGGTCAGTCTCGCCATCATGACGATCATCCACATCGCGGCGAGAATGGCGCCGCCCTGAAACGCGCCGCCGGGCTCATCGGCGCCGACCCAGAAGACGTGGACGCCGACGAGAATGCCGATTGGCGCCAGCACCTGGGCGAAGAACGCCAAAGTGGGCTCAGGCCGTTCCGCCCGAGCCTCTCCCGGCGCGCCGCCCCAGTACCGGTCGGCGGCGAGCGACCATACGCCGACCACGCCCAGAACCAGCACCACCTTTTCGAGCATGGTGTCGAACGAGCGGAAGGCGATCAGGACGGCGGTGACCGGATTGCCAAGACCGGTCTCAGGCAGGCGCTCCATCGATTGCGGGGCCAGCGTCGGACCCTGGTCGGGCAACAGCAGCACGACGGCCGCCAGCGCCGCGGCGACAAGCAAGCAAAGACCGGCCGCGAACAATCGCGTCAGTCCGGTCAGGGCTTCCTCGGCGGGGGTTGTCTCGGCGCCCCGCAGGCGCGCGGCGGCGCCGATGAGCAGGACGCCCGTGACGCCGCTGCCGATCGCCGCTTCCGTCAGCGCCACATCGACCGCGAACAGGCGAATCCAGACAAGCGAAAGCAAGAGCCCATAGACGACGTAGCCGACCGTGGCCGCGAACGGCCCAGGCGCGAATACGGTCCAGGCGGCGACCGCAAACACCAAGAAGGCGAGGCCGACGTCGAGCGCCTGCAGAACGCTCATATCGCTGGTCCCTTGCGCCGCACCGCCCGCCCGATGAGCTGGGCGGCGGTCGCGCCGGCCAATTGAACAAGCGCCCAGATGGCGACGAGCATGAGAGCGGCGAGCAGGCTTTCCGCGCGCGGCAAGAGACCGAGCACGATGAGGCCGAGACCGAGATTGTCAGCCTTGGTCAGCGCGTGCAGGCGGCTCAACGCGTCAGGGAAACGCAACAATCCCACCGTGCCGGCAAGAAAGAAAAACACACCGGCGCTGATCGCGGCGATGCTGAAGAGGTCGAGCGCCAGACTCATCGGTCGTCCGCGGGATTCGGATCCGGCTCCTCCGCGGGCGCACCGCTGTTGACGAAGGCGGCGGAGGCGAAGGCGGCAAGGATCGCAAGTCCGAGCGCGACATCATCGACTCCGCGTGCGCCCGTCGCCGCGGCGATCAAGAGGAGCGAGGCGATTCCCCCCGTGCCGATGAGCTGCGCCGCCATCATGCGGTCGGCGTCGCCGGGTCCGCCCAAGATGCGCACGAGACCGACCGCGACGGTGAAGAGGATCGCGCCCGCCGTCGCAAGAAGAAAATCACTCACCGCCGACCGCCCGGATGAACAGGCGCTCTTCCGCCGCCAGATTGGCCGCAACCGGCTGCCCGATATCGAGGCAGTGAACCAGCAGCGCCCCGTGTTCGTCGGTCCCCGTAGGCAGCGTCCCCGGCATCAGGCTGGAGAGCGCGCAGAATGCGCTTCGCTCGCCGCCGGGGGGCAAACGCAATGGGCAGGTCACGAATCCCGGTCGCAGTTGCAACCTCGGATTGAGCGCCCGCCGGGCGACGTCCGTACCCGAAACAATCGACTGACGTAAAAAGCTGGCCACGAGCGACGCCAGCGAGCCGATCCTTACCCGCGATCCTCCCGGCGGCAGGAGGCGCAGACTGGTCCATGTGGCGCCCGCCACGGCGGCAAGGCCGACGGGAAGATCAGCCGGCGCCCACCCCGAGATCATGAGCCAAAAAGCGAGAAAAAGCGTCGCCCGGGCGGCGGTAGCCTGCTTGAGGCCGCGCGGCGCGTCGCCCGTCGGGGCGCTCAACAGGCAAATCCAGCGCGCGCCTGCGAGGCCATGCGCGATTTCGCCGGCGGCCCGGGAGGGAGCCGCGGGCGGGAAATCGGGCCGGGGCGACCGCTGGCGTGGCTCGGCATCCGAGATTTCAATCCGCGTGCTGCGACACGGCGCAGAGCTAACATGTTCCCCGAAACAGGGGAAGCATCGGCGGGGCGAGCGGGCAGCAGGCTGCGCCCGCTTGGGCCGGAACTGCCTGGACAACGCGAAGGAAAGGACTTGGAAGGGCTAGGCTCAGAACACGCCGGCCGTCATCGCGACCAATGACCCGAAGTCATAGGTGAGAGATAAGACTCGAGCTGGCGCGGCGCGAGCCGCGAACTCGGCACGACAAAAAACGAGGGGGGCCGTAACGATCGGCCCCCCAGCAACCCAATTTGGTTTGCGCCGACCCAGCCTGCGCGCGGATCGATCAGCTCTTGGGAGCGGCTGGCGCCGCCGGAGCCATTTTCATCTTGTGCATGTGATGGGCCGAGGCCCTCGCCCGGTCGCCCGCCATGTTGCCCTTCCGCCGGATGTGGCGTCGATGTGAGCCGGTATGCGCGGGCGTAGCCATGGGCTTGGCCATGCTCGTGTCGGGAGCCGGAGCAGCCTGAGCCAGCTGCTCGGTTTGCGCCACGGCGGCCAAGGGCGCCAAGGCGATGACGGCGCCGAGGCCGATCGCGACAAATTTATTCAGCATTGTAGTCCCTCTTGAAGCGAGTCTTCCGACTCTTGTTTCTCGAACATCCTCAATCTGCGCTTGCCATGATGAATTGGAGATGAATACCGAGTTATGCGGCCGTGGCGACAGTCAGCGCCAATATTGTCGCTCCCGGCCCGGACTCCATTGGGGACCGCCAGCAGTGCCGACCATGGGCCGAAAGCGAAGTGCGCTCTGTTGAGACCGTCGAGTATTCGATAGGGCCCGATGCGAGGCCTTGGTTTCAGGAAGCTTAGCTCGGAGTAGAGCGCGCGGTCATCGGTGAAGCAATTGAAACTATCTTAGTCGAGCCGGCAGCCGGCAAAGACGCAAACCGGTGTCACGCTCCAAAAAATCGCGCCGGCTTCATGACGAATTGTGAACAGCGTTAGCAATATGCCTCCCCATTTGTGCTAGTTGCCGCTGCTCTGGCGCGGAGGCTACGTCAGGCGGCGGGCATGTCTTTCAGTCTTCGGCATGTCCGGGCTATCTATCGTTTGAATCGCAAATAGTGCTCAGCGTGTGGCGTCACGGCGCTGACGGAGCAGGGGTGACTGACGGAGGAATTGTCCGGGAGCGATACGATCACGATTGCCGCCGGAGGCGACTTCTGATGAACCGGACGAGCGAGGACATCGCCCATCTCGCCGGCGCCTCCGCGGTGCGCGTTCTCATCGTCGAGGACGAGGCCGATCTGGCGTTGCTCATCGGCTATAACCTCGAGGCGGAGGGCTATGTTGTCGAGAGCGTGTCGCGCGGCGATGAGGCCGAGTTGAGGCTCGCTGAGAACGCGCCCGACCTCGTCATCCTAGACTGGATGCTGCCGGGCGTGTCGGGCATCGAGATCTGCCGTAGATTGCGGGCGCGCGAGGCGACCCGCACATTGCCCATCATCATGGTGACCGCCCGGCGCGAAGAAGCGGAGCGGGTGCGCGCGCTCGCGATCGGCGCCGACGACTATGTCGTCAAGCCGTTCTCGGTGCCCGAGCTGATGGCGCGGGTACGGGCGNNCCCGGCTCGTGCGGCGCAGCGATCGCATCATTCACCTCGGGCCGACTGACTTCCGGCTGCTGGAATACATGCTCGAACGGCCAGGCCGGGTGTTCTCGCGCGCCCAGTTGCTCGACTTGGTGTGGGGGCGGTCGGCGGAAATCGACGAACGCACGGTCGACGTGCACATCGGGCGCCTGCGCAAAAGGCTATCGAAGGGCCGCGAACGCGACCCGATCCGCACCGTGCGCGGCGCAGGCTATGCCTTCGACGAAAGCTTCGGCAGGAGCTGAAGACGCCGAGGTCGGACTTGCGCCGGACGACCGGCGTCTCGGTTTGCGCCGTCCATCGGTTCGCGCGTTGCGGCTATCGTCAATGCGACGTAGAACGGCGCATGGCCCATAGAGCAGGAAGCGCCGATCTGCCGCTCCATGGCGGGCGGGTGCCGCTGTGGCTGGCGGATCGCATGACCCGGCTCGGCGCGGTCATCGCCGAGGCGATCGTCCATCACTATGGTCGCGACGAGTTCCTTCGTCGCCTTGCTCATCCGTTTTGGTTTCAGTCGTTCGGCTCGGTCATGGGCATGGACTGGCACTCGTCCGGGATCACGACGAGCGTCATCGGCGCGCTGAAGCGCGGCCTCGAGCCGCTGTCGGACGAACTCGGCGTTCATGTCTGCGGCGGCCGCGGCAAGCATTCGCGCAAGACGCCCGACGAACTGATTGCGATCGGTGGGCGGGTGGGATTCGATGGATTGGCGCTCGCCAGTCTCAGCCGGCTGGTGGCGAAGGTTGACAGCGCCGCCGTCCAGGATGGGTTTGACCTCTATCTGCACGGCTTCATCGTCACCGATGACGGCCGCTGGGCGGTGGTCCAGCAGGGCATGAACGATGCGAGCAGGACGGCTCGCCGCTATCATTGGTTGAGCGAAGGATTGAAGAGTTTCGTTGACGAGCCGCACGCGGCGATCGACGGAATCGATCAAGGCGAAATCGTCAACCTCACGGATCGCCGGGCGGATCGCTCCCGCTGCGGCCAGCTCGACCTGCTGCAGTCCTTGGGTCCGGACGGACTGGCGCGCAAACTGGCCGAGATCGAGGCAAAACCTCGCAAGCGCGCGCCGTCGTCCGATCCGCGCCAGCTATCTCTGCCGCATCTCGTCATGCCCGCTCATCATGACGTCCGCGCGAGCGATGTACTGGCGCCGCGCCTTCACGCGAGCCTCACGGCGGCCGCGAATCGGGGACCAGCCGACTTTGCCGAATTGCTGCTCGTGCCGGGCGTCGGCGCGCGGACGGTGCGCGCGCTGGCGATGGTGGCCGAAGTCGTTCACGGCGCGCCTTACCGTTTCACCGATCCGGCGCGCTTTTCGTTCGCCCATGGCGGCAAGGACCGCCATCCCTTCCCGGTCCCGCTCAGGGTCTATGACGAGACGATCAAGGTCATGAAGGCGGCGGTGCAAAAGGCCAGGCTCGGGCGGGACGACATCCTCGCTGCGGTCAAGCGGCTCGACGACGAGGCCCGACGGGTCGAAAGAAGCGCGGCCGGACCGGCCCTGGCGGATCTGGTCGCCGAGGAGCGGCGGCTCTCGCATTCCTTTGGCGGCCGCAGCGTTTTTGGATGGGAGGCGCCGCCCGAAGCGCTCGCCGACTTCGGGACGCCGCGCGGGCCCCCTGCCCGTCGACAAGACAGCCGCGTCTAGGCTGACTGCGTCGCCGTTTGGTCGGCGCCTGGGCACGACGTCGGTTCCGTCAAAGCGAGTCCCGCTCTAAACTCAACCTATCTTTCTGCGACTGGCGAGCGGGCCCCATCATCTCGGACCGGCCAACCGTCGGACGGACGACCATCGCCAAGGACCTGCAGTCAAGCCGCCAATGACGTCAGACCTGACCGCCACCCTCGACATGATTGCCCACGATCCGCTCGTCGGCGGATTCGCGCTGATCTTGGCCGGGGCCGTCATCAGTCGAATGCTGTTCAAGCAGCAGCCGATGTGGCGCGCCGTTGCGCGGATAATATTCCTCGGCCTGCTCACCTTGCTGCTGTTGCATGATGGGATCGTCCCCTATCGGCCCTTGCAGATCACCGGCACCCCCTATCGCGACCTGATTGCGGGAACGCTGAAGATCGCCTGGTGGCTGTGGGCGGCCTGGTTCTTCGTCGCCCTGGTTCGGGCGGTGGTCATCCTCGAAGGGCGGCCGCGCGAAGGCCGGCTAATCCAGGATATCCTTTCCGCCCTCATCTATCTCGCGGCGGCCTTCGCCATCATCGCCTATGTCTTCGATCTTCCCATCCAAGGCCTGCTCGCCACCTCCGGCGCAATCGCCATCGTTCTCGGTCTCGCGCTCCAGAGCAGCCTGAACGACGTCTTTTCCGGACTCGTGCTCAGTCTCAGCCACCCCTACCGGCCGGGGGACTGGATCAAATTCGATGGTGGAACGGAGGGCCGGATTGTCGAATTGAACTGGCGGGCGACGCATGTCCTGACCGGGCGACAGGATCTGGCGATCGTGCCGAACAGCACCATCGCAAAATCCAAGATCGTGAATTTGAACTATCCATCTACGCTTCACGGAATCATGATCGAAGTTCGACTGAGCGTCCCGCCGGCGAGCGGCAAGGCCATTCTGGAGCTGGCCCTGCTCAACTCGCAATTGATCATGACCTACCCTGCCCCCACTGTTCTCGTCTCGTCGATCGACGCGAGGCAGACGCAATATGAAGTCACGTTCTTCCTGGAGCAGCAGGATTCCGATACCGAGGCGCAGAACGAGCTGTTCGACCTCATCTTCCGCCATACCGTCGCCGCCGGCGCCCGTCTTGCTCCGCCGAAGGACGCGCCCTATCAACCGCGCGACGATGAACCGTTGCGCATCGAACAACTGAAGCCCGGCGCCATCGTCGATCTGGCGGAAATATTCGTCAGCCTGACGCCGAACGAGCGAGCGGAGATCGCGGGCAAGCTCAAGCAGGCTTCGTACGACAAGGGAGAGACTTTGGTGAAGCCTGAGGATGTGCCGCAGTCGCTCTTCATCGTCGGCAGTGGCGTCCTGGAGGCGACCCGGCGAAACGACGACGGGGAGAGCGATCAGTTGCGATTTGGACCAGGTGACTATTTCGGTGAGATGGGGCTTCTCGCGGGAACCCCGGCCAGCGCGACGATCGCCGCCCTCAGTCCCTCGATCGTCTATGAGCTCACGAAATCCGATCTTCGTCCGGTTCTCGAGGCCAGGCCTGAGATCGCCCAGGAGCTCAGTCGCGCGCTGGCTCAGCGGTTCGCCGCCGGCCGCGGGCTCGCGAGGTCCGACACGCCCGTCGCGGCGAAAGGATTGAGCGCCTGGATATCCGTCCAGATGCATAGGCTGTTCGAGCTCGGTAGCGCCAAGTGACGACGCGGCCCATCGATCGGGCCCGGGGCGCAAAGGCCGCCCTCCCGGGGTACCGGGATCGCGCGGGGGCGCAGTCAAGAGCAGGCGACGACCGGGTCATCATTTGGCCAAATGCGTCCGTTCCGTTGCCGCCAGTTTGCGTGCTACTCGCTTCGATCCCACGATCGTGACGAACCATTGGGGCGAGTGCTGAATGCGATCTTCGTTCTCCCTGATGAGTGATGGTTGAGCGGCTAGCGGAGACTCAAGTGGACCCTGACGATCAAAAGACGGCGATGACGGTTGCCGCCCGCGCGGTCGGGCGGGGAGTGAGCGATAAAGCTGCCCCGCCCTCCGATTCCGTCTTGGCAAACAGCACGTCAAGCGTTCCGCGAACGCCGAAGGTCGCGCGCGGGCCTGCCCTAGTCGTCGCGCTCATTGTCGCAGCGATTGTTGGCCTGTCGCTCTGGTATCTGGTGCAGCCGCAACCGTTGATCATCCAGGGAGAAGCGGACGCGACGCGCATCGACATCGCGGCGCGCGTCGACGGCAGGGTCGGCAAGCGCCCGGTCGAGCGCGGCGACAATGTGGCCGCGGGCCAGTTGCTATACGAGATCGACAATCCGGAACTGCTGACAAAGCTGAAGGAAGCGGAAGCCGGACTGGCGGTCGCCTCCGCCCAGCTCGCCAATGTCTTGGCCGGCACCCGCGCCGAGGAGATCGCGCAACGCAAGGCCGAGGTCGAAAGCGCCGCTGCGAATCTGACCCTCGCCCAGCAGACTTATGATCGCATCAAGGAGCTGGCGCGAACCGGCAATGCGCCGCTCCAGCGCCTCGACGAGGCCACAAACTCTCTGCAGGTTGCACAGCGCAGCCTGGATCAGGCGAAGCTCGCCGATCAGGAAGCCGTCGCCGGCGCCACCCCGGAGCAAAGGGGCGTCGCGCGCGCCAACGTTCTCCAGGCGCAAGCGACGGTCGAGACCACCAAGGCCCAGGTCGACGAGCTTGCGGTCAAGGCGCCGATCGCGTCGCAGGTTTACCAGATCGGCGCCGAGCTTGGCGAATATGTCTCGCCGGGCGTGCCGCTCCTCTCGCTCATCGATCTGAGCGACGTGTGGTTGCGCTTCGACCTGCGCGAAGACCTCGTCAAGGGATTGAAGCCGGGCGACCGGTTCGAGATGCGTGTTCCCGCACTCGGCGACCGGCTGATCACCGCGGCGATCAAGGTGATCGAGACCAAAGGCGAATACGCCGGCTGGCGCGCTACGCGCGCAACCGGCGACTTTGATCTGCGCACCTTCCAGGTTCGCGCCTATCCGGTCGCGCCAATTCCGGAACTCAGACCGGGAATGAGCGTCTACGCCGTATGGCGCGGCGGTCAGCGATGAGGAGGCCGCCGCGGCCAGGATTCCTTCTTGTCGCCGCCCGCGAATGGCGGTGGATGCGCCGCGACCGCCTGGCGTTGTTCCTGGCGCTGGGCGTGCCGATCTTCGCCTTCACGATCCTGGCCTTGACCTTCAGCAACGCAGTGATCCGCAATCTCAAAGTGACCGTCGTCGACGCCGATCGCTCCCCGACCTCGCTGACCTATGTTCAGGCGATTGCTTCGGCGCCTGGCGTCAGCGTCGCCGAGCGTTCCGGCGACATGAGGAGCGCGATGCACGCCGTCCGCTCGGGCGACGCCATCGCCGCCATCTATATCCCGGAGAATTTCGAGCGCGACCTTGTTGCGCAGAAACGTCCGAGGATTGTCGATCTGTACAACCGGCAATATTTCACTCCTGGCAACAGCGCGTCGGCTGCAATCTCAAGCGCCATCGCGGCGGCCACCGCGACGCTGCCTCGCTCATCGGCGGGCGGCGAGTCGTTCGCGCCGGGCTCGCTAGTGGTCGAGCAATATGTTCTGACCAACCCGGCGCTGAACTACGCCCAGTTTCTGCTGCGCGCCATCTTGCCCACGGTCCTGCATGTCGTGACCGCGATTGCGGCCGGGTATGCAGTGGGTTCCGAGTTCTCGCGGCGGAGCCTGCGCGCCTGGCTCAAAGCCGCCGGCGGCAGCCCGGTCACCGCGCTCGTCGGCAAGCTCGCGCCGCTGTTTGCGATCTTCATCATGATGATGGTCGTCGACGCCGGCATCATCCACGGCGCCTACGAGGTTCCTTTCCGCGGCGACTCGGTGTTGATGGGGGCCGCGGCCTGCCTTCTGGTTATCGCCTATCTCTCGCTCGGCAGCCTGTTCCAGCTTTTGACGCGCAATCTCGCACTCGGCATGAGCGTCACCGCCATCATCTGCAATCCGGCCTTCGGCTTTGCTGGCGTCGGCTTCCCGGTGCTGGCGATGAACGGTTTCGCGCGTTTCTGGGGAGCGCTTCTGCCGTTGCGCTGGTACATCCAGATTTTGTTCGACCAGGCGGTTCGCGGATTGCCCGCATCAGATTCTTCGCGGCCGTTCATGATCCTGGGCGCGCTTGCGGTCATGCTGTTCGGCCTCGCCTGGTTGCGGCTCAGCGCCATTTCCGCAGCCCCGACAGCGAGCGCTCCCGAGCCGGCGCCCGCCGAGCCAGCCTTCGCCGGCGGCGGGGCCGGAGCCGCCATGACCGCCGAATTGCGCCGCATCCTCAACGACCGCGGCGTCTTCGGCCTGATCGTCCTCGCCCCGATCCTTTACGGACTCCTCTATCCGCAGCCCTATCTCGGCCAGCTCTTGCGCGAGATCCCGATTGCGGTCGTCGACCAGGATCACACCGAGCTCAGCCGCGATCTTGTCCAGACCTTGAACGCGGATGAGGCGATCACCGTCGCGGTTCGCGCCGATACGCTCGCCGACGCCCATGCGGCGCTGGCGCGACGGCAGGTGTTCGGGATCGTCGACATTCCGAAGGACACCGAACGAGAGGTGCTGAAAGGCAACCAGGCCCGAATAGCCGCTTATGTCGATTCGGCCTATTTCCTTCTCTACAACCGCACGCTGCAAGGCATCTCCGAAGCGAGCGGAACCGTGAGCGCCGAAGTCGCCGAGCGCGGCGCGCGAATCGACGGCAGCCTCGCCCACGCCGCTCTGACCCGGGCTTCTCAGGTCGAGCTGTTGTCGCAGCCGCTGTACAATCCGACCGGCGGTTATGCGAGCTACGTCGTACCCGCCGCCTTCATCCTGATCTTGCAGCAGACGCTGTTCCTCGGCGCCGCCACGGTGGGAGGCGTGGCGTTCGAGCAGGAGGGAAGCGCGGGCCGGCGGAGACGGGCCGGCGCGCGCGCCATCCTCGGACAGGCGCTGGCGCACCTCTTGCTCGCGATGCCCGGGATCGCACTCTACCTGATCATCCTGCCGCGCATTTATGGCTTCTCAACCCTTGGCCAGCTCCTCGACCTCTTCCTGATGGCGGTTCCTTTCGTTCTTTCGGTGAGCTTTCTCGCCCAGTTCGTAAGCGTTTGGTTCAAACGGCGCGAGACGGCGGTGGTCCTGTTCATCGCCGTCAGTCTTCCCCTGTTCTTCCAGGTCGGCGTGTCGTGGCCGGTCGAGGCGCTTCCCGACGCGATCCGGACGGCGAGCCGCATCTTTCCGAGCACATCGGCGATCGACGGGCTGGTGCGCATCAACCAGATGGGCGCAAGCCTCAATGACGTCTGGCGCGACTGGTTGAACCTGTGGATCCTGACTGCGATCTATGGTCTGCTTGCGGTCGCGGCGGCCCGATTTTTCACAAACAACGAGGCCGCTCATGGGGCTTAAGTCCTTTCGCCGTCCGCTCGCGCTGTTTGCGCTCGTCGTCGGAATCGGATTGGCGGCTGCGTTCGTCTATCGTCCGTGGGAAGCGGGCCAGCCGCCGGCCCCAATCCTCGGGGTCGCGCATGAGACCCAAATCCGTATCGCCCCCGAAACAGACGGCCGCTTGGGCTCGTTTCAGGTCAGCGCCGGACAAACGGTGCGGAAAGGCGACATCCTGGCGACGCTGAGCAATCCCGAGCTTGCCGCCGCGGTCGAGGAAGCCAGGGCCAACCTCGCAACGGCGAGAGCCGACCGCGCGAATGTCGATGCAGGCGTCCGCAAGGAAGAAGTCGACACGGCGTCGCAGCAAATTCGCATCGCCGAATCCAATCTTGCCTTCGCGCAAGAGCAATACGCCCGATCCGCTACGCTCGCGGCCAAGGCCTTCGCCAGCAAGCAGGAGCTTGACGAGAGAGCCTCGGCGTTCAGCCAGGCCCAAGCCAAGCTCGACCAGGCTAAAGCCGCTCACGCGCAAGACAGGGCCGGCCCGACTGCTGAGGAGCGCGCGATCGCGGAGACGCAGGTCGCCTATGCCGAGGCGGCGCTCGCGGATATCGAAGCCAAGCTCGCCAAGACCACGCTCGTCGCTCCGGTCGACGGCGTCGTGACCCTGCTCGTGGCCGAACTGGGCGAGGTCGTCTCGCCCGGACAACCGGTTCTGACTCTCGCGCCCGCGAATGAGCGCTGGTTCACTTTCACCATCCGCGAGAACTTGCTCTCGGGAGTGACAATCGGCTCGCCGGTGCGGTTGCTGACCGCGAAGGGCGACCGGATCGACGCCAAGGTCACTGAGCTTCGACCGCTCGGTGAGTTCGCCGTCTGGCGCGCCGCCCGCGCGGTCGGCGATCATGACCTCAACAGCTTCCTCCTCCGCGTCGACCCTGATGAGGAGGCTCGATCCGTGGAGCCGGGAATGACGGTCTGGATCGACCGCGCCGCCACGAACTGAGATCGCCAACACGTCCCGCTCGGTCCCTCGGGCGTGGGCCTCGCCCCATCGAGCGGATTATGCCGGCCGCCCGGGCATGCGATCCGTCTACCCCGGCGGCGGAGCCGGCGCCGACAGGCGTCGAGGTCGGGTGCGCAGGGCCGCGTATCAATCTCTCCTTGCCTGGGTATTCGTACGCATTGCCATGGCGCCGCCCGCGCGGCATCGTCTCGGAGGTCGCGCCTCGGCCCCCGGCGGCTCGCACACGAGCGCGCGCCAGGCCCCGCGCCGATTCGCCTTGGCGCGGGGCCTCTCCTCCCCAATTCAATCTGTCCTTGAGGGCGGCGCGCCCGTCTGATTGGCGACTCCGGCAGGATTCGAACCTGCGACCTGCCCTGGAAGGCGGCTTTAATTGTTGATCTATGGACTTGAAGATTAAGGAACAAAGGACACTAAGACGCACGCTCAGCGAATCGAGACCCTCAACGTATACGTCGCATTTCCGTAGGTAGGTCCGACCACCACCAGATAGGCGCCTGTATCGGGCAGAATGCCGCTCCAATTTTTGGCGTCCTCTCCTTCCCCTGCGCCGGGCAGCGCTTTGGCCCCAACAATCTCCACGCCATAATCGCGACGATCCGCTTGCGCGCCCGGCGCATAGATCTGGAACACAGCGTTGTCCTCGCCCGCCGAGATGCTGACGCTCAGGCGTTGGCCGGAGCGGGCGTCGATAGAGTAGAGCGATCTTTCGCCGCGGATGACGGCCCCGGTGATGTCCTTGCTGGACGCGCCTCGCTCGAAGCGGATGATCTCGATGGGAACTCTGTTTGCGCCCGCTTCTTCGGCTTCCGCCCGGACCGCGACCCGGGGCGCGGCCACAACCGCGAAGATCAACACGACCCAGGCAAACCGGGCCGCGATCCATTCAATGCTTCGCCATGACCCGGGCCGTCGAACCTGACGATCGCCAGCCGAGCCCCTCATGCGATAGAAGGCCATTCAGATCATCCAGCCTTCTTTTTCGCTGCGTCCAGCGCCGCCCAGGTCTGCGGTCCCACGATTCCATCGGCGGTCAGACCATTTTCGGACTGGAAACGCGTTGCGGCCACCTCCGTCCCGGGGCCAAAATCGCCATCGACGGCAACGGCGAAATTCTCGTCGCGCAACAAATTCTGCAATTGCACTACTGCGTCGCCTTGGGACCCGCGGGCCAGAACCGGCCTCGTCTGCCCGGTGGCCGCTCCAGCCGCTGCCGCGCCACCCGACGCCGCACCCGGCGCTGCCGCACCGCCCGACGCTGCGCCAGAAAGCTGAACCGCTTGGAGTCTGGCGACCGCCGTCTTGGCCTTTTGCGTGAAGGCGATCCGGTCACTGAGCCCGTTTAAGCCGCCGTTCACCTTTCGGGTAACCGCTTGAGCATCGTCTCGGTCGCAGTCCGCGTTGATATCGTGGCGCTTCCAATACTCACAGGCGATCTTCAGGGAAAGCGCCGGTTGAGCGGCAAGTGTCGGATTGTTCACCAGATCAACCCCGAGCGCCTTGCCGTAATCGGCGTAATTCGCGCGTCCCGTCAGCTGCAACAAGCCGCGTCCTTTGTACCTCGGGCCATCTCCCTTATGGGTGTTGCCCAAGTCCTGTCGCCCTTCATATTCCCTCCCGCTCGCGAACTCCTCGGTTGTGCGATAACCCGCCGACTCCTCGCAGGTTTGTCCCAGAAAGTGTGCGATCCGCAGGCGGCTTGTAATATCATAGCTTTCCAACGTCGCCGCCAGCACTGCGCCCGCCTCCGCGATAATTTTCGCCTGGCTGGCCGCCGGCGCGCCACTGAAGGTTGGAGCGACCTCTCGCATTGTTTGGCTATCAACAGGCACCATACCCAATCCCTCCCATGAGGCTCGGAGTCCGCGTCCTCCGGACACGCGCCAAAGAGAACCCCACCTTCGTCCTCGCACATGTTGTGGACACGGGATGTGACGCGCGTCACAGTACACTTCGCTTACGCTGCAGATAGGAAACCAAACGAGGCCTAATCTTCCGCGAGCTTCCCATTGATAGTAATTGTTCGTCCNNATTGTCGGACGCAGCCGGAACCGCGACAGGTCCGCCCGACTCGTCCGGGTTAACTGGGTCCCGGTGGGCTAAAGCCGCAAGCGCGGAACGTCGTGACAACGTCGGCCAAACGCCAGAGCCGCGCATTCATCGATACCGCCTACAACACCGAGGGCGCTCTTCGTTCGGTGCTCGGCCATAAACCACCAGCTGAGTTTGAAGCCGAACTTAAGGCCGGTTGCGCCGACGCTACGCCAGGGCGAAGCGCTGTCACTCAATTGGCGTTTCTCACCGACGGGGCGCAGTCCAGCGCAGCCTCTCCGTAACCGACAGCGATCGATGCCGGCGCGCACTGTGACCCACGTCACAGTCAGAAACCTCGATATATGCCACAACAATGAAATTCGCTTAGTTTTTCGGTTTACAAACGGGGAAGGGGCCGCGTCCATGAGCTGAATGCTCGTCATGATGGGCGACTGACTGACGGAACCCCCAGCCCACCTCGCGGACAACAATTACGAAGTGGACGGCCAGGATCACTTCGGCGATTGGGCGGCCCAAGTCTACACCTTCAAAACAGTCTTTTCCGATATCCGTTGTTTGGTCCTGAGCCAATGCCCACGAGAATAATAGTACATCCCGGTCTGCATCCTGTCGGCACGGCGTGGGCTAGGCCGCCGGCGACTCAACCTGCTCACGCGGCCGCGGTTCGGTCGCCGGTTCCGCTACCTACCGGCGCGCCATCGGCACAGCCGTCGACTCCGCTGCATGCCGCCGCGCCATCGGCTCAGCCGTCGACTTCAGTAAATGTCGCGATAGTGAAATCACCCAACATCGCCACGATAAATCCCGCCATCTTGCATTTCCAGAACCCGCAATTTCGGCCGCCTTTGGTGCGCCCTCAGGCGCGCACGGATTTCGATCTGCCGACCCTGATTGCCCCGGCGGCGGTTCCGACCGACGCGATGGTTTACGAGGCCCCAAAGGATTCTTCGAAGCGCTTCTTCCTGCCGGGATACGCCATCGCCGCCGCTCCGGGAGGTGTGGCGCAGGCAAAATGGGTTTCCTTCGAACCTTCGGGCGGCGGCTACCTGCTCACAGTCCATCTCGCGGACGCAACGCCTGCGGCGCTCTCACAGGGGAACGCGCGACTCGATCCGCCAACCCGCTACCTAATCAGCGCCTCGTTGCAGGGCCGCGCTGCAAAATGGGACCTGACAACGGTCCCGTCTCCGCAGGGTGTCGCGCTCACACTGACATTGATCGTTGGAAATTTNNGCTTGGCGAGCGGCCAGACCTCCTACGCGCGTGTCGCGGCGGCGCTCGATACCGTACTGCCATTCACGTTCAGCAAGGACCTGGATGCGAATGTATTTGCGCGTCTTGGGGGCGCCCCTGCCGCGGTGCCGGGTTGGAGCACGTCTGGCGTCAACTGGAACGGCCGACGGTATGTTTACTTTCAGTCGCCCAGCCAGCCTTCCCAGATCTACTTCCTGCCAGACTCCTTCAGGGTCGGCCGGCAGGAAGATCAGCCGCGGCGGCCAGCACTGGCCGTCACAGCTCAAGGAACCGACGTCGGGAGTGTGGTGATGACCCTCTCCTACCTCGCGGCGCCGGTCTGGGACCCGCGCCGCATCGCGGACGCCGGTCCGGCGCTACAGCAGGCATTAGGCCTCAACGCGCCGCCGAGCCTCGCGCTATTTGAGGCGACCGGCGCCTCACTGTTCCTCAACCTGCCGGGAGAGGATCCTGCAGCTGGAAACTCCCTCGTCGAGCAAAAAGGCGCACTGATCGACCTTGCAGCGGGAGTACAGGGGTCGGTCACGCTGGGGCTTGCGCAGTTCCGGGACGTCTACGGCGCGTTGTTTGATGAGCGGAGCTCGCTGTTATCCGGCGAGGTGCGAGTGACAGTCGGCGAGGACGTGACGGCTATCCCGTTCACGGCTCGGATCAGCGATATGAACGAAGATATCGTCACAATAAGCTCGTCGGTCGACGTTCGCGGCAATATCATGACTGCGACCCTTACCAACGCGATCGAAAGTCCGATTCACGTCGAGAGCCTCACTGGGGCCATCGTGCGCGGCGGCCAACCGATCGCGTCGGCGATCGCCGCGGCAAACCCGCATCTTCCGACTGACTTGAAGCCGGCTGGAAAGGATCCGCACAGTGATCCACCCGGCGCCCTGGCCGCCACGCTTTCCCCGTCCACGACGCAAGAGGTCACGCAATCCGTAGGGAGCGTGATCGGGGGCCTGCTTGGCGGCGGAGGCAACGTTGCGGAGCAAGCGTTGGGCGCGCTGGGCGGCTTGGCCTCGCAGCTTTTGGATGCGTCGTGCACGCCGCAATTCGACCTCTCTCACGTAACTGCGGTTCCGGATCCAAAAGCCACGTGGCAGGCGATGATGCAGGACCAAGTCGTCGGTCCCGTGTCGCGCAACCTGACACTGAAGTTTGTCGCTGCAATGTTGACGAAAGCGTCGTCCGCGCCTCCGACGCCGCCATCGTCGCAGGACGCGGTATTGGCGGTGCAGGTCGTATTTGATAGCGGCCAGACCGTAACGTTTGATGGCAGCCAGACGGCCGACAGCGCGGGGTTCATCAACCAGACGCTTAAGATGAGCGTACCCATGGACGCGTTCGTCCTCGGGACGGGGCCGACCGACAGTTACAAATACCGCACCGACGTTGTCGCGGGAGCGGGCATCAAGCAGGGAACTTGGACGACGGACAATCGCGACACACTGTTCATTATTCCGAATTGATATGGACGACCTCGGAGATCTGCCGGACTTCCAGGCTTCGTTGGGAGCCGGCGCCACTCAACTCTACGCGCCCTTCGGCAGCGGGCAGTTCCTCGTATTGCCGGCTGGCGCGGTCTTAGCCGTCGTCTCAGGCCAGCCCGGTCTCGCGCTGAGCCTGGTGCGCCGTCCCGATCAGCCTGGATCCACAGGCAATTACGCGATGCTCGACATTCAGATTACGGAGAACTTCCCGCTCGACGCCGCGCTTTCGCTTGCTCGGGGCCTGAGCAGCGGCGCCACTGTGCGGCCAATTTCGATTGACCTCGGCTTCGCTCGGCTCATTCCAGGCGGCCCCGGTATCGTGTTGCCTCCGGAAATGACGGCGCCGACGCCGCTCGGCTGGGCTACTTCTGAGGGTGCGCGCTGGACGCATAATCTTGACGTGTCGACGGGAGAGCTGATCAAGGGCGCAATCCTTGGTGGCGCGTTGCTGTTCACCGCGCGGATCGAGTTCTCCATCCGCGGCGTGGCCCCGCGTGCGCCGGCGGTGGCGGATTTTGTCCCGGCCGATTTGCTGGCCGCGCTGCTGTCCGGCCGGCCCGACGGCTTGATCGCAGCGCCGGAGTTGGTCGAGCGCCTGCAAGACCCGGCTTTGCCCTTGGGCGTAGAGGGCGGGGTAGCGCGCGACCGGGTGTCGCAGATTTTGGCCGACCGCCTTACGGCCGCCTATGGCAGCCTTGTTCCTGCGCCGGCCGCGACCGATCCGCCGTACTTCCGGCTTGCAAAGCCTTCCTCCGCAGAGCGGGTACGATGGGATCTCGGGACGCCCACTGCCGTCTCCCGTGCATTCGTCCTGCAGGTTGATCCCCTCTCCGGCCTACGCTCAGCGGCGGACCTGGCTGCGCTCATCCATGAGGTTACGATCCCTCCGCTTGACCTCGGGATGCGGGAGATTGTGGCCACCGCGAATCTTCCCCCCAACCGCGTCGGCTTGCCGGCCGTCGGCGCGCGCGTCAGCCTGCCGCCCGCGCCGCCGGGCCGGCCCAGCGGTATCGACAAGACGGCGATGTTCACCCCGCCCGACGACCAAGCTCGGATCGAACTTCAAATCGATCCGGACGAAGCCCTGGACTACAGCGTGACCGGCTTTGCGATCATAGCCGCCGGGTCTTCGATCTATCAGCTGGAGGCAGAGCCGCGCCAGGCGAGCGGGGAGTGGCTGCGTGTGCAGGGCAGCGATCTGCCGGTCACATTCGCGCATCTGACAGCGAGTGATCGAATGATGAAGCAAGCGTCCGTTTCCGGCGCCCTGAAATACAGCTACGCGGGCAAGCAGGCCACGCAGCCCATCGCACTGAGCGCCGGGGCCGCCGATGTCGCAGTGGCCGTTCCAACCGGAGCGGAGAACGCCAGCGTTACGCTGACCGCCACGACGGCCAGCGGCCAATCGATCAGCCTGAATCCGCTGAGACCTGGCGTGATCCGGCTGGATTTGGCCTCCTTCCCCGGCTACGGGCCGCATCGCGTCCCCGTCACGTGCCGTTTCAACGGCGGCGAGCCGCCGATCGAGATCGAACTCGAATCAGAAGACGGGTCCACGCAGGGCAGCGTGTCGCTCGCTCCGTCAGCCCCGACTGCCGAATGGGGCTACGTGGCTGGATCGCCATTTTGCCCGGGCTACCGCTATCGAGTGCGGGGCGGAGGATGGTCCAACGTGTTGGACCCCGGCCCTCTCGGCCTGCTGCCGGACGGAACGCCGATGAAGAATTCTGAACCGCCTAACGATCAGGACAGCGAGTCCGCTCCGGTGTCGTTCGACATCGAGGGCGTGCACGTCGCAGCGCGGCCCGGTGATCCGTCCACGCTGCTTTACCTCCCAGCTACGCCCGCCCCGGAGTTAGACACTTCCAGTAAGCCGACGCTAAGCATATTGAAGATGCCGCAGTCGACTGTGCTGCAGCTCGGGGCGCGTTTCGCGCTGCCGCCAAACGGCGAGGCCGCGCTGCTCCGTACCATCGCCGCGCAGTATCCGGCGTTGGCGCAGGCAAAGCTTCAGCCCGCCCAAGTCAAAGTCACCAAAGCCGCAGTACTGCTGGCGGATGAAAAGGGCTCGACCGNNGGGCGGACGCCGGGGCGTTCTCTTCGTGGATTATACGATCGTTCCGGCGGGCGCGGACACGCCCCAGGTCAAACGCTGCGACATTGCGACCTGGTTCGCCGGAACCGACGGGCTGACGCACGTCCGCGCCCTTGGATGAGGGACACATTGGCGCCAGAAGGAGGAGACGAAAATGACTGTGGACCTCGGCAAGCAACAGCAAATCGAAGGGCTGACTGTATTTGGCGACGACAATCGGGGGAACGTTTTTTACGTTCTGGCTGATCAGCCGCGCTTCCGCGTCGACGACCAGACAAAAAAGCCGGCGTTCAAGTTCATCAAATACAAGGACAAGACGAGCGGCGGCGGTTTCGTGATCAGTGATTGTGTATTTGTTGTGCCGGACGACAAGCTGAAGAAAATTCAGGACGCCCTCGACACCCAGGTTCAGAAGCTTGGGCTGAAGGACGCGCACGGGCAGCCGATGAAGGCGGAAATCGATCGCATCCCCTTCACCGATGCGACCGCCAGTCTGACGCTTCTCGATGCGACCCAGGCCGCCGGCGGGACGCTCGTCAGCAGGATCGAGAGTCCCGCAAAGCCGTCCCTGTTCGGCTCAATGATCTGCCCATTCACGGCAGAGTTGTCGCCTGAGGGCGCAACTGTGGTGGAGGCTGCGATGAAGGGCTCGGGCGGGGTCATGCAGATCTCCTACGATCTGCATTTCCCGGCCACGTTCCCGCCGATCACCGGCAGAGTCTGGTTCGACGCGTCGAAGTTTTACAGCTTTTACCAAAAGGTCGACAAAAGCAGCAATTGGGCCGGCGGGAACAAAACTGAGACCGACCAGATGCACGAGGCCTTCACGAGCTCAAGCGCTGGTGGCACGATCTTCGATTTCGAGAGCCTCGGCTACCTCGACGCCGACACTCGCAAAAAGGTTCAAGACGACATAACCAACTGGGGCAACTCACAAATCGAGGAGGCCGCCAAGGCGGTGCTGCCGGACATCAAGGCCGCCGACGACCGCGGCGACCATGGAATGGACCACATCACGAAGAACCAGACAACTTGGGAGTCCGCCAGCTTCAACCGCTATATCAACGAACGGGAGGGGATTTCGTTCGAAACGAACCAGGGCGGGACGATGCCGAACCTCGTCGACATGGGGTTCAAATGGGAAGACTTTGCGATCGAGATTGATGCGAATGATCCATTCTTCGCCACCATCGCGGCGACCGTCGCAGTCAACGCGGACTTCCAAAAGTTCGGCATCAACAGCGTGGACGTTCACTGCGAGTACGCCAAGCTCAATCCCGCGACCATCAAGGACTATCACTTCACCAAGCCGGACGACCTCCTGACGTTCGACTCCGACACGGCGAACGGAGACATGCACTGGGCCTACTCGTTCGCGGTGAACTATAAGGACCAGGCCCAAGCCTACCAGGCGCCGCTGGTCACGACCGACAAAGGGCACGTAACGGTCAACGCGAACGACTTGGGAATCCTGGCGGTCGACCTCGCGATCGGCAACGTGGATTTCACCAAGACGCCGCAGGTCCAGGTCGCGATCACCTACCCCGAAACCGACGCCAACGGGCAGCCGATAAGCCAGCAGTTCAACTTCGACAAGGACAAGAAGAGCGATCAGATGTTGGCCGTGCTGCTGAAGCCGGTCGACAAAGCCTACCAGTACAAGACGACGTATATCATGACCGACGGTACGCAGATGGTTGCCGACGCCGTACAGAGCCAGTCAAGCACGGTGTTCATCAATAGCCCCTTCACGATGCACACATACAGTTTCCTCGCTGAAGGAGATTTCGCCACCGGCATCGACAACATCTTCCTCAAGCTGCAGTATGCGGACGACGCCAACAAACTCGCGCAGGAGGCCGATTACACTTTCAGCTCGGGAAAGACGCAGTACGACTGGCTGATCCCGGTCGTCGCCCACAGCAAAGGTCAGATCACCTATTCCGGCGTCATCACCTACAAGAATCACACGACGGAAAATATTTCCCCGACGACCGCCACCGCCGATCTCATAGAGTTCGGCCCGGCGGACCAGCTGATCATCTCGGTGACCCCGGACACGACGATGCTGGATTTTACCCAGGTCAAGCTGGTCAAGCTCGAGCTGGAATACGCCGACCCGGCGCACGACATCGACGTGAAGCACGAGTTCGTGCTCAAGGAGGGGGCCAACCCACCGCCGTGGACGTTTTACGCGCGCGACCCGAAGCTGACGAGCTACACGTGGTCCGCGACGTTCTACATGGGAACACCGCCGAAAGTGGTCCAGGTGCCCCCGAGCACAAGTTCCGACTCCGATCTTGTGCTGATGATGCCCAGCTGACAGGCGCGCCGGAGAGACGCGAAATGCTGTACCTGAACCCGCCCTACTTCGTCATCGACGGTGTGTCGATCTTCCCGGATCACGCCGATCCGTTGCAGTTCTACTTTCTTCCGATGATGCCCCACCTCAGCACTGCGAAAGATGCTGTAAGCGGAGCAGACCTTCCCCAACTGCAACTGATCGAATACGAAGGCGCCGCCGGCACGGGCGGGTTCATCAACTTCGACGTGAATTTAGGCATCGACGATGATTCGCTCGCCAGCGCAAAGGAGAAACTGAGGCAGCAAGCACATCTGGATGACACGCCGCGGCTCTCCCCCGTGACGTTCGTCGACGGCAGCGTGCGCCTGCTCATCCTCGGTCACGACACTTCAGACGGGTCGGCGCCCGCCGCCAGTACGCCCGCGCCCGAAGCGACGGGTCCGAAGTTCGTGATCAAGGTCCAGAACGCGAGCAAGCCGTCGCTCTTCGGCGACAACCAGGCCAGCTTCTCGGTGCAACTCGACCAGTACGGCGCGACCGTGCTCGAGCAGGCGTTGCAGGGCCAGATGGCGCCGATCGCGGTCATCTACTCGCTCGACTTCATAGGCCTTCGTCCTGCCTTCAACGTGCATCTGCACGTCGACTGGAATCGAGTGCAGAGCTACATCGACGACAGCTTCCACGCGGGCATACTGTTCCTCTCGACCGACATCGACAAGGCGGTAGAGAAGCTGATCGAGGATCGCGTGATCACCATTGACGTCGACACGTTCGTCACCGACGCCGACGGCGGGAAGGACTCATCAGACGATCGCGATCGGGCGGTCTCCGAGGTCTATGACATGATCAAGACCACGTTCTTCGAATCGAGCCTTCCGCCGCCCGACCCGAACCACCCGGACGATTGGAGCAAGGCGAAGGACGCGTACATGACGGTTAGCGAGATGGCGCTGACCGGAGGCGCGGCGTCGGTCGCATCGTTCTCAAAAAAAGAGGTGGATTTGTCACGCACCGACAAAAAGGTGCTCGACGTCAACATCTCCGAGCGCACGTCCGTCCAGCGGACCATTTATCCCCAAGCCCATCTGTCCGGCGTGCTCGGCGCGTTGACAGCGGGCGGCGCGACGATGGACCGCTTCGTCGTCAAAGTGGACTTGGACAATCCGTGGTTCCAGCGCCGGAGCGTCAGAGTAGCCAGCCACGCTGACTTCGACGGCGATACGATCGATTCGATCGACGTGAACATGACCTACAACGGCGTGATCAATTCGGTGTCGCTGACGAAAGCGAACCCGGAGGCGACGGTCGATTGGAGCAGCGTGCTCTCGGGCGGCAAAATGGTGAGGCCGGTCGCGTACACCTATGCCGTCAACTTCGGGGCGGTCGATACCTCGCAGCGGCCCGGCCAGCTCACAACCGGCGAGCTGACCGAGATCGGCGACACGATTGGCATCCAGCCGGGAGACGCGCTCTACTCCACGCCCCCGGTTCCAATCCGGGCGGATTCGCTCCCTTGGGACCGCTACCCAAGCGTAGAGGTCGAATGTCGCTACGACGACGACGCAAACCAAGTTCATCTGCAGGCCAGCGCCGTCCTTACCAGCCAAAACCCCGAGGCCTCGTGGAAGCTCTTCCTGAGAGACCGATCGAAGCGCACTTTCTCCTACCGTCTTTCTTACACTCTGGCCGCTGGCGGCACGAGTGTGACGCCTTGGCTGACCACCGATGCGGGCAAGATCGACGTCGTCGATCCGTTCCCCGCCAAAAGCAATCTGGTCATTGTGCCGGCGGTCGATTGGACTGTAGCCAACATGGTTCTGGTGTCGGTCGCCTATCCGAACAAGGACGCCCCGGTGGCCCAGAAAAACTATGTTTTCAACCAGAACAATACCAATGCGCAGACCTTCACGGCCGATAGGCAGGATCCAACGCAAACTAGCATTGTCTACGAGGCCAAGATCATCAACCGCAACGGCCAAGTCTGGACAATTCCGTCCTCGGTGACGACGGACAGCTCCCTGATCATCCAGCCTGGCATGATGGGACATCAGATCGTCACGGTCCGCCCCGAACAAATCGATTTCCCCAGCGTGCGCGTGTCAGAGGTGGACGTGCAGGTGCGATATGCGGACCAGAAGAACAATCTCAGCGCTGCGGGCGCGTTCAAGCTGGCGCAGGCGAGCGACGTGCAGCGTTTCGCTTACGACTACCTCGATCCATCGATCAGTCCGGAGTACCGCGCGGACGTCCAGCTTGCGAACGGTCAGACCAGGTCGCTCGACTGGTCGCCAATCAGCAACAATGCGGTCACCATCGGGCTTAGCCAGCTCGCCTGACCGCTCGCCAACGGGGATACGCAAATGCTGCTCCTCTCGACGACTTCGATCACGGCGGATGGGGTCACGGTGTTTCCGGACCACGCCGACCCGAACCAGTTTTGGTATCTGCCCGCCCCGGTCAACCTGGCGACGCTGCCCGACAGCGACGAGCCGCAGTTCCTGCTGATCGAATACACGCCCGATCTGGCCTCGTCAGGCGTGCAAGGTGTGGGCTTCCTCAACGTTACGCTCTGCCTGAAGCTGTCGGACGACACGCGCAGGGAGCTCATGGGCCAGATCAGGGCGGCGTTCCCCAACGCGGACGATCCGCTTCTGGCTCCGGTCCCGTTCGATGAAGGCACGGTTCAGATCGTCGCCCTCGATCTGCAAGGCGGCGGCGGGGCCAGCAACACCGCGCCCGCCGGGACGTTCGAAGNNAGCGCGTCTATGAGAGCTTCAGTGTCGGTTTGTCGGCCAAGGTCTACTGGGTGACCGCGGGCATCGATGCGACGTTCGAGAAGCTCCGCCAAGACGGCGCCATCAAGGTCGAGGTGATCAATCTTGCCGGCGATGCGGCCAATGCGGCCGCCGAGCAGCAGGCGATGGCGATGTTCAAGGACCAGATCCTGTCAACCTGGTTCACGCCGAGCCTTTCTCCCACGACGGAGGCCGCTGCGGACGCCGGGGTGCCGGCCATGCCGGGCCAGGCGGCGGCGCCGGCAGCTTCGGGCGCGACGACCCGGGCCCCGACAAGCCCACCCTCGCCGGGCGGTACGGCGAAGACGCCCGCAAGCCCGGCGACCAGCGGCAGCATGCAAGCAACGAAGGCGACCTCTGCCGGCATGACCATGCCCACGATTTCGAGCGGCAGCGCGCAAGGAACGGCGGCGACGTCTGCGGGCATGACAACGCCAACGATTTCGAGCGGCGCGCAGGGCGCCTCGGCGACCTCCG
>PLUH01000055.1 GCA_003164825.1 Hyphomicrobiales bacterium
TGGGAGCGCAAGCGCGGCAAACTCCATGAATTGAACCGACTTCTGCGAGGGGCCACCGATACCACTTTCATGGACATGGGCGGCGCAGCGCCGACGCCCCCGCCGGACATCCGATATGTCGTCACCCTAGACTCCGACACAAGGCTGCCGCGTGACACTGTTCGGCGGCTGATTGGCAAGATGGCGCATCCGCTCAACCGCCCGCGTCTCGACGCGGAGCGTGGCGCGATCGTGGAAGGCTACGCGGTCCTCCAACCGCGAGTGACGCCCTCGCTTCCCAATGGCGGCAAGGGTTCACTGTTCCAGCGTGTCTTTTCGAGCACCAGCGGCATCGATCCCTATGCCGCAGCGGTCTCTGACGTCTACCAGGACCTGTTCTGCGAGGGCTCTTACGCAGGAAAAGGCATCTACGATCTTGATGCGTTCGAGACCGTCCTCTCGGGCCGGGCTGCGGATTCGACATTGCTGAGCCATGATTTGTTCGAGGGAACTTTTGCACGCGCGGGCTTTGTCTCTGATGTCGAAGTCGTGGACGATTTTCCTTCGCGGTACGATGTGAGCGCTCGGCGTCATCACCGTTGGGCGCGCGGAGACTGGCAACTCCTGCCCTGGATTTTCGGTTTCGCCGGCAAGAGCGGCCGAGCGCCGACTGTCAAGGACGAACTGCCGCGGATCGGTCGCTGGAAGATGATCGACAACTTGCGACGAACGCTTAGCGCGCCCGCTTGCGTCCTGGCCTTGGCGTTCGGCTGGACGCTGTCATTTGAATCTGCGCTCGTCTGGACGACGTTCGTGCTCGCGACCATCATATTGCCAAGTCTCATACCCGTGATCTCTGCAATTCCGGGCCGTCGTCCGGGTGCTGCGATGTCCGGGCACTTGCGAGCGCTGGGGGGAGATTTCCGTCTCGCAGCGACATTGTCGTTATTGAATATCACGTTTCTGGCGGATCAGGCCTGGTTGATGGGCGACGCGATCGCGCGGACGCTGTGGCGGCTTCTCGTCAGTCGCCGACACCTGCTCGAGTGGACTCCCGCAGCGCAGACTGCCGCCGCAAAGCGTCTCGATCTTCAGGGGTTCGCCGTCCGAATGTCGGGAGCGTTTGTCCTCGCCACGACAGCGTTGCTTCTTGCGTTCCTTTTCGGGCATGGAAGTTGGTCGATTGCGACGCCGTTCGTGACGCTGTGGCTAATTTCGCCCGCTGTAGCGCGTTACGTCAGCTCTTCTCCGGGCGTCGAGACCATCACGAGGATTTCGGATGCCCAGTCACTGGTGTTGCGTCAAACCGCGCGCCGCACCTGGCGGTTCTTTGAGACATTTGTGACGGCGGACGACAACATACTGCCGCCGGACAACTTTCAGGAGGACCCCACATCCCAGGTCGCCCACCGCACCTCGCCGACAAACATTGGGTTGTATCTGCTTTCTGTCGTCTGCGCTCGCGACTTCGGCTGGATCGGCACGGCCCAAACCATCGAACGTCTGGAAGGGTCGCTTGCCACAATGGCTCGCATGCCGCGCTTTCGCGGCCACTTCTTCAATTGGTACGACACCCGTGATCTCAAGGCGCTCGAGCCCAAATATGTGTCCTCAGTCGATAGCGGCAATCTGGCGGGACACCTCATTGCGATCGCGAATGCTTGCAAGGAGTGGCGGCGATCGCCGATGGCCGCTGCGTCGCGTCTGGCCGGAATCGCCGACACCCTCGCTCTGGCCGCCGAGCACGCCGTCCAACTGCGTCTCGGTCGCCGAACTCAGACGGTGACGCCGCGCCAGCTCGATGATTCGCTTGCCGCGATGGCTCACACGCTCGCGAGCGCCTCTCCGTCCGAGGAAACGCTCTCGACCAAATTATCGGAACTCGCTGTCGAGGCGGCGACCATGGTCGACATCGCCAGCGCGATCGCCCTCGAGCGGAGCGACGGGAGCGGATCGGATCTCTTGTACTGGGCGCGGGCGACCATGGCC
Organism: Hyphomicrobiales bacterium; assembly: GCA_003164825.1. Classification (GTDB taxonomy): domain Bacteria; phylum Pseudomonadota; class Alphaproteobacteria; order Rhizobiales; family Beijerinckiaceae; genus Roseiarcus. Next base: position 1,969 of record PLUH01000055.1, read on the forward strand.
GCTATCGAGGCCCATCGCGCGGATCACAAGTATTCGGCTGGGACGGCCGCTTCCCGCGAGGCCCGGCTGCTCGTCCTTGAGGACGCGTTTCGCACGATGGCGATGGCGATGGAGTTTGGCTTTCTCTTCGACCGCTCGCGCCAATTGCTCTCGATCGGTTTTCTCATTTCCGAATCCGCCCTGGATCCAAACTGCTATGACCTCCTGGCGTCAGAAGCGCGGCTGGCGAGCTTCTTCGCGATCGCCAAGGGAGACCTACCGGCCCGGCACTGGTTCCGGCTCGGTCGCGCCGCGACGCCAGTCACCCACGGCACGGTGTTGATCTCCTGGTCGGGTTCAATGTTCGAATATCTCATGCCGCCGCTTGTCATGCGCGCACCCACGGGGAGCTTGCTGGAGGAGACGGATCGGCTCGTCGTGCGCCGCCAGATCGAATATGGGGCAAAACTGGGATTGCCGTGGGGCATTTCCGAATCCGCTTACAACGCCCGTGACCTGGAGCTCACTTATCAATATTCCAATTTTGGCGTGCCCGGTCTCGGACTGAAACGGGGACTAGGAGAGAATAGAGTCATCGCGCCCTATGCGACCGGCCTGGCGAGCATGATCGATCCCTCGGCCGCGGTCACGAATTTCAAACGTCTAGCGACAATGGGTGCGCGGGGCCGCTATGGATTTTACGAGGCCGTCGATTTCACCCCGGTGCGGGTTCCAGAAGGCGAGACCTTCGCTCTCGTCCAGGCCTTTATGGCGCATCATCAGGGCATGACGATCGTCGCGATCGCCAACGCGGTCTTTGACGGGGCAATGCGAGAGCGATTCCATGTCGAGCCGATCATTCGGGCGACGGAATTGCTGTTGCAGGAGCGGGTTCCTCGCGAAGTCGCTTCGACCCAGCCCTGGGCGGCGGAGGTCAAGTCTGCAGCGCGCGCGAGCGACGTGGATACGTCCGGCGGGCGCAAAATCGTTTCCGTTCACCAATCTACGCCGGCGACTCAACTTCTTTCCAATGGGAGCTACGCCGTGATGATGACCGCGGCCGGCTCCGGATACAGCCGGTGGGGCGACATCGCCATCACGCGGTGGCGAGAGGACGCGACTCGAGACGATAGCGGTTCTTACATCTTTCTTCGAGACATACGGAGCGGCGAAGTCTGGTCTGCGGGCTTTCAGCCGACTGGCGCAGAGCCCGACGAATATACTGTCGATTTCCATGAGGATCGCGTCGAGATCGCCCGACGCGACGGGTCTCTGACGACAACGCTTGAAGTACTGGTTTCGGCCGAAGACGATGCCGAGGTTCGGCGCGTGTCCGTCTCTAATGCGAGCATGCGGGCGCGCGACATCGAGATCACGTCCTATTCCGAACTCGCTTTGGGGCCACAAAGCGCCGATATGGCCCATCCCGCCTTCGCGAAGCTGTTCGTCGAGACGGAATACCTTGCGGAATTCGGCGCGATCCTTGCCACGCGGCGAAAGCGGAGCCCATCGGAACCCGAAATCTGGGCGGCGCATCTGAGCGTCGCCAATGGCGAAGCCGTCGGAAAACCGGCGTTCGAAACCGACAGGGCGCGCTTCCTCGGCCGCGGACATGGCGTAAGTGCGCCGATCGCAATACTGGATGGGCGGCCGTTGACCAATTCGGTCGGAGCCGTGCTCGATCCGATCTTCGCGCTGCGCCGTCGCATTCGCGTGGCGGCTGGGGCCACGGTTCGCGTCGCGTTCTGGACCATGGCGGCGGGAACCCGCGAAGCGCTGTTGGATTGCGTCGACAAACATCGGGACGCGGCGGCCTATGAGCGCGCAACGACGCTGGCGTGGACCCAGGCGCAGGTGCAGCTTCATCATCTCGGCGTCAAACCAGGCGAGGCGGGACTTTTTCAACGCCTCGCGAGCCATGTCATCTTCGCCGGCCGTGATTTGCGCCCCACGTCGGAGGTCATTCGTCAAGGCTCCGGTCCGCAATCCGGTCTGTGGTCTCAGGGCGTCTCCGGCGATCTGCCGATCGTGCTGTTTCGAATCGCGGAAATCGAAACTCTCAATGTCGCCCGTCAGGTGCTGCAAGCTCATGAATATTGGCGGATGAAGCAGCTCGCCGTCGACCTTGTCATTCTGAACGAGCGGAAATCGTCATACGTGCAGGACCTTCAGGTGGCGATCGAGACGCTGGTACGCGCAAGCCAATCGCGGCCCGCTCCTGGGATCGATCTCCGGCTGGGCCGGGTTTTCGTGCTTCGGGCGGACCTGATCGCCGCCGAGACGCGGTCGCTGCTGGTCTCGACCGCCCGCGTAGTGCTCGTCGCGCAACATGGAGGTCTTTCCGATCAGCTCGATCGCATCGCCAACCCAATCGAGCCGATACGTCCGCGCAAGGAAGGCCCCATGGCTCGCCCAGAGCGACCCGCGGCGCTCCGCACGCCGGAGCTCGAATTCTTCAACGGGCTGGGAGGATTTGCGGCGGGAGGCAAGGAATATGTGACGATACTCGGGCCGGGCCAATCGGCGCCCGCGCCCTGGATCAACGTCATCGCGAATTCCGCATTCGGTTTCCAGACCGCGACCGAAGGCGGCGGCTACACCTGGTCCGCCAACAGCCGGGAAAACCAACTCACGCCCTGGTCGAACGACCCCGTCAGCGACCCTCCGGGCGAGGCTTTCTATGTGCGAGACGACAAGACCGGCGACATCTGGAGTCCGACAGCGGTCCCCATCCGCGACCCCTCGGGGGTCTATGTCGCACGTCATGGCTGGGGCTTTAGCCGCTTCGAGCATACCGCGCACGGCATCGCCGCCGATCTCCTTCAGTACGTGCCCGTCGAAGGATCGGTCAAGATATCGCGCCTGCGGTTGACGAATAAATTGAACCTGACCCGTCATCTCAGCGTGACCGCTTTTGTCGAGTGGGTGCTCGGCGCGTCGAGGGCAGCCACGGTCGCATTCGTCGAAACCGAAACCGATGCAGCCACCGGAGCGATCTTCGCATGCAATCCCTCGAATATGGCTTTCGGTTCGCGTGTCGCCTTCGCCGACATGCGGGGCTTGCAAAGCGATTGGACGGGCGATCGCCGAGAGTTCATCGGCCGTAATCGGACGCTCGCGAATCCGGCCGCGCTTGCGAGCGCGTCGCCCCTGTCCAACAGGGTTGGCGCGGCCTTGGACCCTTGCGCCGCGATGCGCGCGAAGCTCGAATTGCAGCCGGGGGGTGTGGCCGAAGTCGTCTTCTTTTTGGGACAGGCGGCAACACGTGAGGACGCCCGCGCAGCGATCCAGGCCATTCGCGTCGCCGATCTCGACGCTTTGGAAGCGGACATCGCGCGCGCATGGGATGAGACTTTGAGCGCGATCGAGGTCAAGACTCCCGACCGTGCGATGGACCTCATGCTCAACGGCTGGCTACTCTACCAGACGCTCAGCTGCAGGATTTGGGCGCGCTCGGCGTTCTATCAAGCGAGCGGCGCCTATGGCTTTCGCGACCAGTTGCAAGACGGCATGGCGCTTGCCGCCGCCCGGCCCGATCTGACCCGCGAGCATTTGCTTCGCGCGGCCGCTCGCCAGTTCGGCGAAGGCGACGTCCAACACTGGTGGCTGCCGCATTCCGGTCAGGGCGTTCGGACGCGTATTTCCGACGATCGCGCCTGGCTCGCCTATACGGTCGCGCAGTATGTCGAGACAACGAACGACACGCCTGTGCTGGACGAATTGATTCCGTTTCTCGAGGGCGCCCAACTCGAAGCAGGCGAGACGGATCGTTTCTTTGAGCCAACGATCTCTCAAGGGAGCGCTACGCTCTTCGAACACTGCGCGCTGGCGCTTGATGCAAGCCTGACCATGGGGCGGCATGGGCTTCCACTCTTTGGGACGGGCGACTGGAACGACGGCATGAACCGTGTGGGAGAAAAGGGCGAGGGCGAAAGCGTCTGGCTCGGATGGTTCCTGTATGCGGCGCTGACCGCGTTTGCACCGTTGGCCCTGGGGCGCGACGAGACGGGTCGCGCCGAAGCGTGGACGGCGCACGCGGGCGCACTGAAAGCTGCCATCGAGCGCGAGGCCTGGGACGGCGAATGGTACCGTAGGGGCTATTTCGATGACGGCGCCCCACTCGGCTCCGCCGCCAGCGACGAGTGTAGGATCGATTCCATCGCGCAGTCCTGGGCGGTCCTCTCAGGCGCAGCGACGCCCGATCGCGCGGCGCGTGCGATGACCGCGCTCGATAGGTTGATCCGGCGCGAGGATGGATTGGCGCTTTTGTTCGCGCCGCCGTTCGACAAAACGACGCACGATCCTGGATACATCAAGGGCTATCCGCCCGGCGTTCGCGAGAACGGCGGCCAATATACGCACGCGGCGACCTGGTCGGTCATGGCGTTCGCCGCGCTCGGCGAGGGCGACAAGGCGGCCGAGCTTTTCTCATTGCTCAACCCCATCAACCACTCGCGAACCCGCGCCGACGCGTATCGCTACAAAGTCGAGCCCTATGTCGTATGCGCCGACATATACTCGACAGCGCCGCATGTCGGGCGCGGGGGCTGGACCTGGTACACGGGCTCGGCAGGCTGGCTGCAGCGCGCGGGGGTCGAGAACCTGCTCGGTCTGCGACTGCGCGGAGCGTTCCTGTCTGTCGATCCCTGCATTCCCAAGGGTTGGGACGAATACGAGGCTACTGTGAGATATCGAACCGCGCGATACTCGATTTCCGTCAAGAACCCGAGCGGGGTCAGCCGCGGCGTCGCCTTCGCCGAGGTAGACGGAGTTGAGATCCCCGAACGTCCGCTCCTCGTGCCGCTCAAGGATGACGGGGGTCGGCACCAGATCAACGTGCGACTTGGTTGACAGTCGCCGCTCGGTCGCGAAATGGAGACGCGACGGCGCGGTGCTCTCCTTCTCCATGGGCGAGACCATCTTGAGCCTCCGAGGGCTGGGGCTCATGCCGAGACTTCGCAGTGCTTTTCACGGAGGCGGCGCACAGTCTGGGCTTCGGCGGGCGGATCATATCCGGATGCTCAGCGTCAAGCCGACAGCTACCGAACCCAAAGCCCGAAACTGGCCCGAAACCGCGCGACTTCGACAGCGGGAAGGACGAAAAGCAACAGCGTCAGCGCCGCCCATGATCCTGTCTCTCCCCGCTCTGTCGCTGCATAGACGGCGGCGCCGAATAGTACGGGCGGGCCCAAGCCCGACGACAACTCCAAGCTTACTGGAGCCGCGTTGCCGCTGGGCGTCATGCGAACAAAGCCGGATTGTTGGCCTTCTTCCCATGTGGCGCCTCCAGCGAGCAGCCTCAGGAAGGAATACCGCGGTCAATCATGATTTGGCCGCGGCGATAAACTTTCGACCACCTGTGGCGCGGGGCAAGTTGCGGGGACAATTCCCCGTTACCGCAGGTCCTCGCCAGCGAACCGCTCTTTTGAAGGTGGCGGCCTCGCCAGCCGAAGTCTAGACAGTTCGGCATAGGAGCAGTGGCGTTCTGCGGCAANNGTCACGCGCCGGAGAACATCGGATTGTTCCATCAAACGGAGACGGCCAGGGGCTGAATAGCGCCCAGCTTAGGGCGCCTAATCCGGTAGAGTCGGAATCTACGCATGGGTCGGTATGGGCGGAGACCTCCACTTGCCGGCCCCTGCTGGAGGTCGGCAATCCGAACCGAAGCAGCCAATCGTCGAACCCAACGGTTGCGCCAGGTGCGGACATTCGTCCTAGTGATTATCGGCCGGAGTCGAAGTTGAGCGGCCACTCCGGATCGCGANNGGCATGACATCGCGAAGTTCTGGTCTTTAGAACTCCACCCGCAAAATCTTGGCTGACCGCACGATTTTGTCAGGCGGCGGCGCTGTCTGACCACCGTCTGTAGTGAAATAGGCGACCCGACCATATTCGCCCGGAACCCGGCTCCAAGCTCCGCTCGATGGCCCGAGCAGGAGCTCCGTAAATGGCTGACCCGCCACACTTCGTCTGGAGCCACTGTTCGGTTTCAACGGCACGCGATCAATCGTGTTTTCGCGGTGCGTTGTCACGTAGGCCACGCCTGCGTCCTCGTCTATGCAGAAATCGTCGGCCATTGTGCCGCTGTCGACGAGTTCGGGCGTTCCCTCGGGATCGTTGGTCTGGGGATCGACACGCACACGCATGAAGAGTTTCTGGCCCGTAGACGTGTAATAGAGAAAATTGGTCTTCGAGGCATACCGTATGCCGTTTATGCCTGGCTGAGGGGGCGGAGGCAGAGTGTCGGCGATATGCGCCATGCTTTCATGAGCGAGCCAGACGCGAGGCTCGCACTTACCACTCGGGGGGAGATCAACACGCCAGATTAGTCCGGCGAAAGTATCGGCAATGAGGAGGGTATCCGGCGCGATCAGACAGCTCCCGTTCAAGCCGCGCGCTTCCTTCGGAAACGTCAGCACCAGTTCCGGCTTGGCGGTCGCGCCGGGGGCCCAACCGGCCAAATCGAGCCTGTACAAGTAGGCCTCATGAGTCGTGTAGGCGTTTCCTGTACAGATATAGAATCTATCTGGTTTGTGCTCGACGATGCCCGACACAAATTGATCGAAGATGTGAAGGCGCATGGGATCTACCTGGGCGCCTTCACGCGGCGGAGGAAGGTACCAAAGCTCCTTTCTCGTCGCGACGGTTACGAGGATGGAGTTGTCGCGCCGGATCGCCAGGTTTTCCAGGAAGAAATGAGGAAGGAACGATGCAGCCACGGACAGCTTGGCTTGATGCGGGATGTCAGATGCCATCAGTGTCTCCACAAGTTAATGGTGAGTCCTTAAGTCGCGGCCGGCTCTCGCGATCCGTTTGGAACTATTCAACCAGCGAGGACGCTTCATGGGCGGGAGCGGGAATTTCAAACGCGTTCAACAACGAGCAGACGACTTGATAACAGCCGGCCAGGAACGTCATGGCGACGAGTCCCTCGCGCCCAAAGGCCGCTTCAGCAGCTCGGTAGAGCGGCTCGTCGACGTGATGCTCGGCTGTCAGTTGTCGCACGAAACGCTGCGCGACCCGCTCTTCGTCCGAAAGGTCTTCTGAAGATCCACCGTCGGCAAGCGATCGGATCGCGGCTTCCGACAGGCCGGCTTCAAGCGCGACCGCTGAGTGAGCGTAGAGTTCGTAATCCGCTTTCCATACCGCGCCGACTGCGAGGATCACCACCTGGCGGACTCTTTCGCTCAGAGGCGTGTACCTTGCTTCTGCGGCCTGGAGATCGGCAAAACAGGAACTCATTTCCGGTGCAAATAGGACCGGGTTGAACGGGCCGATCAGTCTTCCGTGGGCAGTCCTGCTCTGGAAGTGAGCGGCGTCGGCCCACGGGACCATCGTCGCTACGGTTCGATCGTAAACTTTCCGTTGGGTTTCAGACAGCTTGGCCGGATCGAGAAGCGGAAGGCGACCGCCGAGGCTGCAAGGTCGCATTTTGAAATCCTATTGTTCCAGGCCAATGGCGTTCGAAGGAACGTCGAAAGCCATAAGGGTCAGCGACACGCCGGTGAACCACCCGAGCAGCATCGTCACGTCGACGATGCCGGCGTCCCCGAGCAGCGCTTTCGCACGCCGGTAGAGGCCTTTCGGAACCACCCGCGGGGCGATCAGGGCAGACGCCAGCTCGTAGACCACCTGCTGCCGGGGATCGTCGAACGATGTCGGAAGCCCGGCGATTATGGCCTCGACTTTCTCTGGAGGCAGGCCGCCGGCCTTTTCGCCTATAATCTCGTGTTCGTAGTTGGAATAGGCCGCCAGCCAGCGGCCGTTGACGAGATTTGTCGCGATCTCGATTTCCGGCTTCGTCAGCGTCGATCCTGTCTGGTAGTAGGCGCCGATCGGCACGACTGTCTTCGACAATTCGGGGTTGGCCAGCCAGATCCTGTGCGGCCCCGGCACCAGCCCCCGAAGCTTCATCGTGAAGTCGTAGGCCTCCTTCATGTCGGGCGGCATGTCGCGGACAGAGGTTTCCTCAAACCGGCCGAAAGTTCCGAAGTCGGTTGCCTCAGGCATGATGGCGGCGCCTTCCTGACGAAGCGGCGGACGGGCTTACGCGGCGCCCTTGTTTCCCGAATGGAGAACGAGCTTCGATTTAGAAACTCAAGACGACGCGGCGCCAGGATCGGAAACTACTCACTCAGGAACTCCGCCGTGCGCTGGATAGACGGGCCGTTGCGAGCCGGGCGACGTTCAACTTGGCGCCAAGGTTTCGTCTAACCAGTCGAACATGCGGGCGAAGGCCAGCCGACCGGCGCCCATCTGGCAGTGCGCGCCAGCGCCTTCAGCCTCGGTAAAGCGCAACAAGGTCTTTTTGCAGGTCAGGTGATTGAACAACTCGTCGGCCTGGCCTTTGAAAAACAGGTCGCCTTCGGCGTCGCCCACCAGAGCGGGGCAACGAATCTTCTCGGCGACCCCATCGCGCAGGTTGTAGTCCAACGCCTTCCTGAGGAACTCGCGCGGACTAGCGACCCCGAACGCCCATGTGCCATTGGCAAAGGACCACCCGGCGACTGGCGAGGCCTTCGCCATGCCGGTCAGGATCGCGTCCAGCGGCGAGGGGCCGGCCGGCGCGTTGATCATAGCAACGAAAGATTCGTGCTGAGCCGGAGGGATCATCGACAGGAAGGCGGCGGCGAAGTCGTAGAGGCCATCGTTGGCGATGCAGGCAGCGATCCTGTGTTCGAAAGCCGCCGCCCGCGGGGCGAGTTCGCCGCCCATGCTGGTGCCCAATAGTGCGATGCGGCTGGGGTCGACGCCCGTCTGCTTCAGCGCATAGTCGACAACCGGTGTAGCGACCTTTCCCAATCCAGACGGAACGGCAGATCCTCCCGGTGGAGAGGACCGGACTGACCGGGGCCATCGAAGGCCAGAACGTTATAGCCCCGCGCCACGGCCGCTCGGGCCCCCGACCAGTGCTTTTCTTCCGCGGACCCATCGAAACCGGTGTGCATGATGAGTAACGGCCGCGGCCGATCCGATTGGTCCACGCGGTGGAAATGGCCGGGCAGCGAGGTCGCTTCGTAGGGAATTTCAGCCGGCTCGACCGGCACGTCGAACAACCGGGCGGCGGCTTTGTAGGTCTCGATCTGGCGGCCATAGGCCCGGACGACGCTAGGGTCTTTCGGGGTGGCGTGCAGGAAAAACTCTGACGAGCGGTAGTTGTTGGCGGCGCGAAGGTAATTGTCCCGGGCGCTGACCTTGTGCCCGCGCGCGAGCTGCCCATCGGCTTCCCCGGCCAGGCCGTCGGCGGCGGCGTTCCAAGCGTCATATCAGCTGTCGTAGTCGCCAGCCTTGATTTGCCGGCATATCGCCAGAACCTCGCCGAATGAGCCGGCGCCGTACTCGTCTGCACCCAACATGCCCAGGGTCTCGTACCAGAACTCCGCATCGTCCGGGAAAAGCGGGTTGGGAGGGCGGCCGGCTTGGACGTCGCCTGCGGGGTCTGGGCATGCGCGCTCGCCGCTATGCCCTCGGCCGCGAGGGCGACTTGGATCGGCAGTGCAGGCAGCAAGCGCTGCAGGAAAGACTGAAGAGCCGAAGCCCAAACAGCAGGGTGCGCGAGTGTCTGTGACCGTAGCTGGCATGGCCAGCTGGAAACATAACCTCGGTGTAGTTCGATGCGGTGGGCAAGTGCAGGTGTCGGGAGGATTGGTCAAGTCGTCTGCAAAATTGATGGTCAGCATCGGCTTGATGATCGCTTTCAGCTTTAGCGCCGGATCATAGTCAGCCGAGCTCTCGAAGGCATAGAGCATGTCGTTGGCGTCATAGGCTTCGCCGTCAGCATCCGGCGATTTGTCGGCGCAGCTTGATGCTTTTCTTTGCCGGACACGACCGAGCG
>PLUH01000383.1 GCA_003164825.1 Hyphomicrobiales bacterium
GTGGGCAAGCTCAAGGTCGGCGACGGGACGGAGGCCGGCGTGACCCAGGGACCGCTCATCAACAAGGAAGCGGTCGAGAAGGTCGAGGCGCATGTCGCTGACGCGCTGAAGAAGGGGGCCAAGGTGACGATCGGCGGCAAGCGCCACAAGCTCGGCCGCACCTTTTTCGAGCCCACGGTGCTTTCCGGTCTCGACCCGTCGATGCTGATCGCCAAGGAGGAGACCTTCGGCCCGGTCGCCCCGGTCTTCCGGTTCAAGGACGAGGCCGACGCGATCGCCCAAGCCAACGACACCCAGTTCGGGCTCGCCTCCTATTTCTATGCCCGCGACCTCGGCCGGGTGTGGCGCGTCGCCGAGGCGCTCGAATACGGCATGGTCGGGATCAATTCCGGGGCGATTTCGAGCGAGCTCGCGCCGTTCGGCGGCGTGAAGGAATCCGGCATCGGCCGCGAGGGCTCGCGCCACGGGGCGGAGGAGTTCGTCGAGCTGAAATACATGCTGATGGGCGGGCTCGACAGGTAAAACGACGTCCCGGTCGGATCAGTCCTTCACCGCCCTCGCCGGCGACTGCCGGTCGCGGACGATGTCGCGAAGCGCGACGAGCTGCGTCTCCAGCGCCTCGAGATCGGCCTCCGCCATCCGGCCGAGGGTCGAGGCGATCCAGCGGTGCTGGACGGCGAGCGCCCTCTCCGCCATCCGGCGGCCGGCCTCGGTGAGGTGGATAGCGTGCTGGCGGCGGTCCACGGCGGCCGAGCGGCGCTCGACCAAGCCCGCTTCGGCCAGGCGGTCGATCAGGCCCGAGATGTTGCCCTTGGTGACATAGAGCCTCTTGGCCAGTTCCTGCTGGCTGACCCCCTCCTGCTCGGTCAGCGTGGTCAGGACGTCGCATTGCGGGATTGAGACGCCGATCTCGCGTAAGCGTTCGCCGACCGCCGCCTGCATCCGCGCCTCGAGGCGGATCAGCCGGAACCAGACCCGGACGGAGCGGTCGGGGTTCTGCCGGTCGGGCATCGGGCTCCTTTCCAAAGATGGAGGGCGTGTGACGGCGCAGAACCTTCAAGGGATGGGGAAGTTCGACTTTCCGGCGATTGCAAAGCGGCGCATGCGGCGCCAAGGTGTTAGTCCATGGACAATCCGCGCGCCGCAATCAAGCGCCGATAAGCGAGTCGGGAGAAACCGCATGCTGGGACGGATGCAGGAGTGGCCCCTGCTCATGCACAAGGTCATCGATTTCGCCGCCATTCAGTTCCCTGAGCAGGGAGTCGTCTCGCGGACGGTCGAGGGGCCGATGCATGCCACGAACTATCGCGCCATTCGCCAGCGGGCGCTTAAAGTCGCCAAAAGGCTCGACCGCGACGGTATCAAGATCGGCGACCGAGTGGCGACGCTCGCCTGGAACGGCTACCGGCATCTCGAAAGCTGGTACGGCATTGCCGGCGCCGGCGCGGTCTATCACACCGTCAATCCGCGCCTCTTCCCCGAGCAGATCGCCTGGATCATGAACGACGCCGAGGACCGGATGGCGCTCATCGATCTCACCTTCGTCCCGCTCCTGGAGGCGATCGCCGACCGCTTGCCGACGGTCGAGCGCTTCGTCGTTCTCACCGACGCCGCGCACATGCCGGCGACGAAACTCAAGAACGCCGTCGCCTACGAGGACTGGATCGCAGAGGTCGACAGCGACTTCGCCTGGAAGGAATTCGACGAACGCACCGCCGCCGGCCTCTGCTACACCTCCGGCACCACCGGCCATCCCAAGGGCGTGCTCTATTCCCATCGCTCGAACGTCCTGCATTCGATGATGGCGACCGGCCCCGAAACCCTGACCCTCAACGCCTACGACACGGTTCTGCCGATCGTGCCGATGTTTCACGCCAACTCCTGGGGCCTTGCGCTCGCCTGCCTCATTCGCGGCGCGCGAATGGTGATGCCTGGGGCGAGGCTCGACGGCGCCTCGGTCCACGAGCTTCTCGAGACCGAAAAGGTGACGATGTCGGCCGCCGTCCCGACGGTATGGCTCGGGTTGCTGCATTTTCTGCGCAAGGAGCACAAGTCGCTCTCGACGCTCAAGCTCGTGGTCATCGGCGGCTCTGCCTGCCCGCCCGAAGTGATCCGCGCGTTCGAGGAAGACTACGGCGTCGAAGTGCGCCACGCCTGGGGCATGACCGAAATGAGCCCGCTCGGCACGGTCGGCTCGTTCAAGCCGAGCCAGATGGGGCTCTTGCACAAGGAGAAGCTGGCGCTGAAATGCAAGCAGGGCTGGTCGCCGTTCGGCGTCGAGATGAAGATCGTCGACGACGAGAACAACGACCTGCCATGGGACGGCAAGCGCTTCGGCCGGCTCAAGGTCAAGGGCTTCGCCGTGGTCGAAAGCTACTTCAAGGGCGAGGGCGGCCAGATCCTCGACGACAAAGGCTTCTTCGATACCGGCGACGTCGCTACGATCGACCCCGACGGCGTCATGCAGATCACCGATCGGGCCAAGGACGTGATCAAGTCCGGCGGCGAATGGATCTCGACCATCGACATCGAAAATCTGGCCGTCGGCCACCCGGACGTCGCCGAAGCGGCGGTGATCGGCGTCGCCCACCCGAAATGGGACGAGCGGCCGCTGCTCGTCGTCGTGCCGAAGGAAGGGCATTCGCCGAAGACCGACGAGGTCCTCGACTATTTGAAGCCCCGCATCGCCAAATGGTGGATGCCCGACGACATGCAGGTGGTGAAGGAAATCCCCCATACCGCGACCGGCAAGATCAACAAGCTCAAGCTGCGCGAAACATTCAAGGGCTACAAGTTGCCGACAGCGTGAGCGGCCGGGAAACCGCCAGACCCCGCGTGCGCCGGTCGAGAGCGGCGAGATGACAATTGGGCGAGGCGCCTTTGGCCTTGCGTCCGCGGGCCAGGCGCCCTATATGGCGGCTAACGACATCTCATAGCTCTCCACGGAGAGACCAGTTGAGAGTGGGCCCTGGCCGGGACCCGCTCTTTTTTATTGCCGCCAAGGTCGCATGGTCGAAGCGCCGAATCGAACCATCGTCGAGCCCGCCGAAGGGCTCGACGAGGCGCGCCTGATCGAGGATCCAGGCGCAAGCCAGCGCGTCGGCCGCATCGCGGCGCGGGTAGCGCGGGATTTGGGCTACCGGCTGGTCCGGGTCAAGATTTCTTCCGCCGCAGGCGCGACGGTTCAGATCATGGCGGAGCGTCCGGACGGNNACGCAGGCCTACCGGCTGGAGATTTCCTCGCCCGGCATCGACCGCCCTCTGGTGCGCGAATCGGATTTCGTCCGCGCCGTCGGCCACGAGGCGCGCGTCGAAATGGCGGTTGCGATCGATGGCCGCAAGCGCTTTCGCGGACGCATCACGGCGGTCGCGCCCGGTCTCGACGGGCCGGCGGCGCGGATGACGTTGATCGCCGACGACACGAGCGAGACCGAGGTCGAGCTGCCAATCCGCGCCATGGCGGAGGCCAGGCTCGTGCTGACCGAGGATCTCATCCGCGCCGCGCTCAGGCGCGAGAAAGCCGCCCTCAAAGACGCGAAGCGACCGGCGGGCCGCAGGGCGGGCGCCGACCGGAAGACAAGTCCGGACGTCGCGTCCGGGGCGAGATCGAACGAACTCAAAGCCGTGGCCCGCGGCGCGGCGTCAAAGCCGCTCGGGCCAGATGAAGGAGACACCCATGGCCGTTAGCGCCAACCGACTCGAACTGTTGCAGATCGTCGACGCGGTCGCGCGGGAAAAATCGATCGACCGCTCGATCGTGCTCGCGTCGATGGAAGACGCGATGCAGAAGGCTGCGCGTTCGCGCTACGGCCAGGAAACCGAGGTCCGCGCCGAGATCAACCCGAAGACCGGCGAAATCCGGTTCTCGCGGCTGCTTCTCGTCGTCGACGAGGTCGAGAACGACGCGACGCAGATGACGCTCGCCGAAGCGCAGAAAAAGAACCCGTCGGCCCAGATCGGCGACTGGATCGCCGAATCCCTGCCGCCGTTCGACTACGGGCGCATCCCCGCCCAGGCGTCCAAGCAGGTGCTGGTGCAGAAGATCCGCGAAGCCGAACGCGACAAGCAATATGACGTCTACAA
>PLUH01000414.1:0-2450 GCA_003164825.1 Hyphomicrobiales bacterium
GTCCGCGCGCCGGCGGGCGATGCGCCAAGTATAGACCGCGGCGGCGGCGCCGGCCGCGCCGGCGAATGAGCGCGACCTCGCCTCTCCGCTCGGCGCGGCGCGGGCGCAAGTGCATGGGAACTACATCATCGCCCAGACCGCGGACGGCGTCGTCATCGTCGACCAGCACGCGGCGCACGAGCGCATCGTCTACGAGAAGCTCAAGCGCGAGCGCGAGGGCGGGGCGATCGAGCGGCAGACGCTGTTGACGCCGATGGTGGTCGATCTCGACCCCGACGCGGCGGCGCTGATCGACGCCCACGCCGAGGAACTCGCCGGCCTTGGCCTGATCGTCGAGGGCTTCGGCCCCGGCGCGGTCATGGTGCGCGAAGCGCCCGCGGCGATCGCGGGCGGCGACCTCGCCGGCCTCGTGCGTGACCTTGCCGCCGATCTCGCGGCCGACGACGGCGCCCAGAGCCTCGCCCGCCGGCTCGACCGCCGGCTCGGGACGTTCGCCTGCCATCATTCGGTGCGCTCGGGCCGGGCGCTCAAGCCCGATGAGATGAACGCGCTTCTGCGCGAGATGGAGCAGACGCCGGGCGCCGGCCAATGCAACCACGGCCGCCCGACCTATGTCGAGCTCAAGCTCGCCGACATCGAGCGGCTGTTCGGACGGCGCTGACAGGGAACGCGGATCGCCCGTCGCGAAACGCCTCGATGCTTCGGACTCCAGGTCGCCCGGTAGAGGACCGAGAGCGCGGCTTCGGTCATGGCGATCATCCCATGCCTATCTTGCTTATCACGTTGCGGCTTGGATTCATCGCCGCTCAAGGCTATTGGGCGGGCGTCGTTTCCGAGTTTGAGAGAGAGCCTGAGCCGTTGAGCGCCGCGGAACCCAAGGTCGACGAAGCGCTCGCCGTCGCGCATGGTCTCAAGCCCGACGAATACGCGCGCCTCGTCGCGCTCATCGGCCGCGACCCCACCTTCACCGAACTTGGCGTCGTCTCGGCGATGTGGAACGAGCATTGCTCGTACAAGTCCTCGCGCCTGCATCTGCGCAAGCTGCCGACCAAAGGCCCTTATGTCGTCCTCGGCCCGGGCGAGAACGCCGGCGTGATCGACATCGGCGACGGCGACGTCTGCGTGTTCAAGATGGAGAGCCACAATCACCCCTCGTTCATCGAGCCCTATCAGGGCGCCGCGACCGGGGTCGGCGGAATCTTGCGCGACGTGTTCACAATGGGCGCAAGGCCGATCGCCTGCCTCGATTTCCTCCGCTTCGGCGCGCCCGATCATGTCCGAACCCGACGCCTGGCGGCCGGGGTCGTCGCCGGGATCGGCGGCTACGGCAATTCGTTCGGGGTGCCGACCGTCGGCGGCTCGACCGGATTCCATCGACGCTATGACGGCAACATCCTCGTCAATGCTTTTGCCGTCGGCGTCGCCAGGCGGGACGCGATCTTCACCTCGAAGGCGGCGGGGGTCGGCAATCCGATCGTCTATCTCGGCTCGAAGACCGGGCGCGACGGCATTCATGGCGCAACGATGGCCTCGGCGTCGTTCGCCGAGGACGCCGAGGAGCGCCGCCCGACCGTCCAGGTCGGCGATCCGTTCGCCGAGAAGCTGCTGCTCGAAGCCTGTCTCGAATTGATGGCGTCCGGGGCGGTCATCGCCATCCAGGACATGGGCGCGGCCGGCCTCACCTCGTCGGCGGCCGAGATGGGCTCAAAAGGCGATCTCGGCGTCGAGCTCGACCTCGACCGCGTCCCCTGCCGCGAGACGGAAATGAGCGCCTACGAGATCATGCTGTCCGAGAGCCAGGAGCGGATGCTGATGGTGCTGAGGCCGGAGAAGGAAAAAGAGGCCGAGGACATTTTCCGCAAGTGGGGGCTCGATTTCGCCGTCATCGGCCGGACGACCGATTCGCGGCGGTTCGTCGTCAGGCAGGGCGGCGAGGTCAAGGCGGACCTGCCGATCAGGGAGCTCGGCAGCGAAGCGCCGCTCTATGACCGCCCGTGGACGCAGACGCCGCCGTCGCCTTATCTCGATCCCGCCGCCATCATGGCCCCNNCTCATCCTCGGCAACACCATCCAAGGCCCGGGAGGGGACGCCGCGGTGGTCCGGTTCGGCGACGGGCCCAAGGGCCTGGCGCTGACCACCGATTGCACCGAGCGCTATTGCGCCGCCGATCCGCGCGAAGGGGGAAAACAGGCGGTGGCGGAGGCGTGGCGCAACCTGATCGCCGTCGGCGCCCGGCCGCTCGCGCTCACCGACAATCTCAATTTCGGCAATCCCGAGCGCGCCCAGACGATGGGGGAGTTGGTCGGCTGCATCGAAGGCATCGGCGAGGCGGCGCGGGCGCTCGATTTTCCCGTCGTTTCGGGCAACGTGTCGCTCTATAACGAAACGATGGGCGAAGGGATTCCGCCGACGCCGGCGATTGGCGGGGTCGGCCTCGTCGACGACGTCG
>PLUH01000414.1:2465-2795 GCA_003164825.1 Hyphomicrobiales bacterium
TCGCTCATCCGGGCCGGGCAAGTCAGCGCCGTCCACGACCTTTCCGACGGCGGCCTCGCCGTGGCCCTGGCCGAAATGGCGCTTGCCGGAGGGATCGGCGCGACGATCGCGGCCGACGCCTCGGAGCACGCCTTCTTCTTCGGCGAGGACCAGGGCCGCTACGTTTTGACCTCAGCGCCGGCCGAGACAGCGGCCATCGCCGAAGAGGCGAAGCGGCTTGCGGTCCCGCTCTCGCGCATCGGCGTCACCGGCGGCGAGACGCTGAGGCTCGGCGGCGCCGCGCCGGTCGCCCTTGCCGCGCTGACGGAAGCCTATGAGAGTTGGCTTCCG
>PLUH01000283.1 GCA_003164825.1 Hyphomicrobiales bacterium
GCTCGACGACCCCCAAACACCCTATGCGCAATTGCTCGTATCCTCGGTGCTCGCGGTATGATGAAGCCGTGGTCAAACGACCTGCTTGTCGTCGAGGACCTCGACAAGACGTTCACGCTTCATCTGCATGGGGGGCTAAGGCTGCCGGTGGTCCATGGGGTCGGATTNNGCCGTGCGGCGGGGGGAGTGCGTGGTGCTTGGCGGCCCGTCGGGAGTGGGCAAATCTTCGATTCTTAAAATCGTCTTCGGCGCCTATCGGCCCGACGCCGGACGCATCTTCTTGGCCGACGGCGACGGCTTTCTCGATATCGCCGCCGCGAGCCCGCGCGAGGTGATCCGCGCCCGGCGGCATATCATGGGCTACGTCAGCCAATTTCTGCGCGTCATCCCGCGCGTCGCCGCGCTCGACATCGTCGCCGCCGCGGNNGCTCATCCTCGACGAGCCGACCGCCTCTCTGGACGCTGAGAACCGCAACGCAGTGGTCGAATTGATCGCCGAACGGCGGGCCGGCGGGGCCGGTTTCCTCGCCATCTTTCATGACGAGGACGTTCGCGCCCGCCTGGCGGACCGGCTGATCGACGTCACGGCGTTTTCCGCCCATGAGGCCGCATGAGCGCCGCGCCGGCCCCTCGCCTCGCTTCGAGCCGCTTAAGCGAGGCGCCGCTCGTGCATCCGACCGCCGAGGTCGTCGGGGGCTGGCTCGGGCGCTTCACCGAGATCGCGGAGCGGTGCGTCGTGCTGGAGACGACGCTCGGCGATTATTCCTACTTGATGCAGGATGCGCAGACTTGGGCCGCCCGGATCGGCAAGTTCGTCAACGTCGCCTCCTACACCCGCATCAATGCGCCCAATCATCCGGTTTGGCGCCCGACGCTGCATCATTTCACCTATCGCGCCAACGACGATTGGCCGGACGCGAATCGCGACGAAAGCCTCTTCGACTGGCGGCGGGAAAACCTGGTCGTCATCGGCCATGACGTCTGGATCGGCCACGGGGCGACGATCCTGCCGGGCGTGACCGTCGGCAACGGCGCCGCGGTCGGCGCGGGCGCAGTGGTGACTCGCGACGTCGAACCTTACGCCATTGTCGGCGGCGTTCCTGCACAGCCGATCAAGCGGCGGTTTTCGCCGGAAATCGGCCAACGCATGGACGCGCTCGCCTGGTGGGACTGGAGCCACGCGGCGTTGCGGGCGGCGCCGGAGGATTTTCGCATCCTCTCCGTCGAGGCGTTCCTCGAGAAATACGGAGCTTAGGCGATGGAATTCCTCGATGGCGCGGCGACATGGTTCAGGAACGCGCGGATCGTCACCGCCGATCGCGTGTTCATCGGCTGCCTCAAGGTTGACGACGGCCGCATCGACGAGATCGGCGAGCACGACTCGCGGGGCGCGGGAATCGATTTTCAGGGAGACTACCTGCTTCCCGGCCTCATCGAACTGCACACCGACCATCTCGAATCGCACTACTTTCCGCGGCGCGCAGTGACATGGCACGCCGGCAGCGCGGTCCTGGCTTACGACGCGCAGATCGCCGCGGCGGGAATCACCACCGTTTTCGATTCATTGCGGGTCGGGGTTGATGAATTTGACGTCGGCGCGCAGCTCGGCGACGAGGCCGCGCTGCTCGCGGAGGCGATCCGCAGGGCGGCCGACGCAGATCTTTTGCGCGCCGACCATCTCACCCATCTGCGCTGCGAAGTCGCGGCGCCGAACGTCGTCGACTCCCTCCATGCTGTCCTCGCTTCCCACTCGGCGCAGCTCATCTCGCTCATGGATCATTCACCCGGACAGCGGCAGTACCGGGATCTCGAGAAATACTTCATCTATTACTCCGGCAAGTCGGGACGGTCCCGAGCCGATCTCGCAGAGGTGGCCGGAGAGCGACAGAGGATCGGCGGCATTCGGGCGCTCGAAAACCGGCCGCGCATCGTCGAGATCGCCAAAGCGCGCGGCATCGTGCTGGCCAGCCACGACGACACGACGGCGGAGGAGGTCGCCCTGGCCCGCTGCGACGGGGTGACGATCGCCGAGTTCCCGACCACGCTTGAAGCGGCGTCGGCGTCGCGCGCCGCCGGCATGGCGACGGTGATGGGCGCGCCGAACGTGGTCCGCGGCGGCTCACATTCAGGCAACGCCTCGGCGCGGGAGCTTGCCGAAGCGGGCCAGCTCGACATCCTCTCATCCGACTATGTGCCGGCGGCGCTGTTGATGGCCGCATTCCGCCTCGCCGATGCGCCCGCGGTGGGCGGCCTCGCCGGAGCGATGCGCCTGGTGAGCAAGGCGCCGGCCGAGGCGACCGGGCTCAAGGATCGAGGCGAGATTGCAGTCGGCCGCCGCGCCGATCTCTTGCGCGTCGCGATGCACGACGGCGAGCCGGTCGTGCGCGCGGTTTGGCGGGAGGGCCGCCGCGTCGCGTGAGCGGGAAAGTCAGTTCGCCCGACCGAGGCGGGTCCAATGCATGCTTTGACACATCATGCCGCCCAATATGCATCCATCGGTGGTCATGCGCCCGCCGGCGACCTGGACTCGCATCGTGTAGTGTCGATCACGCCTTCGATCGAAAGCAGAGCCTGACCAACGCTCAGCCCCCACTGGCTTCAGATCGGCGACAAGCGTGTCGCCAACCTTTTCGCCGGTGTGGCCTGGCTTGACCCAGGTGTTGACCCCGCAAAACTCCGCGCCGCAGGGTTCGACCCGGATATGGGTCTTGCCGTCGCCGCGCGCCCAATTGCCGAGAAAAGCCGGACCGGCGAGCGCCGTGTTTCCGGCCCCCAGCGCCGCCAGCGCCGCCGCCAAAACCGCAGCCCTACGAATCGCGCCCGCCGCCTGCCGGATCGCTCTTCGCAGATTTCGCGCGACTGGGCGCGCTGGCGTGCTCGACGCAATAGAGGCCGACATCCGTTACCCTCTCCAGAAAGCCTGCGGAGCAGTAGCACAGGTAATAGTCCCATAGACGCCGGAAGCGATCATCAAATTGCAGCGAGGCGATCTCGGGCCAGCCAGTGTGGAATCGGCGCCGCCATTCCGCAAGCGTACGCGCGTAGGAAAGACCGAACGATTCCTGGCTCACGAGCCGCAGCCCGGCAGCCTCGAGCTGCTGATGGAGAGCGGTTTTCGACGGCAGGCAGCCGCCGGGAAATATGTAGCGCTGGATGAAATCAACGGTGCGGCGGTAATCGTCGAAATGCTCTTCGGCGATGGTGATCACCTGAAGGACCGCCCGTCCGCCCGGCTCGAGGCAGCCTGCGATTTTGCCGAAGTAGGTCGGCCACCAGGCTTCGCCGACCGCCTCGGCCATCTCGATCGAGACGATGCGATCGTAACGGCCGTCGATGTCCCGGTAATCCTGCAGCCGAAAGTCGACCTGCGACGCTGAGTCGTGAGCAGCGGCGAGGTCGCGGGCGAAATCGAGCTGGGCGGGCGA
>PLUH01000263.1 GCA_003164825.1 Hyphomicrobiales bacterium
TTCTTCAAGGCGCTGCTGTTCCTCGGCGCGGGCTCGGTCATCACCGCGATGCATCACGAGCAGGACATGCGGGCCATGGGGGGTCTGCGCAAGGAGATCCCGTTCACCTTCTGGATGATGATCATCGGGACGCTCGCCCTCACCGGCGTCGGGATTCCGTTCACGCCGATCGGGTTCGCTGGTTTCGTCTCCAAGGATGCGATCATCGAGGCTGCGTTCGCCTCGCATCGCTATGGGGCGGTCTTTGGATTTTTATGCACGGACATCGCCGCCGGCTTGACCGCCTTCTATTCCTGGCGCCTCGTATTCATGACCTTCTTCGGTCACCGTGGCGACTGGGCCGCGACCCTGCCGGCCAAGGCGCATGGCGATCACGGCCACGACGCCCATGATCACGGCGACCACGCCGCGCATGAATCTCCGCTGGTGATGCTCGCGCCGCTCGCGGTGCTGGCGCTTGGGGCGACCTTCGCCGGCACGGCCTTCCGCTACCTGTTCATTGGCGGCGGTCACGAGGGATTCTGGCGCAGTTCGCTGTTCCTCGGCCAGGAGAACCACATCCTCGAGGAGATGGAGCACGTACCGGTGCTAATCTCGCTGTCGCCGAGCCTGTTCATGCTGGGCGGGCTCGCGATCGCCTATTACATGTACCTCGTCGATCGTACGGCCCCGGCGCGGCTCGCGAACGCCTTCCCCGCGATCTACCGCTTCCTGCTCAACAAGTGGTATTTCGACGAGCTCTATGACTTCCTGTTCGTCCGTCCGGCCTTCGCCGTCGGCCGGGCATTCTGGAAGGGCGGCGACGGCGCGATCATCGACGGGCTTGGGCCGGACGGCGTCTCTGCCCGCGTTCTCGACGTCGCCCGCAGCGCCGTCCGCCTGCAGACGGGCTACGTCTACCACTACGCTTTCGCGATGCTTATCGGCGCCGCCGCGCTGACGACCTGGTATCTGTTCAACGGGGCGATGCGATGAACGGTTCCTGGATCCTCTCCGGCATCCTGGCGCTGCCGCTCGTCGGCGCGCTGTTCATCCTGCTGCTGCCGGGCGACAGCGAAGCGACCAAGCGAAACGCGCGCTGGATTGCGTTGTTCACGACCCTGATCACGTTCGCCCTGAGCCTTGTCGCCTGGTCCCGCTTCGATCCGGCCCAGCCCGGCTTTCAGCTGGTCGAGGAGCGCGACTGGTTCTCGCACGCGATCCTCTACAAGCTTGGCGTGGATGGCATTTCGATGCCGTTCGTGCTGCTCACCGCGTTTCTCATGCCGATCTGCATTGTCGCGTCCTGGACCCCGATTCAGACTCGCGTGAAGGAGTACATGATCACCTTCCTGGTGATGGAGACCCTGATGGTCGGCGTCTTCATCGCGCTCGACCTCGTCCTCTTCTATTTGTTCTTCGAGGGCGGCCTCATCCCGATGTTCATCATCATCGGCGTCTGGGGCCACGGGAACCGGGTGTACGCCGCCTTCAAGTTCTTCCTTTACACTTTCACCGGCTCGGTCCTGATGCTGCTGGCGATCATGGCCATGTACTGGACGGCGGGCACGACCGACATCACGGTGCTGCTCAAGACGCACTTCCCGGCAAACATGCAGACCTGGCTGTGGCTTGGGTTCTTCGCCTCGTTCGCGGTCAAGATGCCGATGTGGCCGGTCCATACCTGGCTGCCTGATGCGCATGTCGAAGCGCCGACCGCGGGATCGGTGATGCTTGCGGCCGTCCTTTTGAAAATGGGCGGTTACGGCTTCATCCGGTTTTCGCTGCCGATGTTTCCGGACGCCTCGCTCTATTTCACCCCGCTCATTTTTGCTCTGTCGGTGATCGCAATTATTTACACCTCCCTGGTCGCGCTGGCGCAGGAGAGCATGAAGAAGCTGATCGCCTATTCGTCGGTCGCCCACATGGGTTTCGTGACGATGGGAATCTTCGCCGCCAACACCCAGGGGGTTCAGGGAGCGGTCTACCAAATGATCAGCCACGGACTCATCTCCGGCGCTCTCTTCCTTTGCGTCGGCGTCGTCTATGACCGTATGCACACCTACGACATCGCCGCCTACGGCGGACTCGTGCAGCGCATGCCGCTCTATGCGGTCGCCTTCATGGTGTTTACGCTCGGCAATGTCGGGCTGCCTGGCACCACGGGCTTCATAGGCGAATTCCTGACCCTGATCGGGACGTTCCAGATCAACAATTGGGTCGCGTTCCTGGCCACGTTCGGCATAATCCTGTCCGCCTGCTATGCGCTCTATCTCTACCGCCGCATCATCTTCGGCGTCATCGAGAAGCCGAACCTGATGGGCATCGCGGATCTCACGGGTCCCGAGATCGCAACTCTTCTGCCGCTAGGGCTGCTGATGCTCTTCTATGGCGTGCATCCGCAGCCGATCATAGACGCCAGCGCGGCCTCGATCGACCAACTCATCCAAGGCTTCCAACACGCGGTCACGGCGACCAGGACTGCGGGCTTATGACGGCGCCGCGGGGCTTGCGCCGTCCATTATTTGTCTTTTGAACGAGCGACATTCATGCACGAGACGGCCATTTCTCTTCCCGTAGTCCTGCCGGAGGTGGTCCTGGCGGCGGGGACCTTGGCGCTCGTGCTTTATGGGGCCCTGCGCGGCGAGCGGGGATCGAACCTTGTCAACGAGATTGCCGTCGGCCTGCTCGGCCTCGTCTTGATTCTGATAGTGGCCAAGAATCGCCCGATGGGCGTGACCTTCTACGGCGCGTTCGCGGACGACGCCTTCACCCGCTTCATGGGCGCGATCACGCTGGTCGGCTCGCTGGTGACGCTGCTGCTGTCGGTCGAGTTCATGCGTCAGGAGCGAATCGGCGGCTTCGAATTCCCGGTCCTCATCCTGATTTCCACCCTCGGCATGCTGATGTTGATCTCGGCCGATGACTTCATCGCGCTCTACCTCGGTTTCGAACTGATGAGCTTGGCGCTCTACGTGATCGCGGCTTATCGCCGGCATGACCTGCGCGCGACGGAAGCCGGCCTCAAGTATTTCGTCCTCGGCGCCTTGTCGTCGGGCATGATGCTTTACGGGATCTCGCTCATCTACGGCTATTCGGGCTCGGTTTCGTTCAGCGCAGTCGCCGAAGCCGTGCATGATCATGCGAGCATCGGCGTGCTGTTTGGGCTGGTGTTCATCCTGGTCGGGCTGGCTTTCAAGATTTCCGTCGTGCCGTTTCATATGTGGACGCCCGACGTCTACGAAGGCGCCCCGACCCCGGTGACGACCTTCTTCGCCTCCGCGCCCAAGGTTGCGGCGATGGCGGTCCTCGTTCGGGTCATGGTCACCGCCTTTCCCGGCATTTCCAACGACTGGCGCCAGATCCTCACCTTCGTGTCGATCGCCTCGATGGTTCTTGGCGCCTTCGCCGCCATCGGCCAGCGCAACTTCAAGCGGCTGATGGCCTATTCGTCGATCGGCCACATGGGATACGCACTCGTTGGTCTCGCCGCCGGCACGGTCGAGGGCGCCCAAAGCGTCATAATCTATATGGCGATCTATGTCGTGATGACGCTTGGAACCTTCGCCGCCATTCTGTCCATGCGGCGTCAAGGCCGCGCGGTCGAGACGATGGCCGACCTTGCCGGTCTGGGGCGGACCGATCCGACTATGGCCTTCTTCCTGGCGACGATGATGTTCTCGCTCGCCGGCGTTCCGCCGCTCGCGGGCTTTTTCGCCAAGTTCTATGTCTTCGCGGCCGGCATCAAGGCTGGTCTCTATGGCCTTTCGGTCATCGGCGTTCTGGCGAGTTGCGTCGCCGCCTACTATTACCTCAGGATCGTCAAGCTGATGTATTTCGACGAGCCGGCGGCCGCGTTCGACCGCCCGGCTCCGGTCGCGCGCATCGTGCTGGCGGTTTCGGCCCTCATGATCCTCTTGTTCGTGTTCCTGCCGTCGCCGATCACCAACGCCGCGATGGCGGCCGCGCAGTCGCTCTTTTGACCGCGGCCTTGAGGCGGGACAACGCGCATGCACCCTGGCGCGTCGTTCGATTCGGCGTGATCGATTCGACCAACGAGGAGGCGCGCCGCCGCGCGCTTGGAGGCGAATCGGACCGCTTGTGGATCGTCGCCGGCGAGCAGACAGCCGGGCGAGGCCGCCGCGGCCGCGGCTGGATCTCACCGGCAGGCAACCTTCATGCCACCGCGCTCATGATCGATCCGTGTCCTCCCGCACTCGCACCGCAGCTCGGCTTCGTCGCCGGCGTCGCGCTGGCGCGGGCGGCAAGCGACGCCGGCGCGACCGACGCGGGCCTGAAATGGCCGAACGATCTGATCCTGAACGGCGCCAAATGCGCCGGCATCCTGGTCGAAGGGATTGGCCTCGCCGGCCGGCGCGCCGGCTACGCGGTCGGGGTCGGCGTCAATTGCGCGCATGCGCCGGAGGGGCTTGGTTACGCAACCTCTTGTCTCGTTGGCGCAAGCGGGCAATCGGTCGGCGCGGGCGAGTTGTTCGAGCGTCTCGCTGAGCGGTTTGACGAGGCGCTCGAGGCTTGGCGCGAGGGACAGGCGTTCGACCGCATTCGCGCCGCCTGGCTTGACCGCGTCCACGGTCTTGGCCAACGCGTCGCGATCGAAAGCGGGGCCGGCCGGCGCGAGGGCGTCTTCGAGGGGATCGATGCGGGCGGTCGCCTGCTCATGCGTTCTGAGCGCGGGCTCGAGAGCATCGAGGCCGCCGACCTCAGTCTGGCGCCTCGCTCGGACGCCCAGCCGCCGGCGGCCTTGTCGGCTTCTCACGCGCGGGAGGGCCGAGCCTAGATGACGGACGACAGCGAGCTCGTGTTCGCCCCGCTCGGCGGCCTGGGCGAGATCGGCATGAATTGCGCCCTTTACGGCTACGGACCCGCAAACGCGCGCCAATGGCTGATGGTCGATCTCGGCGTGGCCTTTGCAGGCGAGGACCTGCCCGGCGTCGATCTCATCATGCCGGATCTCAGCTTTATCGAGAAGGCGAAGAAGAATCTGGTCGGAATCGTCATCACCCACGCGCACGAGGACCACATCGGCGCGCTGNNCGAGGCTCGCCGGCTCGGCGAGCCAGGCGCGCCCAAGATTCCGTTGAGGATCGTAGCCCAGGGCGAGAAGGTCGCCATCGGCCCGTTTGTCGTCGAGTTCATCGCCGTCGCCCATTCCATTCCCGAAAGCACGGCGCTGGCGATCCGCACCCCCGCCGGGCTCGTCGTCCACACCGCCGACTGGAAGATCGACCCGTCGCCGATCATCGGCCTCCCGACCGATGAGGCGCGCCTCAAGGCGCTCGGGGACGAGGGTGTGCTGGCGCTGGTCTGCGATTCGACCAACGTCTTGCGCGAAGGCGAGAGCCCGTCGGAGCTCGACGTGGCCAAGACGTTGGCTTGGCTCATTGGCGAGGCGAAGGGCAGGGTGGTCGTGACCACCTTCGCTTCCAACGTCGCCCGCCTCCGCTCGGCGGCCGAGGCCGGTTTCGCCGCCGGACGGCAGGTCTGCATTCTCGGGCGGGCGATCGAGCGCGTCGTCGCCGTCGCCCGCGAGTGCGGGATGCTCGACGGCGTTCCGCCGTTCTTAGGCATGGACGCGTTCGAGCGCCTGCCGCGCGACAGGATTTTGGCGCTCGCCACCGGCAGCCAGGGCGAGCCGCGCGCGGCGCTCGCTCGCATGGCGGAGGACGAGCATCCGACGGCAGAATTAAGCGCCGGCGACACCGTCATTTTTTCTTCGCGGACGATTCCCGGCAACGAAAAGGCGGTCGGCAAGATCATCAACGCGTTCGCGACCGCGAGGGTCGAGGTCATCACCGACCGAACGGCGCTCGTTCATGTCTCCGGCCATCCGCGCCGGGCGGAGATGGCGAAAATGTACGCCTGGGTCCGCCCCAGGATCGCGGTGCCGGCGCATGGCGAGCCGCTGCACTTGAGCGAGCATGCCGCGTTCGCCATTGCGCAGGGCGTGCCGCAGGTTTTGCGCGCGTTCGACGGCGACCTCATCCGCTTGGCCCCCGGCGATGTTTCGGCCTCGGGCAGCGTCGCGAGTGGGCGGCGGCTGAAGGACGGCGCGATTCTCCTGCCGGCGGATCAGGAAAGCGTCGGCCAACGCCGCCGGCTCGCCTTCGCCGGCGTCGTCTCGGTCGCGCTCGCGCTGACTCCGAAGGGCGAGATGGCGGGCGACCCGGACGTAATGATCGCCGGCCTACCCGAGCGCACGCGCGAAGGGGCGGCGATCGACGCGCTGATCGACGACGCGATCTTCGAAGCCTTCGAGGGCCTACCGCCGGGCAAGCGGCGCGACCCAGACGTCGTCTCCAGCGCCATCGAGCGCGCGGTGCGCAATTCCGTCAACGCCGTCTGGAGCAAGAAGCCCCAGGTGCATGTGCTGGTCGTCGAGGTATAACCCGAGGGCGCGTTGCATCGAATGCCTTTGATCTAGGAAATCGGGATGAAAGACCTGGCGGGAAGGACCGCGTTCGTCACCGGCGCGGCGTCTGGAATCGGACTCGGCATTGCCGGCGCCCTCGCACAGGCGGGCGTGAAAGTCATGCTCTGCGACATCGAGGAAGCGGCGCTTGCGAAGGCGGTCGAAGCGCTCAAGCGCACCAATGCGGATGTCGATGGCGTCAAGGCCGACGTTTCGCTCAAGTCCGAGCTTAACGCGGCGGCCGACGCCACGATCGCCCGTTATGGCAAGGTGCATATTCTCGTCAACAACGCGGGCGTGGGTGGCGGCGGGCCATATGGAACTTGGACTGACTCGGGATGGGACTGGACGCTTGGCGTCAATCTCATCGCGGTCATCCGGGGGATCGAGATTTTCGGCCCGTTGATCGAACGGCATCGCGAGGGCGGACATATCGTGTCGACCGCCTCCATCGCAGGGTTGGTCTCCTCCGGCGGCGCCATCCCGTACAACGTATCCAAATACGGCGTCGTGGCGCTTTCGGAGGGCCTGCGCGGCGATCTGGCCGGGCGCGGAATCGGCGTGTCGGTGCTCTGTCCCGGGTTCATTCGAACCCAGATCGTGAACTCTGTACGCAACCTGCCGGAACGTTTCGACCGTCCGTCCGAGGCGGGCTTGGCCGCAATGCGGTCTTCCGACCTGTTCAAATTCTTTCAGGATCGGGTCTCGCATGGGATCGACCCATCCTATGTCGGCGAACTTGTGCGCGAAGGCATCGAAAACGACTGGCCGTACATTTTCACCGACGTCGAGTTCGAGCCTCTGATCGAAGCCCGTTTTGCCGCGATCAAGCAGGGCTTCGACCGGATTCGCGGACGTGAACCGCGGCGTTGAGCGGTTCGTCACGCCTCACTCGGCGGCCCTGGTCCGCCGCACGGCCCCAGAGCCGAGGACAAGTATGATCGGAAAACTGAACCACGTCGCCATCGCCGTCCCGGATCTCAAAGCGGCCGCCTGGACCTATCGCGAGAGGCTGGGCGCACGCGTTTCCGTCCCGCAGGCCGAGCCCGACCACGGCGTGACGGTCGTGTTCGTCGAACTGCCCAACGCGAAGATCGAATTGCTGCATCCGTTGGGCGCGAATTCCCCGATCGCCAAATTCCTGGAGCGCAATCCGGACGGCGGCATGCATCATCTCTGCTACGAGGTTGAGGACATCATCGCCGCCCGCGACCAGCTCAAAGCTAAGGGCGCGCGCGTGCTCGGCGACGGCGAGCCGAAGATTGGCGCCCACGGCAAGCCGGTCCTGTTTTTGCACCCGAAGGACTTCGCCGGCACGCTGATCGAGATCGAGCAGGTGTGACGGATGGGCGCTCCGTGGTCGGAGGCCGCATGAGCCGCTTCGCCACGGGACGAAGCAAGGTGACGAAAGTAGAAAAGCTCTCCCTCGCCGAGGCGCGGCGAATCGCTCTTGCGGCCCAGGGCTTTGGTGGTCCGCGCCCGGAAAGGGTCACGGCCGCGCGATGGCTTAAGACTGTCCACCAGNNTCTCCCTTCACCAGATCGACAGCGTCAATGTCCTGGTCCGCGCCCATTACCTGCCCGCCTTCTCTCGCCTGGGACCCTATGACCGTTCGCTGATCGACACGGCCGCCTGGGGAAGTCGGAAGAAGCGGCGGCTGTTCGAATACTGGGCCCATGAGGCGTCGCTCCTGCCGCTGCCGTTGCATCCCCTGTTGCGCTGGCGGATGGCTCGCGCCGATCGCGGGGAGGTCGGTTGGAAGGGCCTGCGAGTGTTCGCGGGCGAGCGCCGGGCCGAGGCGGAAGCTTTTCTCAAGCGCATCCGCAACGAGGGTCCCCGCGCGGCCTCGGACTTCGAGGAAAAACGCACCCGGTCGGGCTGGTGGGAATGGGGCGACGCCAAACGGGCGCTCGAATGGCTGTTCTGGGCGGGCCACATCACGACGGCGACCCGGCGTGGCAGCTTCGAGCGGGTCTATGACCTGACCGAGCGCATCATTCCGGCGGAGATCCTCGCCCTGCCGACCCCGGATGAGAAGGAGGCGCAGCGCGCGCTGATCGAGCGGGCGGCGCGCGCGCTCGGGCTCGCCACGGCGCAGGAGCTGCGCGACTATTTCCGTCTGGGCCCAAACGACGCGCGAGACGCCGTCGAGTCGCTGCTTGAGGCGGGCGTTCTCGAACCGGTCGAGGTCCCCGGTTGGGCTCACCTCGCCTATCTTCACCGCGCCGCCCGCAGGCCGCGCCGCATCTTCGCACGAGCGCTTCTGGCGCCGTTTGATCCGCTCGTCTGGGAGCGTTCGCGCGCGATGCGGCTTTTCGACTTCCACTACCGGATCGAGATTTACACCCCGCCCGAAAAGCGACAGCACGGCTATTATGTCCTTCCCTTCCTGCTCGGTGAACGGCTCATAGGCCGCCTCGACCTGAAGGCGGACCGCCAGGCCGGACGATTGCTTGTCCATGCAGTGCATCTCGAGCCGCACGCCCCCGCGGACGCCATGGACGCGATTTCCGAGGAGCTTGCTGCGCTGGCCGACTGGCTTGGTCTTGCCGAAATCGTCCTGCCGTCGAAGCCGCTTCAGCGCTCGATCGACTGACAAAGCGCTGACATGCCCGCCCTTCCGGGCTATAAGGCCGCCGCTGCAGCCCGCGTGGACGACTGGATCAAGCCCCACCATGGCGGCGCGCGCGTCGCCATGGAAAGGCCCCACATGTCCGGCTCGACTTTGAGCAGTTCCGCGCTCGATGAGCGGCGGCGGCGGATTCTGTTCCGCGCCTGGCGGCGCGGCGTGCGCGAGATGGATCTGGTCATGGGCCGGTTCGCCGATGTGCATTTGCCGACCATGAGCGAGGCGGAGCTTGCCGAGTTCGAGCGTCTGCTCGACGTTCCCGACCCGCAGGTCTTCGCCTGGATCATCGGCGGCCAGCCGCCGCCGCGCGAATTCGACACCCCCCTCTTCGCGCGCCTGTGCGGGCTCAAGCGCGAAACGCCGGCGAGCGCTGACGAGACGCCGTGAGTCCCATCGCTCCCGCCATTGGCCGCCTCGAGGAGGGCGGCGCCGTCACGCTGGCGCGCGCGCCTGAGGGCTATGACGCCTTCGTCGTCGCCGAGCTGACGCGCGCCCTCGCCAAGGCCGGCGAGAACCGCGCCGTGACGCTTGTCTTCGTCGCCCGCGACGGCCTGCGCGCCCAGGCCTTCATCGATGCGCTGGCCTTCGCCGCGCCCGAGATCGAGGCGCTGCACTTTCCGTCATGGGATTGTCAGCCCTACGATCGCGTCTCGCCCAACGCCGCGATTGCGGCCGACCGGATGACCGCGCTGGCGCGCCTCGCGCGAACCAGAGGCGCCGTCGAGCGGCCGCGCATTCTGGTCGCTGCGGTCAATGCGCTGACCCAGCGCGCGCCGCCGCTCGCGTTCATCGCCTCGGCCGCATTTTCCGCTGCACCCGGCAACAGCGTGCGGATGGAGGATCTCACGCGCTGGCTCGAGTCGAACGGCTACGCCCGGGCGAGCACGGTGCGCGACGTCGGCGACTACGCCACCCGCGGCGGCATTCTCGACCTCTATCCGCCGGGCGCCGCCGCGCCGATCCGGCTCGATTTCTTCGGCGATACGCTCGAATCGATCCGCGCCTTCGATCCGGAGACGCAGCGCTCGACCTCGCAGTTGCGCTCGCTCGATCTCGTGCCGATGAGCGAAGCGAGGCTGACCACGGAATCGATCCGCCGCTTTCGCCAGGCCTATGCGCAGGAATTCGGGGCGCCGACCCGCGACGACGACCTCTACGCCGCGGTCAGCGAGGGCCGCCGCGCGATCGGCCTCGAGCACTGGCTACCGCTCCTCTACGACAGGCTCGACACGGTCTTCGACTATGTCGGCAATGCGCCGTTCGTGCTCGACGCGCGCGCCGAGGATGCGGCGCATGAGCGCATCGCCCTTATCGCCGACAATTACGCCGCCCGCCGCGCGGCTTACGCCGAGGACCCGGTCAAGGCGGACTATAAGCCGCTCCCCTTCACCCGCCTCTATATGAGCGAAGACGAGTGGAAGGAGCGCCTCGCCGGTCAGCCGCTCGCGCGGCTGACCCCGTTCGAGCCGCCGCCCGACGCCCTTAACGCCGTCGATTGCGGCGGCCACACGGGGCGCAACTTCGCCCCCGAGCGGCAGAACGAAAGCGCCAACGTGTTCGACGCCGCGGTCGCCCATGTGAAGGCGCTGCGTGCGCGCGGCTTGAACGTCATCGTCGCCGGCTGGAGCGACGGCTCGCGCGAGCGCCTGAGCCACGTGCTCGCCGAGCATGGCTTGAAGTCGCTCGAATTGGTCTCGTCCTACCATCAGGCGAAGACCGCGCGGGCCGGCGCGCTGCCGCTCGCCGTTATCGCGCTCGAACAGGGGTTCGAGGCGCCCGGCTTCGCCATCATCGGCGAGCAGGACATCCTCGGCGACCGACTGGTCCGCCAGTCGCGGCGCCGGCGGCGCGCCCAGGACGTGCTGGCGGAGGCGAGCGCTCTCACCGCCGGCGATCTCGTCGTCCACATCGACCATGGCGTCGGGCGCTTCGTCGGCCTTCAGACGATCGAGGCCGCGGGCGCGCCGCACGACTGCCTCGAGATTCACTACGCCGGCGGCGACCGGCTGTTCCTGCCGGTCGAAAATCTCGAGCTCCTATCGCGCTACGGCTCGGAGACCGGTGAGCTCGACCGGCTTGGCGGAGCAGGTTGGCAGTCGCGGAAAGCGCGGCTGAAAAAGCGTGTGCGCGAGATGGCCGGCGAGCTCATCCGCGTCGCAGCGCAGCGGATGATGCACGCCGCGCCGCGCCTCACCGTCCCCGAAGGCCTCTACGACGAATTCTGCGCCCGCTTTCCCTACGAGGAAACGCCGGACCAGGAGAGCGCGATCCAGGCCACGCTCGACGATCTGGCCGCCGGCCGGCCGATGGATCGGCTGGTGTGCGGCGACGTCGGCTTCGGCAAGACCGAGGTCGCGCTGCGCGGCGCCTTCGCCGCGGCGATCAACGGCAAGCAGACCGTCATCATCGCGCCGACGACCCTCCTCGCGCGTCAACATACCAAGAACTTCCGCGATCGCTTCGCCGGCCTGCCGGTCGGTATCGGCCAGCTCTCGCGCATGGTCGGCGCGGCCGAGACCCGCGAGGTGAAGAAGGGCGCCGCCGACGGCGCAATCGACATCGTCGTCGGCACCCACGCGGTGCTTGGCAAGACCGTTAGCTTCAAGGACCTCGGCCTGGTCGTCGTTGACGAGGAGCAGCATTTCGGCGTCGGCCACAAGGAGCGGCTGAAGGAATTGCGCTCGGAAGTCCATGTGCTGACCTTGTCGGCGACGCCGATCCCGCGCACGCTGCAACTGGCGATGACCGGCGTGCGCGAGATGTCGATCATCGCCACTCCGCCGATTGACCGGCTCGCGGTGCGCACCTTCGTTTCGCCGTTCGACGCGCTGATCGTTCGCGAGGCTTTGTTGCGCGAGCGCTATCGCGGCGGACAGTCGTTCTATGTCTGCCCGCGCATCGAGGACCTCGACGAAGCGGCGGCGTTCCTGCGCCAGAACGCGCCCGANNTGTCGACGGCGATCGTCGAATCCGGCCTCGACATTCCTCGCGCCAACACCATGATCGTCCATCGCGCCGACATGTTCGGCCTGGCGCAGCTCTATCAGCTGCGCGGCCGGGTCGGCCGCTCGAAGGTCCGCGCCTACGCCTATTTCACCACCCCGGCCAAAGCCAAGATCACGCCGCAGGCCGAGAAGCGCCTGAGCGTTCTGCAATCGCTCGATACGCTCGGGGCCGGCTTCCAGCTCGCAAGCCACGACCTCGATCTGCGCGGCGCCGGCAATCTCCTTGGCGAAGAGCAGTCCGGCCACATCAAGGAGGTCGGCTACGAGCTCTACCAGCAGATGGTGCGCGAGGCGGTCGAGCGCATCAAGTCGGGCGAGGAGGCGCCGGCCGAGGACATGTGGTCGCCGACCATTCAGCTCGGCGCGCCGGTGACGATCCCCGAAGCCTATATTCCCGACCTGCCGACCCGGCTCGCGCTCTATCGCCGCCTCTCGGCGCTCGAGGACGAGGGCGAGATCGACGCGATGGGGGCCGAGATCGTCGACCGCTTCGGCCCGCCGCCGCCGGAAGTCGGGCTGCTGCTCAGCCTGGTGCAGATCAAGACGCTGTGCCGCCGCGCCAATGTCGAAAAGCTCGAGGCCGGCCCGAAGGGCCTGACACTCGCCTTCCGCGGGAAATCCTTCGCCAACCCCGGCGCCCTGGTCCGATGGGTGGCGGCGCAAGGGGAGCGAGCGCGTGTGCGGCCCGACATGCGCATCGTCGTGACCGACGATTTCGAGAGGCTCGAGGACCGGCTGGCGGGGACGCTCGGGGTCATGCGGGAGGTTGCGAAGATCGCGGGGAAGCGGGGGTAGGGGGCTGAAAACAATTGGAACCCGCCGCCCGTCTGAAGCGGGAAAGCGCCCCAAAGGAACCGTCGTCAACCCTAGCGCCGATGAGTGCCTTGATGCCTGCCAAACGGTTTTGTCGATTTCGTCCCGGTCGCGAGGGCGCTCGCCTCGCTCCCGATCGCTGAAGTAGCCCATCCGGCTGGAATCCCTTGGACGTAAACATATATGTTTTCGTGAAAGCTGGGTGTGTCAATATATGAGTTGACATATTTTGATGGGGTGTATATAAATATATATACGAAACGCAATGGGATGTAAATATACAGGTTGACAATGGCGGTCAAAACAGTTGCCAGACAGCAGTATCAACGCATCGTCGACAAAGCTGCAATCCACGCGATGCCTCCCGTGCCGTCTGAGGGGTGGCTTCAAACCGTACGCAAGGCGCTTGGCATGTCCGGCTCTCAGCTCGCAAAGAGGTTGCACGTCACACGGGCGCGGGTCGCGCAGGCGGAACATGCTGAGCTAGAGGGCGGCGTTACTCTGAAATCCATGCAGACCTTCGCTGAGGCCATGGGCTGTCGATTTGTCTACGCGATCGTACCGCCGAAGCGCATCGAGAACCTAATCGACGAGCAGGCGCGAAAAAAGGCCGAAGCCCTGGTTGGAACAGCCAGCAAACACATGGCGCTGGAAAGCCAGACTTTGCCGGATAAGAAAAACGCGGAGGAGGTCGATCGTCTGACGCGCGAAATCGCGCGCGACATAGCGTCCGATTTCTGGAGCGATTGATGCTGGAGGGGATCGAATATCCACAAGGTGCAACGCCGCTTGATCCTGATGAACTTGGCGGTCTGAAATTCAGGCATATCACAACGCGGGGCCAACTCGACGAACTTGAGCAGGTCAATATCGAGACCGGCTTACGATGGATAGCTCGGCAGCGGCGAGACGTGCTTACGGACAATTTCGCGATTGTGCTGCACAAGCGCCTCTTTGGCGACGTTTGGGAGTGGGCGGGGACGTTTCGGCGGACTGGGAAGAACATCGGTGTCGACCCCGTTCAAATAGCGGTGCAGCTTCGCATGCTGATGGACGACGCGCGGTACTGGGCCGAGCATCAGACTTATCCAGCGTCCGAAGCCGCGATACGGCTCCATCATCGAATGGTCCAAATTCACCCATTCCCCAATGGCAACGGCAGGCACGCTCGCATCATGGCGGACACGGTCCTCGCTCGGGTTTATCGAGCCGAACCATTCGATTGGGCCGGAGGGTATAACCTCCAACGAATGAACGATCGGCGTCTCGCCTATATTGCTGCACTCAGAGCCGCGGATCGAGGAGATCTTGGTCCGATCATTGCGTTCATTGGACCGCGTGATGATTTTGTATGAGGNNTGTTTCAGTATAGATGAACCGGGGGTCTCGTATATTACAAAGGAGGCGGATCGTGAGCGGCGT
Organism: Hyphomicrobiales bacterium; assembly: GCA_003164825.1. GTDB lineage: Bacteria > Pseudomonadota > Alphaproteobacteria > Rhizobiales > Beijerinckiaceae > Roseiarcus. The sequence continues at coordinate 14,279 of PLUH01000263.1, forward strand.
GGCGGCAGAATCCAAAGGTCTGCGGCTCAAGTGCCGCTTCATTAGCCGATAGGTGGCGGTCGATCGCCGCCAAGAGCCCCCTAAATTCCCGACGCCGCGCCCGGGCGTCGTCAGGCGCGTGGGGCGTCCGTCGAAGCCCAATCGCAAGGTGTCGATCACCCTGCGCCTCGACCGCGAAGTGGTTGAGCGGTTCAAGGCGACCGGCGCGGCTGGCAGACGCGTATCAATGCGGCGCTGCGAAAGACCACAGCAAGCTGATCTGCCCGCCCCGCCTTTCGGGCTGATAGCTGAGGACGATCAGCCGTAGTGTTGAAACATTCTCGGCATTGGCGGG
>PLUH01000421.1:0-588 GCA_003164825.1 Hyphomicrobiales bacterium
GTTGATGCCGGTGATCTGCTGCAGGACCGCAAGCCCGAGGCCGATTTTGAGCGGCGTCCGCCAGCGCGGCGCGAACACGTCCGACCAAGACGCTGTTTCGTGCTCGGCGCGCAGCGCCGCCTTGATTGCGGCGAGCCGCGCGTCGGCGTCGTCCTCAGCGCCGAGAGCGACGAGGTTGCGGCGGGCGTCATCGGGACGGCCGGTCTTGACCAGCCAGCGCGGCGACTCAACAGCGGTCAGAACCGCGAGCGCGAGCAGCACGCCGGCGACCGCGGAGACCGCAAACATCGCTCGCCAGCCTTCGGGGCCGGCAAGCGCTTCGTCGACGAGATAGGCGACAAAGATGCCGATGGTGATCGCGAGCTGATAGGACGAGACGAATCGTCCCCGCTGCGCAGCCGGGGCGAGTTCCGCCGCATAGAGCGGGGCCGCGACCGCGGCGACGCCAACGCCGAAGCCGGCTACGAGCCTGCCGAAGACGAGAACCGGCACGTTCGGCGCCAATGCCTCGACCGCCGCGCCGATGATGAAAAGCCCCGCGGCGGCGAAGAGCGCGCGCTTGCGGCCGAAATGGTCGGCGACAAAGCC
>PLUH01000421.1:660-3607 GCA_003164825.1 Hyphomicrobiales bacterium
CGCCACGATCTCCCCCCGTCCATTGCGCCTTCGGCAAAAGCCGTTGAGGCGGTAAGGTCTTGCGGCCGGTCGACCAACCGATCGCCCTGACCGAGGTCTCCGACACTCCTACCAGAAAGCGATCGTCGTTCTAACACCCAGCACAAACGCGTTGCGATTCGTCGGGGTCGTATAGCCGCCTGGAGTGATGACGTATTGCGCGTCGAGTTTTAAGTTCAGCCAGGGAGCGGCTTGCCATCCGTACCAGGCTTCCGTCACGTACTCGCTGCGCTGCACGTAGCCTGGGCCGACGCCCAGGGCGTTGGCCAGGATCTGCGCATCGGCGACATTTGGATTCACATGCGTCGTTCCGACCGCAATCCCAAAGCCGTCCTTGGGCCTCCAGGGCCCGAGGCCATATTGGACCACTCCCCAGAAGATCTGATAATCCAGCATCGATGTGCGACGATCGGCGTAAGTGGCGAGGACAAAGGCGTTCAAGCCGTTCTTCGGGTCCGCATTCGCGGGATCGTGAGTGAGCTGCTGCTGCAACACGGTGGAAAACCCGTAGCGTCCGTGTCCGGGAAGCGCGGGAAGTCCTGAGACCAGTATTGGCTCTCCGTTGATGCTGGTCGCGACGTTCGGCGCCGCGCTGTTGTTCCACCAGCCTCCGACCTGGTAGCTCCCCTGAAGCGCGCCGAATTTTGGCGTCCAGGCGACTTCGGCGGGAACAATGACGCCCTGCGAGTCCTCCGGCGCGGTTGGCCAAAGGGCGGGGTTGGGCGTGGTGTTGAGATAGGCCGGGTTCGAGTCGAAAATGCCAGCCTTGAAATAGCCCTGGGACCCAAAATTGAGTTGCCCGACCGCGGCCCACTGGCTGACCGGCCAGTTGTAGATGTAGTCGCCGACCAGGTTGCCCGGCTGCCCGGGGCAGAAGGTCAGATTGATGAAATCGCAAGGGAAGCTGAAGACCTCGTCGCCGAACGCGAGGCGCCCCGCCGTGATTTCGATCCGGTCGTCGAACAGCTTTTGATTCCAGGCCAATTCCTCGAGCCGGAGTATGTTTCCGCGCCCGTAGACTTCGTTGAGCAGCTGAAGCGCGGGGATCCCTGCGTCCGTAGCGGCGTCCCGGCCCCAACGATCCACCAGCGTCACCAGGACCGAGGCGCCGGTCAGGCCCAAACTCTTTTGCAGGTCGAATTGAGCCTGCAAGGCGACTTGTCCTGCCTCCTGGGCGTTCTGGCGCAGGCCGCCCGAGAGGTTCATGACCGCTTCGTCGACGCCGGTGAGCGAGACCTGGATGCCGAGATCGTTCAGCTTCGAGCGGATGCCCGGCCATTCGCCGAGAAGATATGGCGTCGTTGCGAAATAATCCGCCGGCAGCGCCGGTAGGACGGGGAAAGGCGGGGGGTCGCTCACGGAAACGCTTGAAGCCGAGATGACGGGCGGTGCTGGAGCTTGGGTTGCGCCCTGCGCTTCCTGCGACGGAGCCGATGCGTCTCCGGGCGGGGCTTCGGCGGCGAGCGCCGCGGACCCGGCCAAGAGGACGAACATAGAACCGGCCACGCCACGGACCAGCATCCGGTTCCCCCATCCTCCATGCCGTCGCCGCTTGCCGGGAAGCCCGAGCCCTGGCGCCGCAACGGAAACTTCTCAAGAGCAGCTACTTTTTTCGGACCCGACTCACTGGGTTCCGATATTCAGCGGCAAGTCCGACGAAATGACAAGGCGCTGCGTCACGGGCGTAGGTGCGTTTCCCCGGCTCGCTTCGCCATGAAAACCTCAAGACACGGGCGTCTTGGACGCCACGCGACGGGCAATGACGGCTGCGGCTCGAGTTGAAATGACCCAGCTCTAAAGTGGATCGGCGCCGATCGCGGCGAGCGCCGCCCGGGCGCATTCCATGTCCTGGGTATAGTGGCCGCCGCTCAAGCCGATCGCGCCGATGATGTCGCCCTTGATCGCGATCGGGAAACCGCCGCCGAATACGACGAGCCGTGGCGTATGGGTTATGCCGTGCAGGAGCGGCGGATCGTTCTTGATGAAGTCGAACCAGGCGTGGGTCGGCATGGAGAACGACGCGGCAGTGTAGGCTTTGTCCTGCGCGATCCCGATCGACAGTTTCGGCGCGCCGTCCATGCGCGCGAAGGCTTTCAGATCGCCGGCCTCATCGGAAACGGCGATGCACATCCTGAGCTTGAGCTCCGCGGCTTTGTTCGCCGCCGCGGCCACGGCCTTCTCGGCCGTTTCGGCGTCGATGCTGTGCTTGACAATCGTCATGGCGTTCCCCTCCCTCGAATCTTTCTTCGCCGGCGACTTGCGCGCCCGCGTCTCCAGGCGCCAACACAATGGTCAGCCGCCGGCCGGTCGTCAACTCGCCCGGCGAACATGAGCCCGGGTGAAAGCGCCATGCGCAAGCTTATCGACGTCCTCAACGCCCGCCCCAGGGACCGCGTCATCACGGCGCCCGGCGTGTATGACATGGTCTCGCTCAGGATGGCGGCCGCGATGGGTTTCGACGCTCTCTACATGACAGGGTACGGAACGGTCGCCTCCCATCTTGGGCTGCCCGACGCGGGGCTCGCGAGCTACGCCGACATGGTCGGCCGGGTCGAAGCAATGGCGCGCATGGCCGGGGCGCCGCTGATCGCCGACGGCGACACCGGCTACGGCGGCCTCCTCAACGTGCGCCATGCCGTTCGCGGCTACGAGCGCGCCGGGGCGGCTGCAATCCAGCTCGAGGACCAGGAGTTCCCCAAGAAGTGCGGCCACACGCCCGGCCGGCGCGTCGTTGCCGCCGACGACATGGTGCGCAAGATCGCTGTCGCGGCGGAAGCGCGGACGAGCGCCGATTTTCTCATCATCGCCCGCACCGACGCCCGCGGCTCACTCGGGCTCGCCGAAGCGATCCGACGGGCGCGGGCTTACGCCAAGGCGGGGGCGGACATGCTGTTCGTCGAATCGCCGG
>PLUH01000421.1:3627-3794 GCA_003164825.1 Hyphomicrobiales bacterium
GTCTACGCCCATATCCGCGACACCGGCTCCTCGCTCGGCTCGCCGGCGCCGCTCTATCCCTTCGCCGAGATGAACCGGCTGATGGGGTTCGAAGAGGTCTGGGCGTTCGATAAGGCGCACACGGAGATTTGAACGAGGCGGCCCTCGCTTTTCGAAATCGGATCGGC
>PLUH01000429.1 GCA_003164825.1 Hyphomicrobiales bacterium
ACCCACCAAAATCAGCTCGCCGCTTGAGAAATGCGGGCTAGAGTATCTCCACTACGATCTCAACAACAACCCCAGCCAGACCGGGCCGATCTCCCCCGGGATCTTCATTCCGGTCAGGTTCACCTGGACGAACTACGGCGCTGAGGTCGTCCGCGCCGGCCTCAACTACAAGTTCTGAAGAGGCGCGGGCTTCCTCAAAGCCTTCGCGCTGCAAGAATGAGCAAACGACTTCGCTCATCCTGAACGCGTCGATCTGAAAGCAGAACTCTCTATTCGCGAATAGTGCGCGTCTTTTCTGGTCTAATCGGCGCGCCGCGGGCTATTGCCGATATTGCTGGATGCGGGTGGTGCGCAGTCCGGCCAGGCCAAACTGGTCGATCGAGACCTGCCAACTCAGAAATTCGTCGACCGTCAGCGTGTAGCGCGAGCACGCCTCTTCCAGCGAAAGCAACCCGCCCCGCACCGCTGCGACCACCTCCGCCTTGCGGCGAATGACCCAGCGGCGGGTCGTGGGCGGCGGCAGATCGGCGATCGTCAGCGGACTGCCGTCAGGACCGATGACATATTTCACTCTCGGCCGCAGCGTTTCACTCATCTTGAACTCTCACTCGAACGCATGGCACATCTTCGCCGACACTTCGCCGACACTAGGCGAAGCGATTTAAGATTTACCTAAGCGGCGGCGGCGGAAAAGTTAGCGATACATGCCTATGGCCGGATGGGTCTTGCGTAAGCGCGGCGACGGGTGCAGTCAGCGCGGATAACTGACCGAAAGCGGAGCGCGGCCAAGGTTCGGCCCTGTTTGGCGGCTAGCGGGATTCCGAATCGACGACGATGAATTGGAGCGCCGAAATGCGAGGGTATGTAGTGAGGTTGCTGCTCGCGATTGCGGCGGCGGCGTTCGGCGTCGTGTCGGCGCGGGCCGCCGATTGCGGGGACAGCGCAGACGGGTTCAATGAATGGCTGGCCTCGTTCAAGCAGGTTGCGATTCGGGACGGCGTTTCGCCTCAGGTCGTCGACGCAGCCCTGAACGGGGTCGCCTACCAGCCCGCGGTCTCGGCCCACGATCGCAGCCAGGGTTTCGGGCAGAGTTTCGCCGTCTTCTCCGCCCGGCACGCCACGCCCGCCCTGATCAAGAAGGGCAAGACGATGCTGCTTGCCTATGCCGAGCCGTTTCAGAAGATCGAACAGCGCTACGGCGTCCCGGCCCCCGTCTTGGCGGCGATCTGGGGGCTCGAAACCGGCTATGGCGGCGACCTCGGCGCCTACCCGACCTTCGGCGCGCTGGCGACGCTGGCCTACGACTGCCGGCGGGCCGAAATCTACCGCGCTGAGCTGGTTGACGCCCTGATGATCGTCCAGAAAGGGCTGCTGCAGCCCGGACAAATGCGCGGCGCCTGGGCGGGCGAGATCGGCCAGACCCAGTTCATGCCGTCGGCGTATCTCAAATACGCCGTCAACGTCGAGGGCGGCGGCGGCGCCAACCTGATGACCCCCGCGGACGCGTTGGCCTCGACCGCAAATTTCCTCCGCGGCCACGGCTGGCAGCCGGGCGCGGGCTGGGACGAAGGCCAGCCGAACTTCCCAGCCCTGCTCGAATGGAACTCGGCCCCGGTCTACGCCAAGACGATCGCATTGCTCGCCGACAAACTGGCGCAGCCCTAGCGGTTCTGCCCCGAGCCGCGCTATGGCGGCGGCGGCTGAATTGGGCTATGGGCTTGCTTGATCGGGTCACAGGCCCAACATAAAGCGTTCACCGGCTTTTCGGCCGGATGAGTCTGTCATGCTTGCACCGTCCCTCGCGCCGCCCGCTCGCGCGGCGCTTAACAGCCTCGGCCTGCGCAAGGCGCCGGCCGAAACCCGCGTCGTCGTGGCGATGTCGGGCGGCGTCGACTCGTCGGTCACCGCGGCGATGCTTGCTGCTGAAGGCTACGATGTCGTCGGCGTGACGATGCAGCTCTATGACCACGGCGAAGCCATGCATCGCAAGGGCGCATGTTGCGCCGGGCAGGATATCCACGACGCGCGTGATGTCGCGGCCCGGCTCGGCATTCCCCATTACGTGCTGGATTACGAGGAGCGCTTTCGAGAGAAGGTTATCGAGCCGTTCGCCCGCGCCTATGTCGCCGGCGAGACGCCGGTCCCGTGCGTCGCCTGCAACCAGCACATGAAATTCGCAGATCTGTTCGCCGCCGCCAACGACCTCGGCGCCGACCTCTTGGCGACCGGCCACTATGTCGTCAGCCGGGACGACGAGCGCGGGGGGCGGGCGCTTTACCGGGCGGCCGACCCGGATCGCGACCAGAGCTATTTCCTGTTCGCCACCACCCGCGCGCAGCTTGCGGGCCTTCGGTTTCCCTTGGGGACGATGCCGAAGGCGCGGGTCCGCGAGCTCGCGCGCGAATATGGCCTTGTGATCGCCGAAAAGGCCGACAGCCAGGACATTTGCTTCGTGCCGTCGGGCCATTACACCGACGTGATCGAGCGGCTGATGCCCGGGGCCTCGGTTCCCGGCGAGATCGTCAATGTCAACGGGCGCGTGCTCGGACGGCACAACGGCGTGGTTCACTACACCATTGGCCAGCGGCGCGGCATTGGGGTCGCGGCGGCCGAGGCGCTCTATGTGGTCGCCCTGGACGCGGCCAACGCGCGGGTCGTCGTCGGTCCCCGCTCCTCGCTCGCAATGGCGCGGCTGCGGTTGCGCGACGTCAATTGGATTGGCGAAGGCGAGATCGTCGATTTGCCAGCCGGCGGACTGCCGATTGCAGCCCGGGTGCGCTCGACGCGTCCGCCGGCGCCCGCCCTGCTGAGGCGTTCGGGCGAGATCGAGTTCGTCCAACCCGAAAGCGGCGTGTCGCCGGGCCAGGCTTGTGTATTCTATGACTCCGTCGACCCGAACGCACGGGTGCTCGGGGGCGGATTCATCGCCGCCGGCTGACGCTCGAGAGTGGGGAGACCGCAATGGCCGCGTTCGACGACGAACCCTCACTCGGCGAGAAGCGTAAGCCGCTCCTCGCGCACCAGATCGGGCAGAACCTCGACGACCTGTCGGCGCCCGAGCTCAGGGAGCGCATCGGCCTTTTGCGCGCCGAGATTGAGCGGCTCGAGAGGGCGATTGAGGCCCGCGAGGCGACCCGCGCGGCGGCCCACTCGGCATTCAAGATCTGACGAATCGAGGGGCGCGCCGCGTTGGCGCGAGCCGGACCCGCCCTGCCTGTGAAGATGCAGTTAACGGTCACCGATCACGAATGAGGGAGCCTGCTGGACCGGTTCTCGATAGGCGGCTCCTCTTTCGTTCCGGGTCTGCGATGATTGCGGCTTGAAAGCCGCCTCGGGCGGTTTCTTTTTGTCCATTGCCAGAGCCGGCGCTTCCACGTTAACCTTGCTCAATAGTAAATGCGCGCAAACGACCGCGGGGGAGTTATTGTCGCTTGCGTCCCTCAGATTTCGCGCTGGCGAGTCTTTGCCGCCGCCGCGCGTCAATGAGATGGGAGTTGAGAGCGTATGGGTCGTCAGTTCGAAGGACCGACGCGTAATTTCGCCGCCGCCGCTTCACCGCCGAACGCCATTCCTTTCATCCACCGTCTAGCGGTATCGGGCGCATTCAAGGATCTGTTTCGCGAGGGGATGACGCTCGTCGAGGAGGCTGCGTCTTATCTCGACGGTCCGGGCCGAACGGAATCGCGCGGCCTTTCCCGCCCGGCCGCGCTCGCCTATTCGACCGAAAGCATGCGTTTGACCACCCGTCTCATGCAAGTCGCCTCGTGGCTCTTGCTTCAGCGCGCAGTCAACGAGGGGGAATTGACCTCGAGCCAAGCCCAGGCCGAGCGCGTCCGCGTCAAGCTTTCCCGCCAGGAATATGGCTGCGCGCCCGAGGTTTTCGAACAATTGCCGCCGACCCTGCGCAGCCTGAGCAAGCGGTCGCTCCGCATTCAGGAGCGCGTCATCCATCTTGATCAAGGCCTCGTTGTCGCCCTTTCGCCCGAGCCGGTGATGACGCGATCGGAGGTCGCCTCTCAGGTTGAGCGGCTTCGCGCGGCGTTTTCGAACTGACAGGCCGATCGACTCTCTTTTACCCTGATCTTGCGGAATCCGTGCCGATGATCCCGCCCGCGCGCCTTGCCTTGACCCCCATTTGGCCGCATTGGTCGGCGACATGTCAGCGCCCGATCCGATTCTCCGCTCATGCTCTTGACACCTCGAAACTCCCCCGGCTGCTCGCTCTATCTCATCACTCCGCTCCTGTCGGTCGCTGACGCCGACGCCTTCGCCAGGGTTTTCGCCGAGGTCGTCGGAGCGGCGGCGATCGCTTGCGCGCTCGTCCGTCTCGCGCCCGTGACCCAAACCGATGCGAAAGCCATCGTGGCGCCGGTCCTTCGCGCCGCCGTAGCTGCCGACTGTGCGCTCCTGATCGAGAGCGATGGCCGGTTGGCTGCTCGAGTTGGCGCAGATGGCGTTCATGTCAACGGCGCTGGCGCGGATCTGGTCGCGGCGGTCGAAAGCCTGAAACCGGAACGGATTGTCGGCGCGGGATTTCTGCGCACCCGTGATGAGGCGATGACCGCGGGCGAAATGGGGGCGGATTACGTGATGTTCGGGGAGCCGCACCGTGGCGCAACAATGACGGAACTGCAGTCGCTGGCCGAGCGCGTCGGCTGGTGGGCAGAAATCTTCGAAACGCCGTGCGTCGCCTATGCCGACACGATCGCCGCCGCGGGCGCGCTGGCTGGCGCCGGCGCCGATTTCGTCGCGCTTGGCGAGGCGATCTGGGGCCGCCCTTCGCCGTCCGAAGCCGCGCGCGAGGTTCAAGCCCTGCTCGCCGGCGTCGGCGCGAAGGTCCCATGACCCGGTTTGCGCTCGCGGTGGCGTTGGCCCTCAGCTCGGCCGGCGCTGCTTTCGCCCAGACGCAGGCGCCAGGCGTCGCGTCACCGCTCGCGAACCTCGCGGGGCTTGAGTCGCGCCCCTCACTGCCGCCCGCACTGCCGCCGCGGCCNNTGGCGGATGGAGTGCCGCCAGATTTGGCTTTCGGCGCCTATCAGCGCGGCAACTTCCTCTATGCTCTGCTCGAGGCTGAACGGCGCCTCGACGGCAATCGCACGGACGCGGCGGCGATGACGCTGATCGGCGAGATCTACCACGACGGCGTGGCTGTGGTTGGCGACGATCGCGAGGCTTCCCGCTGGTACGGTCTCGCCAGCAATCTTGGCGATCCTCAAGCCGCCTATGAGCTCGGAGTGCTGCTGCTTCAAGGCGCCAAGGGCGTGGCGAAGGATCCAGTCGCCGCCAGGGCGCAGTTCGAGCGGGCGGCGGCCAAGAACCATTCAGGCGCGCTCTACAATCTCGGGATCATGGAGCTCAACGGCGTGGACGGAAAGACGCCGGACTACGCCAAATCGGCGCAATATTTCCTTCGTGCGGCGAATGCCGGCGACGACAACGCGGCCTATTCCTACGGCGTGATGCTGCGCGAGGGCAAAGGCGTGCCGCAGGATATCGTCGAGGCGGCCCACTGGCTCAAGCGCGCGGCCGACGGCGGCATCATCGCCGGCCAGGTCGAATACGCGATCATGCTGTTCAACGGCGAAGGCGCAACAAGAGACGAAGCCGGCGCCGCCAAGATCCTTCTTGTCGCCGCCGCCCGCGGCAATCCGATTGCCCAGAACCGCATCGCTCACCTTTATGTCAGCGGCCGAGCGCTGCCCCGCGACCTCGCCAAGGCTGCGGCGTGGAACAGCTTCGCCAAAGCTGCGGGGCTTCAGGATCAGGACCTCGACGTCGCCACCGCCGCTCTGACCCTCGACGAGCGCCGGCGCTTCACCAAGATGGTCCACGAGCTCGGAGGTTTTTGACCCCGAGCGCCGGGGCGCCGCGGCTTCCTCGCGGGCTGGCCTTTTTATTGCTCGTCTTTGCGCTAAAAGAGGGTTGACAGCCCGTCTGGGCCGATCGAGGAGGCGATACGCGCATGACGACCAAGCTCAATGCACGCATCGGCGAGGTGACCGAGCGCATCGCCCAGCGCAGCCGCCCGTCGCGCCAGGTTTATCTCGCGCGGATCGACGCCGCCATCGCCAACAAACCCGCCCGCAAACGCCTCGGCTGCGCCAATTTCGCCCATGGCTTCGCCGCCTGCGCAGCGGGCGACAAGGAGGCGCTGCGCGAGGGAACGGGGCCCAATCTCGCGATCGTCACCGCCTACAATGACATGCTGTCGGCCCATCAGCCCTACGCCCGCTTTCCCGATCTCATCAAAGAGGCGGCGCGCGCCGCGGGCGGGACGGCGCAGGTCGCGGGCGGCGTTCCGGCGATGTGCGATGGAGTCACCCAGGGCGAGAAGGGGATGGAGCTTTCCCTGTTCTCGCGCGATGTCATCGCGCTTTCGACCGCGGTCGCCCTTTCGCATGACATGTTCGATGCGGCGGTCTATCTCGGCATTTGCGACAAGATCGTGCCCGGCCTCTTGATCGGCGCCCTCTCTTTTGGCCATTTGCCGGCGGTATTCCTGCCTGCGGGACCGATGCCCTCTGGCCTTCCCAACGACGAGAAATCGAAAGTCCGCCAGCTGTTCGCCGAAGGCAAGGCGACCCGCGCCGACTTGCTGGCCGCGGAGGCCGAGGCCTATCACGCGCCCGGCACTTGCACTTTCTACGGCACCGCCAACACCAACCAGATGCTGATGGAGATCATGGGCCTGCATTTGCCCGGGTCGTCCTTCATCAATCCCAACACGCCGCTGCGAGACGCGCTCACCATGCTCGGGGTCAAACGGGCGCTGGCGATCACCGCGCTCGGCAATCAGTTCGCGCCGATCGGGCGCATCATCGACGAACGCGCGATCGTCAATGGCGTCATCGGGCTCAACGCGACTGGCGGCTCGACCAATCTCACCATCCATCTGGTGGCGATGGCCGCCGCCGCTGGCATCGCGCTGAGGTGGGAGGATTTCGCCGACCTCGCAGAGGTCACGCCGCTCCTGACGCGGATTTATCCGAACGGTAAGGCCGACGTGAATCATTTTCACGCCGCAGGCGGCATGGGCCTGCTGATCCGCGAACTTCTGGGAGCCGGGCTCCTGCACGGCGACGCCCAGACCGTCTGGGGCGATCTCGACGATTATGCGGTCGAACCGCATCTCGACGCCGAAGGCGCCGTCGCCTGGACGCCTGCGCCGGCCGAGTCCGGCGACCGCAGCGTGTTGCGCGGGGCGGGCGACCCGTTCCAGCCGACCGGCGGGTTGCGGGTGCTCGAAGGACCCCTGGGAAGGGCGGTCATCAAAACCTCGGCCGTCGCGCCGGAGCGGCATACGATCGAGGCGCCGGCGCGGGTGTTCCACAGCCAGGAGGAACTGCATGCGGCCTTCCGCGCCGGTGAACTGAACCGAGACTTCGTCGCCGTGGTGCGCTTCCAGGGCCCCAAGGCGATCGGCATGCCGGAACTGCACAAGCTGATGCCGCCGCTTGGCGTGTTGCAGGATCGCGGCCATAGGGTGGCGCTGGTCACCGATGGGCGCATGTCGGGCGCTTCGGGCAAGGTGCCGTCGGCGATCCATGTGACGCCGGAGGCGGCTGCAGGCGGGGCGATCGGCAAGATCCGGAACGGCGACGTCATCCGTCTCGATGCGCCGGCGGGCCGGCTCGAGGTCATGGTCGCCGACGACGTCTGGGCCCGGAGGCCGCATGCCGAAGCCGACCTTTCCGCCTCCCATGTCGGCGTCGGGCGCGAATTGTTCTCCGTCTTTCGCGGCGCGGTCGGCTCGGCCGACGAGGGAGCGGCGATTTTCCCGACGGTCTGACGCATCGTAAGTTGAGATTTCCTTCATCTTTGGCGAGCGAAATGAGCCCTGATCTCCGGACGAGAGAGGGTTCTCATGTCGTCGCGCCTTTGGCTCGCTGCCGCGTTCGTTCTCGCCTTCGGCGCGTCGCCCGCCCGCGCCGAAACGGACCTGATCGCGGTTACGCTCGACCAGGCCAAAATCGCCAAGCTGCCGGCCGGAGCGACGACCCTCATCATCGGCAACCCGATGATCGCGGACGTGGCGATGCTCAAGAATAACAATTCGATGGTCATTACCGGCAAGGGTTTCGGGCAGACGAACCTGATCGCCCTCGACGCCGGGGGATCGATCATCGAGGAAAAGCAGGTCCGGGTCCTGCCGGCGAAAACCGTGCTGGTCCTGCAGAACGGGAGTTCCAGGATCTCGTACGCCTGCAATCCCGAATGCATGCCGACGGTGCAGCTTGGCGACGATGACAAGATGTTCTCGGAAGCGGGCGGTCAGATCTCGAGCCGCAACAACTACGCTGCGGGCGCCGCGGCGCCGGCGGCGAAATAGCCTATCGTTCCAGCCGGTATCGCGTCTGGCCGCCGTGCCGCGCCTCGGCGACCACCAGCCCGCGCTCGTCGAGGTCTTCGAGATGCGCGAGGGTCGATAAGCCCGCGGCGCGGGTCAGCGAGGGATTGATCCCCGCGTAGACCTTGGCGACGAGGGCGGGAATTGTCTGCGGGCCGTCTGACAGCGCGGTCAGGATCGAGGCTTCCCGCTGGCGGCGGTGATGGATCAGACCGCGCAGATAGCGCTGCGGTTCGACGACCGGGCCGCCGTGCCCCGGCCAGTAGATCGTTTCGGCGCGCCCGCGCAGCTTCTCGAGCGAGGCCATGTAGGCGCGCATCGAACCGTCGGGCGGCGCGACGACCGACGTCGACCAGGCCATCACGTGATCGCCGGACAACAGCGCGTTTTCCTCGATCAGCGCGAAGCACAGATGATTGGAGCAATGGCCCGGCGTCGCGACGGCTTCGATTGAGTAGCCGGCGCCTTGCAGTCGTTCGCCGTCGGCGAGGATCTGATCGGGCGAATAGTCGCGGTCGTGGGCGGAATCGAAGCCGGCCGTCCCATCGCCTTGGGGCATGAACGGCGCGGCGCCGACCACCCGCGCGCCGGTCGCCGCGCGGAGCCTCTTTGCGCCGGGGCTGTGATCGCGATGGGTATGGGTGATCAGGATCGTCTCGACTTTCACGCCCTCGACCGCGGCGAGCAGCGCCGAGAGATGCGAATCGTCCTCCGGGCCTGGATCGACGACCGCGACCGCGCCTTCGCCGACGATATAGGTGCAGGTGCCGTTGAAGGTGAAGGGCGAGGGGTTCGGCGCGACGAGGCGGCGCACCAGCGGCGAAAGCCGCGTGAGAGCGCGCGGCGGCGGCTGGCGCGCGGCGGCGAAAAGGTCGGGTTCGCTGTCGTCGCTCGCCATCGCGCGCCATCCCTCCGCCGCTCCGCGGGCCTAAGGCCGCGCATCGCCTTGTCATCATAGCCTCGCCCGAGCTAAGAGGCGAAGCCAACCGCCACTTCCGCGAGACAGCATGCCCGCCGCCTCGATATGCTCCGCCGGCGCGCCGCCGGTCGGGCGGCTCACGAAGACTTGAACCGGAGACGGATCAATGGCGGCCGATCCCGATCGCCAAGGGCCGCCTTCCCGCGCGGCTTTCGCCCGGTTCGTCGCGCTCACGACGCGATGGAGCGATAACGACGCCTACGGCCATCTCAATAACGTCATCTACTACGCCCTGTTCGATTCGGCGGTGAACGCCATCCTGATCGAGGCGGGACTGCTCGATCCGGCGTCGAGCCCGATCATCGGCCTCGTCGTCGAGAGCAACTGCCGATTCTACGCCAGCCTCACCTATCCCGAGCCGGCCGAAGTCGGCGTCGCCGTCGAGCGCCTCGGCCGCTCCTCGGTGCGTTACGACCTCGCGGTGTTCAAAGCCGGCGCGGCGA
>PLUH01000218.1 GCA_003164825.1 Hyphomicrobiales bacterium
GTCGAGGAGGGCGACGTCAGGGTGCAGTCGGTGAAGTCAGCGGAGACGCGCACGATGACGGGTCCCAGCCTTGCCGATCTCGACGCCTTCGTCGCCGTCGCCCGCGCGCGCGGATTCCGCGGCGCGGCTCAGGCGCGCGGCGCGTCGGCCTCGGGCTTGAGCGAAGCGGTCAGACGGCTCGAGGCGGCGCTCGGCGTCAGACTCCTCAACCGCACCACCCGCAGCGTCACGCCGACCGAGGCCGGGGAGCGCCTGCTCGAGCGGCTGGCCCCGGCGCTGGGCGAGATCGAAAGCGGGCTCGACGTGGTGAACAGTTTCCGCGCGAGCCCGCGCGGGACGCTCAAGCTCAACGTGCCGGTGATCGTGGCGATGAAGATCCTGCCGCCGATCGCGAGCCGTTTTCTCAAGGCTTATCCGGGGGTCACGCTCGAGATCGCCGCCAACGACACATTCATCGACGTGATCGGGGCCGGCTTCGACGCCGGCGTCCGCTACGAGGAGCGGATCGAGCGCGACATGATCGCGGTTCCGATCGGGCCCAGGGTCCAGCATTATGTCGCCGCGGCGGCGCCCGCCTATCTCGCCGCCCACGGCGCGCCCGCCCACCCGCGCGACCTCGTCGACCATGCCTGCATCCGCCACCGCTTCGCGAGCGGCGCCGTCGCCGATTGGGAATTCGAGCGCGGCGGGGAGAGCGTGCGGATCAAGCCGGAGGGGCCGCTTATCGCCTCGACGCTCGAACTGGAGCTTGGGGCGGCGATCGCGGGATTGGGGATCATCTGCACCTTCGAGGAATTCTTGAGCGAGGCGCTCGACCGCGGCGAGCTCAAGCCGGTGCTCGCCGACTGGCGGCAGAGCTTCTCCGGGCCGTTCCTCTATTACCCGAGCCGCAACATGCCGGCGCCGCTGAGGGCGTTCGTGGATTTCATCCGGCAGGATGAGCGCGCGGCCAGTGTGAGCGAAGCCGGGCGATCGAGAAGATCGGAGCCTTAACTCCTGAGCCGAACGAGCGTCATCGCAAGGAGCGATGCGACGCGTCGATCCAGAGCCGCCGCCGGTCGACTTCACGCCTGCGGCGCCGGCAAGGATTCACCCCGGCGACTCTGGATCGGCCCGCCTTTCGGGCTCGCGACGACCTCAACAGTTGCGTCTCGCCGTTAACTGCAGGCCCAGCATGGTTTGAACAGAATATCATTGCCCCGCTCGCCGTTCGGGGCTTCAATGGGATTTCCACGATGCCTGGGGAGCGAGCCATGGCTGCAAACGATGGGACAAAGGCGCCGCTGCCGACGAGCCCCGTCGCGGTCGGCAAGGACGGCGGAGGCGCCGTCCCTCTTCCTCTTAAGGATATTCTGGGGACCAACGCCGACGGCCCGGGCGTAACCGGCGAGTCGACGACAAGCGATGGCGTGCTGGGCCTTTCGTCGACCGGCGTCGGCGTCACCGGCAGTTGCGGCAGCGGGATCGGCGTCCTCGGTTACAGCGCCGTCGGCCCCTGCATCATCGCTCAGGGCAACGCCTCCGCGCCCGCGCTGATCGCCTTCGGGAACTTCAAGATGGTCCCAGCCGGCGGCACAGTCGCCGAGCCGGCGCCCAGCATGGACGGTTCAGGGGCGGTGGACCTGCCGCCTGTCGCCGCAGCGATCAACTCGGGTCGCGGCTACGCCGCCGTCTTGTCCGGCAAAGTCCTGGTCACCGACGCGCTCGAGGGCGCAGCCGCTGCTTTCTCCAAGACTCTCAGCGCCGCGGGCGACGCCAAGTTCTCGGCCAACCTCACCGCCGCCGGTGTTGTCGAAGCGACAAAAGGCGTCGAGAGCAGCGGAGACTTCAAGACGACGGCCGGAAATTTCATAACGACGAGTGGACATTTCACCACCCAAACCGGAACCGTCACGGCGTCGGACGTGATCCTGGCGGGCGGCGACTGCGCCGAACAGTTCGATGCGCCTGGGGCGGAAGAGATCGAGCCGGGCACGGTGCTGGTCATCGACGAGCGCGGGGCTTTGGAGCCGTGCAGCAAGCCTTACGATCGGCGGGTCGCTGGAGTTGTGTCAGGAGCCGGGGGCCTCAGGCCGGGAATCGTGCTTGACCAGCGTCCCGGCGCTCAGGGCCGTGCGACCATCGCGCTCGTGGGCAAGGTCTATTGCAAGGCCGACGCCGACTTTGGTTCGATAGAGGTTGGCGATCTCTTGACGACGTCGCCAACGCCAGGCTGCGCCATGAAGGCGACGGAGCCGGCGAAGGCGTTCGGGGCGGTTATCGGCAAGGCGCTGGCGGCGCTCGGCGAAGGGCGCGGTTTGATTCCCATTCTCGTCGCCCTGCAGTAGCGCGCGCCGCCGCGGCCAGCGTGAGGAGACCAGGGCAATGACCGCGCTCACGATTCCCGAACTGGCCGCAATCTGCCTTGGGCCGGATAAATCTCCCTGGCGCCTTCAAGACCTCCTTGGCCTCTATAAGGTGAAATCACTATCGCTGCGGTCTCTGGTCGCGAAAGTGTCCGAGGCAAAAGCAATCTACTATGTCGAGGTGCGCGATCTTGAATTGCTGAAAGGCGTATCGACCGTCGCCGACTTGAAAGGCAAGTGGGCNNTACATTTCCTTCGATTGGAGGACGATCGGGATCTACGGAAGTTTTGCCTCCATTGTGAACATTTCCGGAAAGAGCGTGGCGGATCCGCTTTTGACCGAAGTGGCGACCGATACCAACTTTATCTCGAATGCAGCCAACGGCGCTCTGGTTCTCGGAGCGGGAACCGCTGCCTCGGGGTTGATTCCCGAACCGGCGTCGCCGGTGCTTATCGGCGTCGGCGCAGGAATCTTCGCTGCCGGCGCTCTCTTAAAGCTTGGTCTTGCCCTTTTCTCTTCCGACGACTCTGCAACACCGCCCGGCTCGGATCCCGGGACGCCGACGCAATCGGGCCAGCCTCCGGCGGGCGTGGACCCCGGCGACCCGCCGACGGCGCCAATAGACCCGGCCAGCCTTCCTGACTCGCCTCCGCCCGCGGACGCCAATACTCCGGTCGCGACCACAGGGGGCGGCGGGGGCGGCGGGGG
>PLUH01000204.1 GCA_003164825.1 Hyphomicrobiales bacterium
AACAAGGGTGCTTAACGCTAAGTCAATTTTGGGGGAATCCAATGCCAAGGTTTTTGACCGCCGCGCTCGTCGCAACGTTGATGGCTGGAGGCGTTGCTCCCTCGCATGCGAGCACCGTCATCGCCGAGGTGTCCGGCATCCCGATTGGCGCGGCCGGCGTATCTCCTGGGAACGCAATCAGTTTCACGACAACTTCGGTGTTTACCGACGTCACCATCTCCGCTTTGTTGTACAGCAGTTCGGGCGACCCAGGCACTGGCAGCGCCACCGTTTATCTCACCGACAGCATTGGTGATGGAACGACCACCGCCAATGAAATCGCCAGAGCCACTCTCACGGATCTTCCGGTGCTCTTCTCCACCTCCACGCCTGAGGTCGTCTTCACCGGGCTGACGCTGCCGGCCGGAACCTACTACGTTATCGAAGCCAGCGATACGGGCTCAGCTGTCGGCGCAGACTGGGGCGAGCCGGAGTTTCCGGTCGAGACAACTGCTCCGGGTGTGACAATTCATACCGACCTGATTGCTAATTCTCTTGCATCCTATTCACCCGCGTCGGCTTTCGGCGCTGATATCGGGGACGGCTTTGCCTTCTCCATCACCGGCAGTCCGGTGCCCGAACCCTCGACCTGGGCGATGATGATGCTCGGCTTTGCGAGCTTGGGCTATGCGGGATTTCGTTCGGCCCGCGCGCGCCGTTTAGGCGCCCCGTAGAACCGGCCAAGGTGCGACGATGAAGGCCGCCGCAGGGCGGCCTTTTTTTGCTGAATTCCAAATATCGCCAATAGTTCGTCGCGAACCGGGGCCGCTGGCCCCGCAATGATAATTCCATCCGGACGCGTCATGCTTTAGAGACGCGCCCAAGCGCGACGCTCTTCGCGTGATTCGGGAGCCTCTCATGCTCAGACGCGAATTTCTCCTTGGCGCGGCGGCGGCGCTCGCCGCTTCCTCGCCGCTCGAGGCCTTGGCCGCCGAGGGGCCGCCGCTCACCGGCAAGGCCGAGTTCGTCGCCTGGATGACGGCCAATCGCCCGGCCGAGGAGCCCAAATATCTNNGCCGACAAGCGCGCCTTCCTCCTCACGCCGCGCCAGGAGTTCTGCCTGCCCGAGAATCGCGAGGACGCCTATGTCGGACACTATCTCGACATCGGCTTCGGGGTCACCATCACTCCGCCCGGCACGATGGGCCGGATGACCAGCGCGATCCAGGTGCACGGCGACAAGGTGCTCGAAATCGGCACCGGCTCGGGCTTTCAGTCGGGGCTGCTCACCTATCTCACCAGCCGCATCCATTCGATCGAGATCATCCCCGAACTCGCGGCGCGCACCCGCGGCGTCTACGACCGGCTCATCGGCGCCGGTTACCACGAGTACGGGAACATCGTGACCAAGAGCGCCGACGGCTATTATGGCTGGGAGGACGAGGCGCCGTTCGACAAGATCATCGTCACTTGCGGCATTGACCACATCCCGCCGCCGCTGCTGCAGCAATTGCGCCCCGGCGGCATCATGGTCATTCCCGTAGGCCCGCCCGGCGCGCAGCATATTCTCAAGGTGGTCAAGAAGACCAACGACGGCGGCGAGCTGAGCGTCTCGCGCTCGGACATTTTCGGCGGCAAGGTCATCCCGTTCGTGCCGCTGTCGGGCGGCCACCAGAGCGAAGGCTGATCGTCCCCAGCTTCAACAAAGCTTCGTCGCCGCCTTCGCAACGCCACGCGTTCGTGCTTCGAAGCTGCGCCGCGCACGCGGCCGCAACGCAAGGAGGAAATTTGGATGCGTAAGATGCTCGGCGTATTCGCTGCTTTCGGGGTTCTCGGCTTGGCAACTTTTGCCCTTGCCGCGGAGCCGGTCTACACGACGACGGGCAAGATAAAGTCCATCGACATGTTGAACCATGTCGTTACATTGGACGACGGCGCAACGTACAAAGTCGCCAGGGGCGTCAACATCGCGAAGGTGAAGCTGGGTGAAAAGGTCAAGCTGACCTACACCGGATCCGGCGCAACCATCGAGGCTTCGGCGATCGCGCCGGCGGTTGATTAAGCGTCGCGGTCAGCGCGCCGGCGGCCGCGCCGGGCGCTGCGGCTTAAGGGGAAGAAGGCCGCATGCGCGACTCGGCGTCGGGGAGGGTAAGACGCGTCGCCGCAGCGCTTCTTCGCATCCTCGTTTCCGCTTTTGTCATCTTTCCCGTCAGCGCGTGGAGCGCGCTGGCGCTGTGGTTTCGTCTCCCCGCCCCGGAAGGGGTGAGAGCGCTCGCGGCGGGCTTGTTCGTCGTCCTCGGCCTCGCGACCATCGCGGGGCTCTTCCTTCGCCGGGGCCTGATCGGGCTGGCGGTGTTCGCGCTCGTCTTTGGCGGCGTGCTGGTTTGGTGGAGCACGATCAAGCCGCCGGCCGACGGCGACTGGGCCCCGGACGTCGCGCGGCAGACGACGGGGACGATCGAGGGCGACATTCTGACCCTCTCCGATGTGCGGGACTTCGACTGGCGCACCGACGAGGACTTCACCGAGCGATGGAGCAAGCGCTCGTATGATCTCTCCAAGCTGAAGACCCTCGATCTCTTTCTCGCCTATTGGGCAGGACCGCAGATGGCCCACGTCCTCATGAGCTTCGGGTTCGAGAATGGAGACTATCTGACCTGGTCAGTCGAGGTTCGGCGGGAGAAAAGCGGCGAGTTCTCGCCGATCGCGGACGCATTCAAGTCCCACACGCTGATCTATCTCGCCACCACCGAACGCGATTCGGTGCGCTTACGCTCGAACGTGCGCGGCGAGGACGTGCGGCTCTACCGGCTCAACACGCCGCCTGAGAACGCGCGCGCGCTCCTGCTCGAATATGCCTTACAATCGACCGAGCTGGCCGCGCAGCCCAAGTGGTACAACTCGATCACCGCCAATTGCGCGACCGTCGTGTTCAAGATCGTGCGCGCGGCCGGGGGGACGTTTCCCTTCGATTGGCGCCTCGTCGTCAACGGCTTCCTGCCCGGCTACCTTTACGACCATCGGGTGGTGGTCACGACGATGCCGCTCAGCGAATTGATGCAGCGGGCGCGCATCAACGCCCAGGCGAAGGCGGCCGATCAATCGCCGGACTTCTCGCAGGCCATCCGCGTCGGCGTGCCCTCGCCGTGGGGTGAGGCGGGGAAGTAGGAGCGAATGCAAGTCCCGCCGCGCCTTGTTAGAAAGCACATACGGCGTCGCGCTCGGCGCTCGGCCGAACGAAAGGTTTCAGGCCCTCACGGTTGGCGACATCGACCGGTACCGGAAACAGTTCCTCGACGTATTGAACGATCCCGACATAGCGAAACAAGTCCATGCGCGAGTCGGGTGCGATCTCGATCATGATGTCGATATCGCTGTCAGCGCGATCTTCGCCGCGTGCGACGGAGCCAAACAGGGCAGCGTGGGCCACTCCCTGCGCCCGCAGGTCAGCCTCGGCTTCCTTTAGTTTGCGCAAAACCTCATCGCGTTTCATGACGGCATAATACGTTAAGAAGGACAGGCGGCGAAGGCAAAAAGCGCGTTCTCAATTTTGTGCGCTGCGGCAGCGCCCATCTCAACCCGCCTTCTTCGTCGCGGTCAGATGCGCGTCGAGCGCGGCCGGGTCGGCGATCAGTTCGGCGCTCGGCGCCGCGTAGGCGATCGAGCCGCGGTCGAGCACGATCGCCTCATCGGTGAACGGCAGGATCTTCTTCGGCTTCTGTTCGACGATGATCATCGACAGGCCCGCGCGGGCGAGTTCGCGCAGCGCGCCCAAGAGTTCGTCGACGATGATCGGGGCAAGGCCTTCGGTCGGCTCGTCGAGCAGCAAGAGGCGCGGATTGAGGACCAGCGCGCGGCCGATCGCCAGCATTTGCTGCTCCCCGCCCGACAATTGCCGGCCCATGTTGCTTCGCCGTTCCTGAAGCCTTGGAAAAAGCCCGTAGACGCGCTTCGCGCTCCATTCGCCTGGCAGTTCGACCGCGGTGAGATTCTCTTCGACGGTGAGCGAGCGGAAGATGTTGCGCTCCTGCGGCGTCCAGCCGACGCCCCGCCGCGCCCTCAAATGTGGCGGCAGAGCCGTGATGTCCTCGCCGGCGAGCGCGATCTTGCCGCCGAAACGGGTGGTGACGCCGATCAGCGAATCGATGAGCGTCGTCTTGCCGACGCCGTTGCGGCCGAGCAGCGCCAGCGACTGGCCATCCTGAAGCGAGAAGGTCAGGTCCTGAATGACCTGTGCTTCGCCATAGCCCGCGGTCAGCCGCTCGACGGCGAGAAGCTCAGCCACGGCGGTCTCTCCGCCCGACAGAGGACGTGTCATGCCCGCGAACGCGGGCATCCAGATTCATCTGCCTGCATTCGCACGCGAGCGCATTCGCGGCCACCTCTGGATCCCCGCTTGCGCGGGGATGACATCGTTCGAGATCAGCCATGCGCGTCCTCGCCGAGATAGACCGCGCGCACGCGCTCGTCCGCCGCGATCTCCTCCGGCGCGCCCTCGGTCAAGAGCCGTCCGGCGACCAGCACCGAAATGCGGCTGGCGAAACTGAACACCAGGTCCATGTCGTGCTCGATCAGGAGGATGGCGACATCGGCCGGCAGCGCGGCGAGGGCGGCGAGGATGTCCTGCCGCTCCTCCTCGGGCACGCCGGCGGCGGGCTCGTCGAGCAGCAGGACCTTCGGCTTNNTCGTCGAGCAGCAGCACCCGCGGGCGCGCAGCGAGCGCGAGCGCGATCTCGAGCAGCCGCTGCTTGCCGTATGGCAGCTTGCGCGTCGGCTGGTCCAGTTCCGCCTCGAGGCCGAACCGCGTCAGCAGGTCCTCGATTTCGGCGACGATCGCCGGCTGATTGCCTGCGACGCGCCAGAAATCAGCGCCGAAGCCGTTTCGCTCCGAGATTGCGAGAGCAAGCGACTCGGCGGGCGTCAGATCGGGAAACAGCTGATTGATCTGGAACGTGCGCGTGAGGCCCATCCTGACCCGCGCGCTGGACGGAAGTCCGGTGACGTCCCGGCCCTGCAGCAGCACCTGGCCCGCGGTCGGTCTGATCACTCCGGTCAGGAGATTGATCAGCGTCGTCTTGCCGGCGCCGTTGGGGCCGATCAGCGCCTGCCGGGCGCCGGGCTGAACTGCGAACGAAACATCGTCGGTCGCGATCAGGGCGCCGAAATTGCGCGCGAGGCCGCGCGCCTCGAGCGCCGGAGCGATCACGCGACGCCTCGGCGCGCGGCGCGGGGCGCGAAAAAGGCGATCAGCCGCCGGGGCGCTTCGCCGATCCGCTCGCGGCCGGCGAGCACCAGGATGACCAGGGCGAGGCCGATCCAGAATTCCCAATATTCGGGCGTCGCGGCGGAAATAACGTCCCTCAGCACGATGAACGCCGACGCGCCGATGAGGCCGCCATAGAGATATCCCGCGCCGCCGATGATGAGCATCAGCATGACGTCGGCCGAGCGGTGGAAGTCGAACAGGTCGAGCGAGACGATCTGCGTCGTCTGGGCCAAGAGCGCCCCGGCTGCGCCCGCATAAGCCGCCGCAACCACATAGATCGCAATGATGCGCCGGCTGGTGTCGATGCCGAGCGCGCCGGCGCGCAGGCGGTTCTCGCGGATCGCCGCGAGCGCCAGCCCGAAGGGCGACTGCGCGAGGCGGCGCGCGATCGTAAACAGGATGAAGAGGACGGCAAAGCTGTAAAGCGCCGCGTTGCGCTGTCCGGTGAACCCGATCGGGAACAGGCCGAGCACCGGCGCAATCGAAAAGTTCAGGCCGTCCGCGCCGCCAGTGAGCCAGCCGTTGCGGTTGGCGAGCTCTCCGAGCATGAGCGAGACGCCCAGCGTCACCATCAGCCGCGTCAGGTCGGCGCCGCGCAAAAGGAGCGGCGCGGTGGCGAGGCCGGCGACCGCGGCGACGGCGGCGCCCAAGACGAGGCCGAGCGTCGGGTCGGCGATGCCCTTGCTCGCCAGAATCGCCGCCGCATAGGCGCCGAGGCCGAAGAACGCCGCATGCCCGAGCGAGACGATTCCGGCCAGTCCGAGAATGAGATCGAGCGACAGAGCGAACAGGCCAGCGATCAGCACCTCGTTGATGATCGCCGCGCGCGACGGCGCGGCGAAGATCACGGCCAGGATCGCAAGCCAGAAGAGGATTTCGGGCCAGCGCCAGCGGGCGCGGCGATTGAGGTGCGCGGCGAGGCGGCGCGTCGTCGCCGACGGATTGGCCGCGCTCATCGAACATTATCCCCAACTCGGCCCCTCGTCCCGAGGCGCCGCGAAGCGGCCTCGAAGGACGCTCCAGCGCGCACTACCCCGACGCGCCCCTCTGGAGGATCCTTCGAGACGCGAGGCTTCGCCTCGCTCCTCAGGATGAGGCGGTGGTTTCCCCCGCGATAGTCGACCGGCACAGGACCGATCATCGTCCGTCCCCGCGCGCGAACAGACCTTGCGGCCGCACGATCAGCGTCACCACCATCACCGCGTAGATGATGAAGGCGCCGATCGAGGGGACATAATATTTGCCCGCGACATCGAGCACGCCGAGCAGCAGCGAGCCGAACAGGGCGCCCATGATCCCGTTCGAGCCGCCGACGGTGACGACGATGAGGAAGGTCACCAGGAATTTCACCGGAAATGAAGGATCGATGCCGCCGACGACATCGGCGGCCAGCGCTCCGCCAAGACCCGCAAGCCCGCTGCCGACGGCGAACGCAACGGCGAAGATGCGGTCGACATTGATGCCCAGACCCTGGGCGACGCGCGCATCGTCGACTGCCGCCCTCAATTGCGCGCCGAACCGGGTTTTGACCAGAAACGTTTGCAGGGCGGCGGCGATGATCCCGCAGACCAGGATGATGAACAGCCGGTAGACGCCGATGCCGACGCCGTGGACCTCGATGCGCCCGCTGAGCCATGCCGGGAGATGAACCTGCTGCGGCTCGTCGCCGATGAGGTAAGCGGCGATCGGCATCGCCATCAGGACGAGGCCAATGGTGAACAGCACCTGATCGAGCGGACTTGCGCCATAGAGCCGCCGATAGAGCGTGCGCTCGAGCGCCACGCCGAGGATCGCCGGAATCAGGAAAGCCGCAGGGAGCGTCAGAAGGAAAGGCGCGCCGGCGCGGTTCATGAGCAGCGCCGTCACGTAGCCGCCGACCATGGCGAAGGCGCCGTGGGCGAGGTTGATGAAATTCATCAACCCCAGCGTCACCGACAGTCCGCTCGCCAGCACGAACAGCAGCATGCCGTACGCCACGCCGTCGAGCAGGATGGTCAGCATGCCTTTCCTCCCCTGCGCAGCGNNGGACCATGCGAAGCATGGTGGAAGGGGTAAGACCGCGGCCTTGGGTCAGGCGCAGCGCAGCGAGCCCCCTCCACCGGCCTCCGGCCGGTCCCCCCCCGCGTCGCGGGGGAGGATAAAGACGCCCGCGGCGAATTCTGCCGCATCAGTGCTTCGCGGCCTTGTAGGGGTCCTTCACATCGGGGATGGTCGCGAATTCGACGTTGTAGAGCGCGCCGTCCTTCTTCTCGACCTTGCGGACATAGATGTTCTGGACGATCTCGCGCGTTTCCGGATCGATCGACACCGGTCCGCGCGGGCTCATCCAGCTCATGCCCTTCATCGCCGCCAGCAGCGCGTCGCCGCTCGCGTCGCCCTTGGTCTTTTCGAGCGCCTGATAGACGAGCGCCATGCCGTCATAGCCGCCGACCGCCATGAAATTCGGCCGCATGCCGTTGTTGGCCTTCTCGAACGCGGCGACGAAGGCCTTGTTCTCGGGCGAATCATGGTCCGCGGAATAGTGATGCGCGGTCACTGCGCCGAGCGCCGAATCGCCGATGTCGGCGAGAAGGTCGTCGTCGGTCACGTCGCCGGTGCCGATCAGCTTGATCCCCGCCTTGTCGAGGCCGCGCTCGACGAATTCCTTCATGAAGACCGCGCCTTGACCCGAAGGCACGAAGACGAACACGGCGTCAGGCGCGTCGTCCTTCACCCGCTGCAGGAATGGCGCGAAGTCCGGGTTCTTTAACGGCACGCGGATCTTTTCCGCGACCGTCCCGCCACCCTTCTCGAATGTGTCGCTGAACCACTTTTCGGCGTCGACGCCCGGGCCGTAGTCGGCGACGATGGTGACGACCTTCTTGATCCCGTTCTTGAGCGCCCATTCGGCCATCGGCGCCGACGCCTGAGGAAGCGTGAACGAGGTGCGAACGATGTAAGGCGACTTCTCGGTGATCATCGCGGTCGCGGCGGCGGTGACGATCTCGGGAACCTTCGCTTCCGTCGCCACCGGCGCCGCGGCCAGCGCCAGCGGCGTCAAGCCGAAGCCCATCAGCACGGCGGCGTGATCGTTGCCGATCAACTCCTCGGCCAGACGCTTGGTGACGTCCGCCGCGCTGGCGTCGTCCTTGACGACGAGCGCAATCTTCTTGCCGGCGACCGTGTCGCCATGTTGCTGGATATAAAGCTCCGCCCCGGCCCGCTCCTGCTTGCCGGTCGAAGCTTGAGGGCCGGTCATCGGCAGGATCATGCCGATGGTGACGGTATTGTCATCTGCTCGGGCCGAAGCTGCGAGCAGCGCCGCGCCCAACGCGGCGGCGAGCAGCGAAAATCTGGATATCATCAAGGGTCCTCCCGTTCGGCCTTCGCAATGGCCGATCTGCGACTGTTCTATCTCGAAAGTGCGGCGACGTTAGCCTCTCCAGATGCGAAGCGAAAGATCAACCTTTGTCGTCCTCAGCGGCGGCCGGCGGGGTCGAGCGCAGCGAGAATCCGGTCGGCCAGAAGAAGGCAGTCGGCGGCCTCCGTTTCGGTCGCACGCAAGCCAAGTTCGCCGATCGTCTGCTCCCAGCCGACCGAGGCGCGCGACATTTCGCCCTTGAGGCCAAGAAGATCGACAGTCAGCGCGACCTCGCGCATTTCCGCCGCGCGACGGACGCCATGGGTCATCACCCGCTCCAGCATATAGGCCGAGCGTTTCCGCCAGTCGAAGCCGGGGTAGGTGTCGTCGAGCGAATCGAGCACGGTCTCGATGACGCCCGCCTTCCGCCCGGCCAGCACGCATTCGCAAACCAGCGCCTCGAGCCCCTTCATCATGATCGAGCGGATCATCTTGACGCTCGAGGCGGCGCCGACCGGGCCTTCATGGATTTTGACCGTCATGTCGAGCGCGGCAAGCGCCGGCGCCGCGGCTTCGGCGTGGGGGCCGCTGATCAGGAGCGGCGTGCGATGCAGGCGTGGATGGACTGGCGCCATCACCGCGACGTCGACATAGCGTCCGCCGGCGGCTTCGACGGCTTCAGCGGTGCGGGCCTTGGTCTGCGGCGCGCACGAATCGCAGTCGAAGAAGAGCGCGCCTTTCATGAGGCCGGGCAATGCTGCGAGCGCCGCCTCGTGCGCCTGGTCGGCGGTGACGACCGAGAACACCGCCTCGGCGCCGGCGACCGCCTCCGGCGCGGTCGACGCGCCGATGACATTGGCCGCCACATAGTCGGCCCGCTTCGCCGCCCGCACCTCGGGATCGGGCGAATCGGTCTTGATGTCGTAAACGGAAATGTGCGCCTTGAAGCCAGGGCTGGTGCGCCAGCCGTCGAGAAAGGCGTGCGCCGCCTCGCCAAAGCCGACAAACGCGATGGAGCCTGCGCGGATCGTCGATTCCGTCATCCCGTTCCTCCCGCCGCCGCCGTCCGCCCTGGCCCGATCGGCATGATGACAAATCGAAGGGTTATTGGTTAGATTCATTTTGGGAGGAAAGGTTTGATGAACAACACGTCCAAGACGCCCAATTCCCGCCTGTTCGCCCGCCTTTAACTGACATGGCGCTTCGGATCACGGGCATTTCGTCGATGGCGACCCGGCATATCCTGGCCGATCTGGCTCGCGACTATGAGCTGCGGCAGGGAATAAACGTCGACATCCGTTCGATGGGCGGGGTCGAAGCGGCCAAATTGGCGCGGGCCGGCGAGCGCGTGGACATCGTGGTGCTGGCGTCGAAGGTCATGGAGAGCCTGGAGGCCGAAGGGCATATCGCCAATGGCGGCATCAGGGGCTTCGCCCGATCGGAGATCGCGCTCGCGGTCCCTGCCGGCTCGCGGCGACCGACCGTCGACAGTGAACCGGCCGTCCGGCAGGCGATGCTCGAGGCCCGAAGACTGTGCTACTCGACCGGTCCGAGCGGCGACCATTTCAAGGCGTTGTGCGAGAAATGGGGCTTGGCCGACTCAGTCCTGGCGGGCGCGCTCAAGGCTCCGCCAGGCGTGCCGGTGGCGACGCTGGTCGCGCAGGGCGACGCGGATCTCGGCATTCAGCAATTGAGCGAACTGATCGGCCAGCCCGGCATCGAAGTCGTCGGTCCGCTGCCGCCGGAGATTCAGGCGGTAACCGTGTTCTCGGCCGGCGTGTCGACGACGTCCGCCGAGCGGGAGGCCGCGAACGCTTTCGTCGGGTATCTGGCCTCGGCTGAGGCGCAAGGCGCAATCCGACGCTACGGCATGGAGCCGGCATGAGCCCGCCGCCTGGCGCGAAGTCTATCGAGGCTCGTACGGGCGATGGCGGGGGACGTGAAAAGGAGAATGCGCCATGAGCGTCAGGTCCGGAAGTTCCGTGAACGACGCCCGGATCGCCGCGAGGCCGGATGTCGCGATTACCGTCCGCGCCGGCCTGATCGGCGGCTTTGCCGGCGGCGTGAGCATCTGGATCTACGAGGCCATTGTCTGGGTCGGGCTCCAGCGCCTGATGCCGCTGGGCGGCATCCCGCGCAACGCCACAGGCCTGGCGTTCGGGAAGGCGGCGCAAGAGTCGCTCGGCCCCCTCGCCTACGTTCTCGGGACCGGAATTCACTTTTTCTTCTGCTTCGTCTGGGGCGTGCTGTTCGCTTTCCTCTGGCCGTATTTCCGGCGGCGCGGTTACGAGGCGACGCTGGTCGCCCTGTTCTTTGCCGTGATCTTATGGATCGTGATGCATTCGGCGATCGCGCTAGTTACCTCGGACCATCCGAACTACCTCGATCCGAACGTCGTCATCGGCGGCTTCATGTCGCATCTCTTCTACGCCGTGCCGGTCGCCTTGGTCGTAAAACGCCTGATGTCCGAAACGGTTGGCTGAACCATTCGCCCGACAGGAGGCATGCCCATGATCATCGACTGCCACGGCCACTACACCACCGCCCCCAAGGCGCTCGAGGCGTGGCGCAACCGGCAGATCGCCGGGATCAAGGACCCCGCCCAAGCGCCCAAGGTCGCCGAACTCAAGATCGGCGACGATGAGCTTCGCGAGTCGATCGAATCGAACCAGCTCAAGCTCATGAAGGAGCGCGGCTGCGATCTCACCGTTTTCAGCCCCCGCGCCAGCTTCATGGCCCATCACATCGGCGATTTCGCCGTCAGCTCGACCTGGGCCGCGATCTGCAACGAGCTGTGCTTTCGGGTCTCGGAGCTGTTCCCCGACAATTTCATCGGCGCGGCGATGCTGCCGCAGAGCCCCGGCGTCGAGCCGAAGACCTGCATTGCCGAACTCGACAAATGCATGCGCGAGTACGGCTTCGTCGCCATCAACCTCAATCCCGATCCGTCCGGCGGCTGGTGGACGAGCCCGCCACTGACCGACCGCTGGTGGTATCCGATCTACGAGAAAATGGTCGAGTGGGACATCCCGGCGATGGTCCATGTCTCGACCAGCTGCAACCCCTGCTTCCACACCACCGGCGCCCATTACATCAACGCCGACACGACCGCGGTGATGCAGTTCATCCAGGGCGACCTGTTCAAGGATTTCCCGACGCTCAGGTTCGTCATTCCGCATGGCGGCGGGGCCGCACCCTATCACTGGGGCCGCTATCGCGGCCTGGCGCAGGAATTGAAGAAGCCGCTCTTGACCGAGCAGCTGCTGAAGAACGTCTTCTTCGACACCTGCGT
>PLUH01000286.1:0-184 GCA_003164825.1 Hyphomicrobiales bacterium
GAGCCGGTCGATCAGCTCTACCACTTACAGTTTCGCCTGGGCGCTGTCGGCCGGGTTTGGCTTCCAGCTCAATCCGAGCACGACGCTCGACATCGGCTATCGCTACCTCAACAGCGGCGAGACCACCAGGCTCATCAGCCCGCAAACGGGCATGACCCTCCGGCAGAACAACGCGTCGCAGCAA
>PLUH01000286.1:234-360 GCA_003164825.1 Hyphomicrobiales bacterium
CCGCGTTCAACGTCTCGAGGGCTATGGCGTCACCGAGGCTTCGCCGGTGCTCGCAGTCAACTCGCCGGCGTTCCACAGAATCGGGACAGTCGGCAGGCTCCTGCCGTTCGTCGAGCCGCGCCTCGA
>PLUH01000286.1:394-13119 GCA_003164825.1 Hyphomicrobiales bacterium
CCAAGCGCTTCGCCAAGATCGCGGGCGAAACCGTGTCGCTCGCCTCGATCGAGGACCTGGTCGTCAACCTCTGGCCCGACCATATCGCGGCGGCGGTCGCGGCGCCCGATCCCAAGCGGGGCGAGCGCGTGATCCTGGCGATGACGAAGCCGGGCGCGACCCGGGCTGAGGTTCAGACCTGGATGAAGATGAAGGGCTCGTCCGAAATCATGTGCCCGTCGTCGGTCGTCGCGCTCGACGCGATCCCGCTGCTCGGCTCCGGCAAGATCAACTATGTCGCCCTCGCCAAGGCGCTGCGCGAGAGCGGGGACGCAGGGTGACGCCAGCTTTCGAGTCGACGAGAACGGACAACCCAAGCGTATAGTGGGCCCCCGCTGGCCCTTTTGACGCCGCGGCCGGCGATCGGACTTGATGGGAGGGAGGATATGACAATGCCAATCACGAATCCGGAAGCCGTGGACTTTGGCTATCTCGTCGCATTCGCGGAGGGGATGTATGCGCCGCAGTCCGTCACACCGGGTGATGGAGCAAGGGTCACCGCCGCGGGCTGGGACATCGTCGGCCATCTGATCGCCCGCGACTCCATCCTGCCCGACATGAGCAGTTTGGGTCCGAACGACCCGAAAGCGCTGCAACTCGGTCCTCTGGTGTTCTACGGGTATCTGGCGCGCAATCATGCCGACCCCACTCGCTACGTCGCGGCGATACGCGGGACGAACGGCTTCGCCGAATGGGTCATCGACGCCGATTTCTTTCTGCGCGACGCCCCCTCGTCGCCGGGTGCGAAAGTCGAGCAGGGCTTCTGGAGCGTCTACGACTCTATGATACTTTTCGGCCTGGACGGCGTCCAGATCGGCGCCAAGGCCGCGGACGGCATCGCGAGCGTGGTCGGCCAAGCGACTGTCACCATCTGCGGGCACAGCCTCGGATCGGCGGTCGCCACCTATCTGAGCTTCGATGTCGGAAAGCTGATGGGCGCAAGGGCGAGCGCGTGCCTGTTCGCCTCCCCTCGTACCGGCGATCTCGCGTGGACCGCGGCCTACGCGGCGACAGTGGCGACGTGCCGGCTCATGAATTACGTCCTCGACGTCGTCCCCTACGCGCCGCTCGACGCGCCGCCAGGGTTTCAATATTCTACACTACCCAGCGCCGAGATCATTTTGCCATCGGCTGCTCAGGCGGAAGTGCGCTTTGATCTCATCTGCGACCACACCATCATCTGCTATTGCGCGATGATCGACTACGCCGACACCAAAGCGCGGGCGAGCGTCCAGGACGCCGCGGCGTGGAGTTGCATAGTGGGGCCGCCGGCCTTCAGCCTCAACCGCCAGCTCACCCTCGCGCTCGCGACGGCGGCGGAGGCGCTTGGAAAGGCTGGGGACGACGTCTTGAAATTGGTCGACGTGTCGGCGAAGGCCAAGGGCGGGCACGTTTAGCGCCGAGCCGATGCGCCCTTAGCCTCGTAGGCGGTTTACGCTTCCTTCCCCCTGCGCTACCGTTCACCTGCAAAGCGCTGGGCGAGAGGCCGCTCGATGACCGCAACCGCGAAGGTCGGCGCGCCGCCGCTGGAGGCGCCCGGGAAAAGAACGGCGCGACCGTTGGCGCCGGCCGCGCTCGCCTGCATGGGCGTCGTTTTCGGCGACATCGGCACGAGCCCGCTCTATACCCTCAACGTCGCGGCGAAGTCCGCCAGTCCCACCGGACAGGTCACGCCGGAAGCCGTTCTCGGCATCGTGTCGCTGATCTTCTGGTCGCTGATCATCGTCATCTCGTTCAAATACGCGATCCTCATCATGCGCGCCGACAATCACGGCGAGGGCGGCATCCTGGCGCTGCTGGCGCTGGTCAGCCCGCGCCGCGCCAAGCGAAACCGCTGGCGCGCGGCGATGGTCGTCATCGGCCTGATCGGCGCGACCCTGCTCTACGGCGACGGCACGATCACGCCGGCGATTTCGGTCTTGAGCGCGATCGAGGGCCTCAAGATCTATGCTCCGCAACTGGATCGCGCGGTCGTCCCACTGACCGTCGTCATCCTCGGCATCCTGTTTCTCATCCAGCGCAACGGCACATCGTTCATCGGCGGCATATTCGGGCCGGTGATGCTGGTCTGGTTCATCATCGCCGGCGCGCTCGGCGTGATCGGAATCGTGCGATCGCCCGCGGTGCTCGCCGCGCTCAGTCCGCTGGCGGCCATCACCTATCTCTGGCATGCCGGGCCGCTGGCTCTGGTGGTGATCGGCGGCGCTTTTCTGGCCGTGACCGGGGGCGAGGCGTTCTACGCCGACATGGGCCATTTCGGCCCCCTGCCGATCCGCGTCGCCTGGTTCGGCGTGGCGCTCCCGGCGCTGACCCTCAATTATTTCGGGCAGGGCGGCCTGCTGCTTGCCGAGCCCAACTCGCCTGATGTCCTCGACAGCCCTTTCTACGCTCTCGCCCCGCAATGGGCTCATATCCCGCTCATCATCCTGGCGACCGTGGCGACCGTCATCGCCTCGCAATCGATCATTTCCGGCGCCTATTCGATGACCCAGCAGGCGATCTCTCTTGGATTTCTGCCGCGTATGAGAGTCGTCCATACCGAAGGTCGCGAGATCGGCCAGATCTATGTCCCCTTCGTCAACTGGGCGCTCGCCCTCGGCACCCTGACCGCAGTCATCGGCTTTCGCTCTTCGGACGCTCTCGCCGGCGCGTTCGGCATCGCCGTCTCGCTGTTGATGGTGATCACGACGCTGTTGGCCACTTTCGTGGCCCTCCATTGGAAGCACAATCCGTGGGTCGTCTACACGGTCAACGGCAGCCTGCTCGCCCTCGACCTTCTGTTCTTCGCTTCGACCTCGACCAAGCTCTTCGACGGCGGCTGGTTCCCCTTGCTCATCGCCTTGGTCATCTCGTTCCTCATGCTGACGTGGCGCAAGGGCGAGGAGGTCATGGACACGGTGCGGCTCGAGATTCGCGAGCGGAGTTCTCAGTTCATCGCCCGCCTGCGCCGCGATCCGCCGCTTCGCATTCCTGGAACCGCAATCGTGCTCGGGCGAATGTCCAAAGGCGTGCCGCTCGCGCTATCGCACAACGTCAATTGCAACCATGTCCTGCACGAACAGGTGTTGCTGGTCGCAGCCAACATGACGGAGGCGCCGCGCGCGCCGGACCATGATCGATTCGTGGTCGCGCCGATCGCCGAGGGCATAACCCGCCTCGAGTTGCGTTTCGGCTTCATGGAGGAGCCAAACATCCCCGAGCGAATTGCCGAGGCGATGGCGACCGGCAGGATCGAGACATTCGATCTCACCCGCGCGATCTACTATACCGGGCACGAGACGATCATTCCATCCGGGCGGCGCCCCGGCCTGCCGCGGTGGCGCGAGGCGCTGTTCGCCTTTCTGCATCACAACGCCCA
Source organism: Hyphomicrobiales bacterium (assembly GCA_003164825.1). Classification (GTDB taxonomy): domain Bacteria; phylum Pseudomonadota; class Alphaproteobacteria; order Rhizobiales; family Beijerinckiaceae; genus Roseiarcus. The sequence continues at coordinate 3,792 of PLUH01000286.1, forward strand.
GCGCCCCGGAGCGTTCTTCAAGATCCCCGGCTCCCAGATCATGGAGATCGGCGTCGAATTCGAGATTTGAGCTCCCGCCAGCGGAAAAAGGGCCCCGAATTGGGGCCCTCGGTTTTGCTTTCTCGCCGCACGGGACGGGCGCTGAAGCGGCGCCCGCCGCTAGAGGGTGATCGCGATCGCCTCCCGGCCCTTCGGCGTCTCGACGACGCGCATCGCGACCGCCTGACCTTCGGCGAGGCTGGCGACGCCGGCGGCGCCGAGAATCGAGCTGTGGACGAACACGTCCTTGCCGAAGTCGTCGCTTGCGACGAAGCCAAAGCCGCGCGAACCGTCAAACCACTTGACCTTCCCGGTCAAATCAACGGCGGTCGATGCGTCCGGGGTCGACCGTCGCGGCGGCCGCTCCGGCCGTTCGACGGCGCTCGTCGTGTCGACCTCGATCACCCGCACCACCTGCGCGCCTCGCGAGCCGGACCGGACGACGGCGCGAAGCTTCGCGCCCGAGGGCAGCGTTTCGCGTCCGATCTGGCGCAAGGTCTTGAGATGCACGAACGCGTCGCCTCGGCCGCTCGTCAGCTCGACGAAGCCATACCCCTTCTCGGCGTTGAACCATTTCACCGTCGCCTCGACCGTCAGCCCGCTCGCCAACGGATCGGCGCCCGCCGCGGAACCGCCAAAAACACTGGTTGCATCCTCCTGACCTCGCGCCAAGCTGTGCAAGCCTGACGGCTCCGCCGCTTCCGTGAAGGGCTCGTCCTCTTCGAACGCGCGCCGCCCAGGGGTCCGCAACTGATGTACATTACCCATCGCTCCAATCCTCCGTGACCACCATCGGTCGGACCGCGTCCCGATCGAGCACCGTCGCCGTCCATTGGAACTGTGATGACCGACGCTGCCGCTCGATCCCATCTCACGCCGATGGCCGAAGTTCAGGCTCTTGACGCGCTCCCCCGAGGGCCCGGACAAGCCCACCGCCGTCCGGAACACCCGACTCTAGGACAGCGCTGCCGCGGCGGCAGTGAGCGGCGTCACAGCGCGGACGGGCGCGGCGGTGTATGTTTCTCGCGTGTGGCGCAGTCGCAAAAAACAGCGCTGGCGTGGAGATAGAGTGATCGTTGGGCGGCAAAATGTCGTCGCCGATNNCTCACGCCACGCGGGCCATCGCGATCGCGCGTAAGCCCCGCTGGACCCTCGGCAGGGTGACGACCGCTGCCGCGCCCTCGCCCGGCCGCGACTGGAGACGCAGCGTTCCGCCATGCAGTTCGACCAGCGAATTGGCGATCGCCAGGCCCAGCCCCGATCCCTTCATGCCGTTGGCCATGACGACGTCGCCCTGCTCGAAGGGCCGGCCCAGGCGCGCGACATCCTCGGCGGTGATGCCCGGGCCATTATCCTCGACGATGAAATGGACCAGCTCGGCGACCGTTACGGCGCCGATCGAGATTTCGCCGCCCTCGGGCGCGAATTTCACCGCATTGCGCATGAGCGTGGTGAGGATCCGCTCGACCGCCAGAGAGTCCGCTTCGACCGTCACATCCGGGCCGACCTCGACCCTGACCGCGATGCGCTTCTCGCGCGCCGTCGGCGCGATGTCGAGCACCGCCCGGCTCACCGCCTGCTCGGCGCGGAAGCGCGCGTAAGACAGGCGCTCGCGGCCTGCCTCGAGTCGCGCCATGTCGAGAACGTCGCTGACCACATGCAGGAGGTATTCCCCGCCGGCGAGAATATGGGCGCAATACTCGCGGTACTTTGCCGATCCCAGCGGCCCGAAGGTCTGGCTTCCCATCAGCTGCGAGAAGCCGATGATGGCGTTCAGCGGCGTGCGCAACTCGTGGCTCATGTTGGCGAGGAACTCCGCCTTGGCGCGATTGGCGGCCTCGGCCCGCGATTTCTGCTCGTGATAGCGTTCGGCGAGATCGGCAAGCTGCTGGGCCTGCTCCTCGAGCGATCGCCGCGACTGTTTGAGTTGAGCGACGGTGGTCAGCAGCAGCCGTTCGGAACTGATGAGTTGTTGCTCATGTTCCTTCAGCGCGGTGATGTCGGCGCCGACCGAGACATAGCCGCCGTCGCGGGTCCGGCGCTCGTTGACCTGAAGCCAGCGCCCGTCGGCGAGGCGCGCCTCGTAGGTGCGCGATCGACCGGTAGAGGCGCCGTCGCCCGCGGCGCCCAAGGCCTCACGGGCGATGACGGGGGCTTCGCCCGGCGCGGCGAGCGGGTCGCGTCGCGCGCCGGGCCGCCCGGACTCCTCGGCCTGATCGCGCAGGCTTTGATATTTCGAGTTGCACAGCACCAGCCGGTTGCCCGAATCCCAGAGGACGAAGGCCTCGGAAATCGCCTCGATCGCGTCGCGCAGGCGCTGGTCGGCGGTCGCCGACAGCTCGGCTTCCTGCTTGCGCTCGGTGACATCGAAGGCGATGCCGATGAGGCTCGTCGCGCCGGTCTCCTCATCCTCGACAATATCGGCGCGCTTGCGCAGCCACACCCAGCGTCCATCCGCCGCCCGCATGCGGAACTCGATATCGATGCACTCGCGGCGCCGCTCGGCCCCCATTCGCGCAATCGTCTCCAGGGCCGCGTCGTCAGGGTGCACGAGGCGTTGCAGGTCGGCGATCGTCCAGTGGCTGGGCCGCTCCGCGAGTTCCAGAAGATCGAACATCGAAGCCGACCAATGGATGCGGCCGCTCTCCAAATCCCACGTCCATAGGCCGCAACGTCCGCGATTGAGCGCCAAATCGAAGCGGGCGCGCCGCGCGCGCTCCTCGCGAATGCGCCTGCGCTTGCTTCTGTCGTCAACGGCGTAGAAGCATGCCGCCGCGATCATCAGCGCGACGGTCGAGGCCAGCAGGCAGATGGTCACCAGCCCCGTTCGGCGCCAAGCAGCGAGATGGAGATCGACCGGCGAGGCGAAGGCGACCCACGCCGGGGTCCTCGACAGAGCCCGCACGGCGGCAAATTCCTCGTCGTCTCCGGTTTTGTAGCGAATCACGCCGCCCCAATCGTCGCCCGCGGCGGCAGCCTTCGGGCCGCCCACGAGGGTCGCGAGCGGCGAATTGGCGGCGGGATGGGTCTGGCCGTATTCGACCAGACGCCCGTTGCGGTCGATGAGGATCGATTTGGCGAACCGCTCCTCGGGATGGGCGTCGAGGACGCGGCGAAAGATTTCGGCGTCTGACGCTAGCGGTTCGGCGGCCAGCGCCGCGTCGAGCCGCTGGGCGAGAAGCGTCGCCCTCATGGCGACCTCGCGCTGGGCGGCGCCGAGCGCGAGATCCCGCTCGAGCGCCAAATGCTGGAGCGTCAAGGCGACGATTGCAACGATCGCGACCGCCGCCCCGACCAAAGCCGCCAGCGGAATCACCCGCCAGCGAACCGTCGCGGCGGGGAAACGCCGATGCGCCCGTTCGAGCGCCTCGATCGGGCGGCGCGCGCACGCCAGAGCGAAGCGAAGCGCCGCCTCCCCGCTCAAGCCTTGGGCTGGCCCTTCCGGACAAGCGCCCCCGTTTGCCGCGCTTACACGCGTCATCGCCCTTCCCAGACTTCGCCACAAATTACACTCGGGCAGCCGCCTTTACGCCCGAATCACTACGATAAGAATCCTTGTGCGAATCTTTGTCCAGACCCTTGACAGCCGGCTGGCGGAAAAAATGTGGCCGAACGACGGCTGCAAGAGAATCGGCAGTCGGCGCCGGACGACAATGAGACGCGCGCAGGGTCCGTCGACCGCCGACTCCCGTCCTCAGCCCAAACTCCGGGTCACGATGTCGCGCACATCCGGCGACAGCGAGGGTTGGGCGGCGATGCGCCTCAGCATCGCTTCGGCATGGCCGCGGCGGCCCCCCTCGAGCGACCGCCACGACCGCATCGCGGTCAAAAGCCGGGCTGAGATCTGCGGATTGGTCGGGTCGAGAAACACCACCACCTCTTCGAGCAGCGCAAAGCCTGCGCCGTCAGGGCGATTGAACTGCGTCTGATTGGCGGTGAACCCGCCGATCAGCGCCCGCACGCGGTTGGGATTGGCGAGCGAGAAGCCGCGGTGATTCATCAGCCCGCGCACCCTCTCCAGCGTCTCGCGCTCGGGAATGAGCGCTTGGAGCGCGAACCATTTGTCGAGAATGAGCGGCTCCATTGCAAAACGCCGGCCGAAGGCGTCGAGCGCATGCTCGCGCGCGTCGTCCGGCTTGAGGGCGATCGCCGTCAGCGCGCCGAGGCGTTCGGTCATGTTGTCGGCGTCGGCGAGCTGGCGGTGGGCGAGCTCCAGTCCCTCGATCACGTCGCCGTCGACGAACAGGCTGAGGGCGACGTTGCGGAGCGCGCGGCGGCCGGCGGCGGCGGCGTCGGGGCTGAACGGCGAGGAATCGGCGAGCTCGGCGTGCAGGGCGGCGAGCGCGCCGGCATGCGCGCGCCCGAGCGCGCCGCGCATGGTCTTGCGGGCGACGTAGATCGCGTCCGGATCGACGTCGTGGCCGATCTCGCGCGCGATGTCGGCTTCCGTCGGCAGGCTCATCGCCAAGGCGGCGAAGGCGTGATCGATGCGGCGGGCGCGGGCGTCCTCGATCAGCATCCGCGTTNNTTGCGGGCGTCCTCGATCAGCGCGCCGAAGGCGGCCGCCAGCGCCCCGTCACGCTCGGGCGCGCGGCCGGCGCGAATGGCGCTCACGCCGCGGATGAGGATCCGCGTCGCCAGGCTCTGGAGCGATTGCCAGCGGTTAAAATTGTCGCTGTCATGCCGCGAGAGGACGATCAAATCCTCCTCGGTCAGGTCGTCCTCCACCCGCACCGGCGCCGAGAAGCCGCGCAAGAACGATAACGTGGGCCGCTGAGGCACGTCGCGAAAGACGATCGACCGCCGCGCGTCCTTGAGTTCGAATACGCCGCTCGCGAGCTCGCCGGCGCTCGCGTCCGGCGACGCGAGCGCCAGGTCGCCGCCATTGGGACCGACCAGGCCAAGCGCGAGCGGCATCGTCGCCGGCAGCTTGACGGCTTCTCCCGGCGTCGGCGCGAGCGACTGGGCGAGGTCGAGCCGGTAGGTCTTGGCGACGGCGTCGTAAGCGCTGCGAACCGTGACCTTCGGCGTGCCGGCCTGGCTGTACCAGCGCATGAACAGGGCCAGATCGCGGCCGGAAACGGTCTCGAAACAGCCGATGAAGTCCTCGACCGTCGCCGCATGGCCGTCGAAGCGGGCGAAGTAAAGGTCCATCCCGGCGCGGAACGCCTGCGCGCCAATCAGGCGCTTGAGCATCCGGATGACCTCGGCGCCTTTCTGGTAAACGGTCGCGGTGTAGAAGTTGCTGATCTCGTGATAGACCTCGGGTCGGACGTTGTGCGCCAGCGGACCGGCGTCCTCAGGGAACTGCGCCGCACGCAGGGTGCGAACGTCGCCGATGCGCTCGACCGGCGCCGAGCGCATGTCGCCCGAAAATTCCTGATCGCGGAATACGGTCAGTCCCTCTTTGAGGCACAGCTGGAACCAGTCCCGGCAGGTCACCCGATTGCCGGTCCAGTTGTGAAAATACTCGTGCGCGATGACCCCCTCGATGCTCGCGTAATCGTCGTCGGTCGCCGTCTCCGGCGACGCGAGCACGTATTTGTCGTTGAAGACGTTGAGGCCCTTGTTCTCCATCGCGCCCATATTGAAATCGGAGACGGCGACGATGTTGAACACATCGAGATCGTATTCGCGCCCATAAGCCTGCTCATCCCAGGCCATCGATCGCTTGAGCGCGCCCATCGCATAGTGGGCGCGCTCCTCGCGACCGTGTTCGACGTAGATCGCGAGCGCGACCTTGCGGCCGGACGCGGTGACGAACGAATCGTGGATATGGCCGAGATCGCCGGCGACCAGCGCGAAGAGGTAGCACGGCTTCTTGTGCGGATCGCGCCAGATGGCGTAGTGGCGGCCGGGAATGTCGGCCTCGCCCGCGGCTTCGAGATTGCCGTTGGAAAGCAGGACCGGCGCCTCGGCCCGATCCGCCTCGAGCCGCACCCGATAGGCCGAGAGCACGTCCGGCCGGTCGAGGAAATATGTGATGCGCCGGAAGCCCTCGGCCTCGCACTGGGTGCAATAGGCCGAGCCGGTGCGATAGAGACCCATCAGTTTGGTGTTGGCCGCCGGATCGAGGCGGGTCTCGATCTTGAGCTTGAACGGGCGCTGCGGCGGCCGAGGCAGCAAAAACTGCGACGGGCTCGCCTCGAAATCGGCGTCGTCGAGCGGCGCGCCGTCCAATCTGGCGGAAATGAACAGGAGCTCGTCGCCGTCGAGGGCAAGCGCGGCGCCCTCCCGGCCGGCCGGATTAGGCCGCAGCGACAAGGTCGAGACGACGCGGGTCGCATGGATGTCGAGCGACACATCGAGCTCGACGAGGTCGATGAGGTAGTCGGGCGGACGGTAATCGCTGAGGCGAACGGGCTGTCCGACCGATGTGCGCATGGGCGGCCTCTCCGAGTCCTGGATTTTCTTGGCGATCAGGCCGGAGCCGAGCCGATGATCGCGGTCGGCGTAAACGTCAACCCGTAACGACGCAAGGTCTTTTGCACCGCCGGCTGCGGCGCTTCGCCGCTGGTGAAGATCGCCGCTCCGCCGTGCGCCGGCGGCGGCCCCGGCCTTGCCGCGCCGATCAGCGCGTCGAGGCGGCGCGCGATCGCCGGCGCCGGATCGACGAAGCTGACCGGCCAGGGCGAGAGCCGCTCGAGCCGATCGACGATGAGCGGAAAGTGGGTGCAGGCGAGCACGACATGGTCGGTGCGCCGGACCTCGCGCTCGACGAAACATGGCGCGATTTCGCGCGCGATCTGCGAATCCTCGACCGCCTCGCCGCGCATGACGCGTTCGGCGATCACGGCAAGGAGCGACGAGCCGACCAGCGTGACTTCGCAGCCGGCGGCGTGATCGCGCACCAGGGCATGGGTATAATCGCGCGCCACGGTGCCGCGGGTCGCCAGCACGCTGATCAGGCCCGATCGTGACGCCGCCGCCGCCGGCTTGATCGCCGGCACGGTGCCGACGAACGGCAGGCGCGGATAGGCGGCCCTGAGCGGCGGGAGGGCGAGGGTCGAGGCGGTGCTGCAGGCGATAACGACGACGTCGGGCTCGGCTTCGCGGATGAGGCGCGCCATCACCGTCTCAACCCGGGCGACAAGCGCCGCCTCGCCAAGCCGGCCGTAGGGAAAGGCCGCGTCGTCCGCGGCGTAGACAATCTCGACGTCCGGCCTGAGCCGCCGGACTTCGGCCAGCACCGAAAGGCCGCCAAGTCCCGAATCGAAGACGAGCGCGCGCGGCGCCCGCGCCGCCGCCGCGTCTGCGCCCAATTCGGCGACTAGGCTCAAGCCCGCCTCGCCCCGCTCATCATTCGCTCGGTTCATTAGCGGACGCCATACGCCAAGCGTGCGCCCGCGGCAAAGTGACTACAGGGCCATTGACCCGGCGCGAACGATTCAGCCAAGGAAAGGCGTCGCGCATCCGCGACAGGAGTCCTGCGCTGGCCATTACGTCGATGTCCGAGGCCGATTTTACGGCCGAGCCGGTCGAGCGCCTGTCGGCGCCCGAGGCGGCGCCGACCCCGGCCGAGCGCAGAGGCCTGGCGATCGCGCTCATCGCCGCGGCCGTGNNCGACTCCGACCGCCGTGCAGGAAATCCCGGTCGAAGTGGTCGTCGAGCAGCCGCCGCCACCGCCGCCTCCCAAGCCGAAACAGGCTGAAGACAAGCCCAAGCCGCCGCCGAAGCCGTTCGAGGAGAAGCCTGCGTACGACGCGCCGGCTCCGGAGACCAAGGAGAAGGTCAACCGCGAGTCGCCGGACAAGACGACCGAGGCGCCGGCCGCCCAGGCCCCCCCGCCACCGACCCCGGGCGCGCCGCCGAAGAGTGAAACGCAGGCGCCGGCGCCCGCGCCGGCCGAGGAGCAAAAGGCGCAGAACACGCCCCCGGCGCACGATCTGACGCCGGCGCCGGAGGGCGAATTGCCGGCCGACATGAACCCGCAGCCGAAGAACGACGCTGCCGAGGCCGCCGCCCCGGCCGCCCCTGCGCCCCCGGCCAAGGCGCCGGTCGGAGAGGCGCTGCCGACGATGGAGGACTTGCCGCAGTACAAGTTCGCGCGCGAGGTCGAGCATTCCCCGATCGCGAACGGCAACGCCGAATCACGATATCTCACGGTCGTCTACGGGATGATCAAGTCGCATTTGCGCGAAACCCCGGAGCTCCACCTCGACACCGCCAACAAGCACGGGGTGGTCGATTTCTACGTCGATGAGGGCGGCAACCTGGTCGGCCGGAAGCTGGTCAGTTCGAGCGGGTCGCCGAACCTCGACATGGCGGTGATGGCGGCGATCGCCGCGGCCGCGCCCTACCCCGCGCCGCCGAGCTGGTCGCCGATCTACCTGACCTATAACTTCGGCGGCAGGCGCTAAACGCCGGCCTTCCGGTCAGCCCGACGCCAGATGGCGCCGATCACGGGACGCAACTGTAATTAACCCGGACGCGGTCAAAATCCCAGATGCTGTCCCAAATATGCACCGCCTTCATACCGTATTTTCCGCATTCCTGACTCGCCAGGGCGTCGAATTGGTATCGTGGGGGGAACGTGGCGCTGGGCGGCGCATTGGGATAATAGATGAAAGTGACGTCGCGATAGCTCCCGCAGCCGCTGAGGGCTGCGAGCATCCCGATCAGGAAGACAATTCGCATTCTCGCCCGCCCTCGCGAATCGGCGGGCCGTCCCGGAGCAGCCCGACTCTCTGCCGCACTCTGCCCGCACGCCGCCCGTCGCGCAAGCCTTTCAACCTGAAGCCGCTCAACCCCGGCCGCCCGGCGCCGCTGACCCACGGGCTTGCGACCGGCCGGCTGGCGCATCCCTTCGTGTCGAGCCGGCGATTTCCAATGTCGGCGTCGCCGAAGGGTCTATAGGCCGCGGCTGCATGCTCGAAAGGCGTCGGCGCGGGGCATTGCGGCCCGTGCGGCAACAGCCGCATCGGCCTCAATGCGAGATCGGGCCTTCGCGCAAATAGCTACGGAGCGCTTCAGCTGAGCCGCTCTCGTCGGCGAGTCCGACGTAAGTGTCCGGCCGCAGAAGATAGAGCGCGTTCTGAGCCAGTCCAGCGCGCGCGTAGGGCGACGCCCAAGCGAAGGTCTGCAGGGGCAGTTTCTGATCCGCGCACCAGGCGACGAGCTCGGGACGCGCTTCGCCATAGACCTGCGCCTGCCAGACCGTCTTCGCGAGCGCGTCGTAATTGTCGACTCCGTCGACGGCCACCCACGGCATCCGGTCGCCGGCGTGAACATGGCCCGCCCTGCCCTGGCTCAGCGGGCTCGCGCGATAGTTCACATTGATTTGCGATAC
>PLUH01000345.1:0-3484 GCA_003164825.1 Hyphomicrobiales bacterium
GCATGGTTTCCGGATTTCGCCCCAATCGCCGCTTTCGCCAGGCAGCAAACTCACCCGAGGCGGCCCCGTCACAGCGCCCGCCGCACCGCCTCCCGCCAACCCCGGTAGAGCGCCCCGCGGGTCGCATCGTCCATGGCCGGGGCGAAGACCCGATCGCGGCGGCGCCGGCGGTCGGCGAACGACTCCGGGCCGGGCATGACGCCGGCCTGCCAGCCGGCGGCGAAGGCCGCGCCGAGCGCGGTCGATTCGAGATTGGCCGGGCGGTCGACCGGGACGCCGAGCATGTCGCTCACGAACTGCATCGTCCAGTCGCTGGCCGCCATGCCGCCGTCGACGCGGATGACCCCGATCGTGGCCCCGGCGTCGGCGGTCATCGCCTCGACGAGGTCGCGGGTCTGGTAGCCGACGCTCTCCAGCGCCGCGCGCGCGATGACGTCGCGCGACGTCCCGCGAGTCATCCCGCAGATCAGGGCGCGGGCGTCCGAGCTCCAATAGGGCGCGCCGAGGCCGGCGAAGGCGGGCGCGAGATAGACGCCGTCGGTCGAGGCGACACGCGCCGCGCGCTCGCCCGCTTCCGGCGCAGAGCCGATGATCTCAAGGCCGTCGCGCAGCCATTGCACCGTCGCCCCGGCCGAGAAGATCGAGCCCTCGAGCGCATAAGTCCGCTTGCCTCGCCACTGGTAGGCGACGGTGGTCAGGAGGCGATTGCGCGACGGCGCGGGCGTCGCGCCGGTGTTGAGCAGGAGGAACGCGCCGGTGCCGTAGGTCGCCTTGACCATGCCGGGCTGAACGCAGGCCTGGCCGATCAGCGCGCTCTGCTGATCGCCGACGAGCGCCCGGATCGGGACCGAACCGCCCAGGTGCTCGGGCGCGCTCGCGCCATACTCGGCCGCCGTGTCTCTGACTTCGGGCAGGAGCGCGCGCGGCACGCGGAAGAGCCGCAGCATGTCGCCGTCCCAGGCGCCGTTGCGGATGTCGTAGAGCAGCGTGCGCGAGGCGTTGGTGGCGTCGGTCGCGTGGACGGCGCCGTTCGTCAGGCGCCAAGCAAGGAACGTATCGACGGTGCCGAAGGCGAGCTCGCCGCGCTCGGCCGCCGCCCGCGCGCCCGCGACATTGTCGAGGAGCCAGGCGATCTTGGTGGCCGAAAAATAGGGGTCGATAACAAGGCCGGTCGCCGCCGTCACCTGCGGCTCCGCGCCTTCCGCCTTCAGGCCAGCGCAGGCCTCGGCCGTGCGGCGGTCCTGCCACACGATCGCGTTGGCGATCGGCTTACCCGTCGCGCGCTCCCAGATCAGCGCGGTCTCGCGCTGATTGGCGACCCCGATCGCCGCCAGATCACTCGCCTCGCAGGCGGCGCGCTTGAGGGCCTCGCGCGCGGTTGAGAGCGTCGTTCGCCACAGCGTTTCCGGATCGTGCTCGACCCAGCCCGGCCGGGGGTAGAGCTGCTGAAACTCGGCCTGGGCGCTGGCGACCGGCGCGGCGTCGAGACCGAACACGATCGAGCGGGTCGAGGTCGTCCCCTGATCGATGACCAGGATCACGCCGGCGTCCTTTGCGCGCTGACGCNNAAGCGCAGCCCGAGCTTGGTCCGGCGCCATGCGATATCCTCGGCGCTTTCGGCCCATTCGACCCGCATCAGGTAGTCGACCTCGCGTTCGCTTAAATCCGCGCCGAAGTCGCGCCCGAGCGCCCGACGCTCGCTCGCCTCGCCGAGGATCTCGCTGGCGCGAAGGCCATACGCGCGGGTCAGGCGCCGCGCTTCGCCGTCCGCGAGAAATGGATAGCGAAGCCGCAGCGCTTCCACTCGCGCCTCGACTTCCATGGCCGGGAACGCCCCGCCCGGCAGGGGCGCGGCGGCGGTCCAGCCGCGCCTCAGCGCAATCAGGGGAAGGGCCGGCTCGAGCTTGTCCAGAACGTGCTCCGCGAGCCTGCGATAGGTCGTGATCTTGCCGCCGAAAATCGACACCAGCGGCGGGCCGTTGTCGTCGAGCTCGAGCACATAATCGCGCGTCGCCGCGGTCGCCGCGCTTGCGCCGTCGTCATAGAGCGGCCGGACGCCAGAGAAGGTCCAGACGACGTCCGCCGTGGTGACCGGGCGGGCGAAATACTCGCTCGCCGCCGCGCACAGATATTCAATCTCCGTCTCGGAGGCGGCGGCCTTCGACGGATCGCCGGCGTAATCCAGTTCGGTCGCGCCGATCAGGGTGAAATCGCCCTCGTACGGAATTGCGAACAGCACCCGCTTGTCGGCGTTCTGAAAGATGTAGGCGCGCTGATGATCGAACAGCTTGCGGGTGACGATATGCGAGCCTTGCACCAGCCTGAGACGGTCGCGGGAGGGCCGCGCCGGCAAGCGAGCGAGCACGTCTTCCACCCACGGCCCGGCGGCGTTGACGAGCGCCAAGGCCTGGATCGTTCGCGCCGTTCCGTCGCGCTGGTCGATGACGGTCACGCGCCAGCGCCCGTCGGCGCGCTCGGCGGCGAGCGCTTTTGTCCGCGTCTCGATTCGCGCCCCGGCGAGATGGGCGTCGAGCGCATTGAGAACGACGAGGCGGGCGTCGTCGACCCAGCAGTCCGAATATTCAAATCCGACGCTAAAGGCGCCGCGCTTCAACGGCGCTCCGGCCGGATCGCGCGTCAGATCGAGCGTTGCGGTCGGCGGGAGGAGCTTTCTCTCGCCCAAATGGTCATAGAGAAAGAGGCCGAGCCTGAGCAGCCAGGCAGGGCGGAGGCCCTGGTGGTGCGGCAAAACGAAGCGCAGCGGCCGCACGACATGCGGCGCGACGCGCCACAGGGTCTCGCGTTCGGACAGCGCCTCGCGCACCAGGCGGAATTCGCCATACTCAAGGTAGCGCAGGCCGCCATGAATGAGCTTGGTGGCGGCCGAGGAGGCGCCGCTCGCGAGGTCGCCTTGCTCGCATAGATAAATGCTCAATCCGCGTCCGCTGGCGTCGCGGGCGACGCCGCATCCATTCACTCCGCCGCCGATGATCGCCAGATCGTAAACGGGCTCGGGCATCCGGATTTTTTGGTGAGGGCCGATCGCCGCAGCCTATTGAAGCGGGTGGCCGCGGGCAACGAGCGCCGTCAACCGGCCGGCTCCGAGGGCGACGGCCGAGGCAATCTCGTCGCGGCAAGGATCTCCGCCGCCAGAGTGGAGGCTCGCGCCGCCGGAATGAAGCCGTCGACGACCAGATTCGAAAGCCCATGCACGAGACCCCACGCCGCCATGGCCGCGAGATTGTCGCCGAGCGGCCTCTGGTCGAGTTCGGCCACGCCGCGCAGCAGCAAAGCTTCGACGCCGTCAGTCGCGGCCTGAAGCGGCGGGTATTTCGCCCGCTCGGCCAGGACGGGCCCGAACATCAGGCGAAAAAGACCGCGATTCTCCAGGGCGAACTCGACATAAGCAAGGCCGGCCCGGCTCAGCAGATTGGGTCCGCGCGTCGCGCCCTCCATCGCCGCGCCGAGCTCGCGGAAGCCCTCG
>PLUH01000345.1:3493-5682 GCA_003164825.1 Hyphomicrobiales bacterium
CGATAGGGACGTAAGGCGCGCATTCGAGGGTCGCCTATCGTTCGGCGATCACGGTGTCAACGCACGGCGACGCCCCGAAGTTCCAAGGTTTGCCATCTTTATGTCGTCGACGCGGCAAAAAAGGGCGGCATTGGTCTCAGAATCGTCGCTTTTTGTCGCGTCCGGACGACGGCGTCCGCCATCGCGCCGATCTCAAGCGCCCTTAAGTCCACCCTTGGCGCGCAGAAAGGCGACGATCGCATCAAGCCGCAGGCGCTTGCAAAGCTGCTCCATCAGTGCGGTCTTGCCCGAACCGGCCGGCGCGCCGATCGCTGCGCGCGGCGGCTGGTCAGGCGCTGTCATGACCGAAACAGCCTCGAATACTGGCTCTCGTGCCGCATGGCGGCGATGTCGGAGCGAAACGCCGCGCCGCCGAGATCGGCGAGGCTGGCGCCATAAGCCGCGCGCGCCAGAGCGCGAATGGGCGCCAAGAGCGCGGCGAGAATCTTCTGGCCGTCCGTCTGCCCGATCGGCCCGAGGCGCAAGGCGGCGGAGACGAGATTGGCGGCCTGGGCGAGGGCGAAAGCCTCGAGGCTGGCTCCAAGCGGCAGGCCGTGGCCGCTTGCCGCCGCGGCGACCGCGATCGGATAGGCGATGCGCCCGTCGGGCGCGGGATCGAGGCGCCGCAAGGGCTCGCAATCCCAGGCCGCACGCGCCGCCGCGACAAACGCCGCTCCCTGAGCTGTCGTCTCGAGGCGCCGCTCGGCCGACGGGCTGAGGGCGACCGCGAGAGCGTTCGCTTCGATGAGCGCCGGCCAATCGGCCGCCGCCGCGGAGCGAAAGGCGGCCGAAAACAGAACAGCGTCTGAGCGCAGCGCTCCGAATTCCATCAGGTCGGCGAGCCAGGCCTCGAGCGAGCGGGCATCGACGATGTCGCCCGCTTCGACTGCCCACTCGAGCCCATGCGAATAGGCGAAGGCGCCGACCGGGAATCCCGGCGACAGCCAGATGAGGAGCGGCAACGGCGAGTTCCCGTCACCCTCGGTGGCGGTCGTGTCCATGCTCGTGGCCATGGCNNCGTGATCGTGCTCATGGGGGTGGCCATGGCCGTGATCGTGACCATGATCGTGGCGCCCCGCCTGTCCCTTATCAGCCTTCACGTAAGCGCCGCCCTCGGGATTGAACGGCGCCTCGAGCGCGATGACCCTCGCCCCAAGTCCCTTGGCCATCGCCTCGATGACCGGATCGCGGCGGATGCGCAGCGCCTTCGATAGGATTTCGGTCGGCAGATGGCGGTTGCCGAGATGCCAGGCGACGCGGGCCAGAGCGAGCCAGTCGGCGGCCCTGATCTCCGCCAGCGGCTCGGGCGCGGCGACGACTTCGACAATGCGCCCGTCCTCGAGGCTCAAACCGTCGCCGCCGCGCAGCATCGCGGCTTCTGCGAGATCGAGCAGGAAGGCAAGACCGCCGACACCGGTCATGGCCACGCGCCGGCGATAGCGCTCGTCAAAATCGAGCACCACCGTGTCGGCCGGCGCGCCGGTCCACTGGCCGGCGGCAATCACTTTGTCAGCACGCAGCATCGTCGCCTTTCTGCGGCTTGAAGGGGCCGCGTCGTTCAAAGACCCGGTCCGTCTCCATCGACTTTGAACGAGAAGCGAAAACAATGCCAGCCGGCCTGTAAGCCGGGTTCTGTATGGCCGGGGCTCATCGCCCCGACGTGACGGCCATTCCTCTGGGACGCCCGTCACCGAGCGCCTCAAGCAACCAACCCGAGCGGCAGGCCAACGGACAAGGCCCCGCGGCGTTTGAAGCGCCGCGCGTCGCTCCTATTCGGTTTTGCTCCCGGCGGGGCTTGCCGTGCCGCCGACGTTGCCGCCCGCGCGGTGCGCTCTTACCGCACCCTTTCACCCTTGCCGTGACGCTTAAGAGCCTTGCGGCCCGCGACCCGGCGGTTTGCTTTCTGTGGCGCTTTCCCTGGGGTTTCCCCCGCCGGACGTTATCCGGCNNCGGGCCTCTCCGAGCCGCCGGCCAGGGAACCGAGGCCACGCTCGTTCATTGTAGCTTCACGCGAATTATGGGATTGTGCCGCGCGCCGGGCAGTGGGCCGCTCGCCCCGCCGCATCGGGTTTGGGCGCCTTTGTGGGCGAAGAAACGCAGTTTTAAGGCCCTCGGGGGCAGGACGGGACGGGAGATTTCGATCGCATGAC
>PLUH01000433.1 GCA_003164825.1 Hyphomicrobiales bacterium
GGCCTGTTTGAGTTCGTCTTCCGTCGCCGCAATCGTGATCGATCTGACGTCGTTCCACAGCGGCGTGAGGTCGCCGTAGTGGCTCGAGAAGATGTGGCCGGATTCGCCGGTCGCGATCATGAAGCGGGATTTCGCGGGATCCGCCAGATCGTAGAGGCCGCGGAACCCGCCGCCATGGGTGCGCGCGAATGGCATGTCGGCTGCGACCTCGTAGCCGCCGCCGCGATCGAGGGTGTAGAAACCGCCGCTCGAGGGGAGGCTCAGGTCGGACAGCCGGTCAAAGAGCGGGACATGGGCGTAGACCTGGTGGCGCAACAGCGCCTCGTGCTCGGCGCCCCATTCCCATTGGCTCATGTCCTTGCCGTCGCGCTTGACGAGGAGCGCGAGCCCGTCGTCGAGAGCGCGGCCGAGCGCCTTGCGGCAATCCGGATCGGGGGCGCCGGGCGAGCCGCACCACGACGGATGGTCGCGGATGAGAGAAAGGAGCGTCGTTGCGGAGAACGGGCCTTTCTCGTTCATCGGCAACCCGGTTTTGTCTTCGAGCAGGATCTTGTGCAGCGCGCCCAGGAAAGCGGTGTAGATCAGCGGCTCGGCGCGGTCCTTGGTCATCACGCCGTCCCATTTCAACAACATCGCCTGGGCCTGTCGCGCCCAGTCGTTGGACGGCGCGATCATGGCGATGAACGGCTGCAACTCCTTGACGTCCAGAGACAGGTGGTCGGCCTGCATGGCGGCCGACGTTTCGAGGCTGTGCTTCGATATCGTATCGAAGAATTGCTGGATGCGGCGGGCGCGGAAATTCTCTTCGTAGTCGAACCCGAAACTGGGCTGATGATCGTCGGAAACATCGGCGTTGTTGGCGTTGAAGGCAAAGCCGATCGCCGGGTTAAAGAGCTCAGGCAATTGATCGAACGGGATCATGCCGGTCCAGTCGAAGCCGCCAGACGCGCCGTCGACCGGGGCGAGACCGTCGCCGGATTTTCGCATCGGCACGAGGCCCGGATTGAAGAAGCCGATATTTCCGGCGACATCCGCGTAGACCAGGTTCTGGGTTGGCGTCTGGTAGAGGCGCAGCGCGTCGAGAAACTCGCTCCAGTTTCGCGCTGCGTCGACGCGCAGCAACGCTTCGCCGGTCGTATCGCGCTCACCGAGCCCGGTGAATGCGAAGGCGACGACCTTTCCAGGCTCGGCGATGCTCGCGACGTCCGCGCTGACGTCCGACAGCACGGGACCGTGGCGGGTGGTTCGAATTGCGAGCTTGACGTCCGCCGCGCCTTTGACGCGGATCGTCTCTTCGCGCGTATCGAACGGCTGGGATCCGTCGGGCGTGAGATATTTCGCCGGGTCGCTCGGATCGACGGTCTCGACGAAAAGGTCCTCGACGTTCGAGTCCGCGGTCGTGAACCCCCAGGCGATCGAATCGTTCTGGCCGAGGACGAAGACCGGGGCCCCGGGAATTGTCGCGCCCTTGACCGACCCTTCGGGCGTGACGATGCGGGCCAGATACCAGAGGATCGGCGCGCTGAGATCGAGATGCGGATCATTGGCGAGGATCGGCTTTCCGGTCTCCGTGCGCGATCCGGCGATCACCCATTCGTTCGACGCGCCGCGGCCGATCCCGGTCAAGGCGCCGATCTCGTCGTCGACGCTTTCGCCGGCCGCGTGCCGGTCGCCGAGCGAAGGAAGCGTCGTGATCGGCTCGCCGGGCTTGGCCGTGGGAAAGAGCCAGTTCGCCTCATCCGGTCCGAGCTTCTGGAGGAGACGGGCGCGCAGCAGCTTGAGCTTGAAGTTCTGCGATAGCTGGTAGGCCTCGAGCTTGGCAATGACGAGCGTATCGGCCGGCTTCCACGGTTCGGGATGATCGCCGGCGAGGAGGAACTCGGGCGGGAGCGCGTTCTTGTGGCTGTCGAGGAAGGCGTTGACGCCGTCGGCATAGGCGGTGAGGCGTTTTTGCGCCCAAGGCGAAAGCGCGGAGAAGCTCGTTTCGGCCTCGCGGTAGAAGCCGACGGTGCGAATGAACTTGTCGACGCCGAGAAGTTCGGCGCCCTGGATTTCGGCCATCCGTCCCTGACCGACCCGGCGCAGGATCTCCATCTGGAACATCCGCTCGCTCGCATGCGTGTAGCCGAGCGCCCGCGCGGCGTCGTCCATCGAGGCGGCGAAGATGTGCGGAACGCCGAAGTGGTCGCGCCAGACGCGAACTTCAGCCGAAAGGCCCGGCAGCGTCTCGACGCCGGAAGTCGCCGGCATGGCGCGATAGAAGAGGTAGCCGCCGCCGAGCGTCGCCAGTACGACCAGCGCGAGGAGCAAGCTCGCCGCCCGATTGACCCACCGCCACGCCATTCATCCTCCCGGAGCTGACCGCGGCCCCCAGTAATCGGGCCGGCGGTCTTGAGTCCAGTCTGATCGGCGCCGGCGCGCCTGAGAATCCCCCGCTCCCCGCACGCGGGGGGAAGGGACAGGAAGGCTCTACAGCGCCAGTTCCGCCATCACCGGCGCATGGTCGGAGGGGCGCGTCCAGCCGCGGGCGTCGCGCAGGACGCGCATCGACTTGACGGCGTCGGCGAGCGCCGGGCTGACCCAGATGTGGTCGAGGCGCCGCCCCTTGTTGGTCTTCGACCAGTCGAACGCGCGATAGCTCCACCACGTGTAGAGCTTCTGATCGTCGGGCACGAATTTGCGCAGCGCGTCGACCCACGGCCCGGCGGCCTGGGCCCGTGTCAATTTGTCGACCTCGATCGGGGTGTGGCTGACCACGCTGAGCAGCGCCTTGTGGCTCCAGACGTCGTGCTCGAGCGGCGCGATGTTGAGATCGCCGACCAGGATCGACCGGCCCGCCGCCGGCCTCTCGTCCCTGCCCCAGTCCGCCATCTCGTCGACGAAGGCGAGCTTGTGGGCGAACTTGGCGTTGATCTCGGGGTCAGGCTCGTCGCCGCCTGCCGGCACGTAGAAATTGTGGAGTTCGAGCCCCTGCGCCTCATCGCCGAGGACGACGTGGAGGTGGCGGGCGTCGCCCTTGGCGCAAAAGTCGCGCTTGGCCGAGGTCGCGAAAGGAAAGCGCGAAACCACGGCGACGCCGTGATAGCCCTTCTGCCCGTTGATCGCGATATGCGGATACCCGGCGTCCCGGAACGCGGCGAAAGGAAAATTGGCGTCCGGGCATTTCGTCTCCTGCAGGCACAAAACATCCGGCCGGTGCTCGGCGAGGTAGCGGGTGACGAGATCGATGCGCAGACGGACCGAGTTGATGTTCCATGTGGCGATGGAAAACGTCATGCGCGACTCCAGGCAACTGCCAGAGCCAGATGCAGGGGCCGCGGCGGGGAGCGCAAGGTGCCCGCGCCAATTTCCCACAAGCCGCGCATCGTCATTTGCGGCGGTTGCCCGGCTGGTTGGCCGGCAATTCGTCGATATGGAACAACGCCGGGTCGGGCCTGGTGGCCAGATCGAGATTGGACAGGGTGACGACCGTCTGGAAGCCCTGGGCGTCGATCACCGTCCATCGCCTCAGCGCGAAGGTCGAGGCGTCGAAAACGAGCGTCAGATGCGCCGTGCCGCCGAGCGCCGCCCGGTCCTCGATTTCGATCGTGACCGCATTGCCCTCGTCAGCAACGCTCAGGACTCGGGTGTCGCGCGCGATGTCGATGTGATCGGCGAGAAGAAACTTGAGCGGCGTCTGGGCGATGAAATACTCGTCCTGGGTGTCGAGCTTGCGGTCGATGACGGCGACGCTGCGGCCGTCGGCGACGATCTCGAACCGCGGCGGCTCGGTGTATTCAAACCGCATGCGGCCAGGGCGCTCGACGCTGAGCTCACCCTCGGAGCGCCGTCCGTCGGGCCCGACCTGAACGAAATCGGCGGTCATGACCCGCATCGCATCGAGCCAGGCGTTGGCGCGCGCCACCGCCTCGGCGGCGGGCAGGGTCGCCGCGGCGGCGGTCTTTGCCGGTTTGGCGGGCTTTTCCGCCGCAGCCGCCGGCGCAAGGTCGATCGGCGCTTGCTGGGCGAGGACGCCGCCGGCTGCGAACAGGGCGGGCATGAGGCCAAGCGCGAGCCATCGGAAGCGGTTCGCCACGTCGTCAGATCCTTTCCACTGTCGGTTGGGGCGCCGAATCGGCGTTCGCCGGGCGGGATAATGAGAAATATCCCGTCCCGACGGAAGCGGCGGCTTTCCGCAAGCACTGCGCTCTTTCTATGGCGGGCGCGGGGCCTTTGCGCGGCTATCTGACGCCGGCGAGCGCAGCCTCGAGCGAGGCGTCCAGGCGCTCGACGATCATGTCGACCTCAGACGGGCCGATAATGAAGGGCGGCGCCAGGAGAATGTGGTCGCCCTCGACGCCGTCGATCGCGCCTCCCATCGGATAGACCATGAGGCCCTGCGCCATCGCCTCGCGCTTGACGCGGGCGTGCAGTTTCAGGGCCGGATCGAACGGCCGCTTGCTCGCCCGGTCGCTGACCAGCTCGAGCGCCAAAAAGAGCCCGCGGCCGCGAATGTCGCCGACGAACGGGTGTTGGGCGAAGCGCTCGTTCAGGCGACGCTCGAGCCTTGCGCCCATCTTGACCACATTGGCGAGCAGCCGATCCCGTCGGATGACGTCCTGCACCGCCAGCGCCGCCGCCGCGGCCATCGGATGGCCCATATAGGTGTGGCCATGCTGGAACGCGCCGGAGCCGTTGGCGAACGCCTGGGCGATCCGGTTCGACAGCATGACCGCGCCGATCGGTTGGTAGCCGCCGCCGAGGCCCTTGGCGAGGGCCATCAGATCGGGCGCCACGCCCTCCTGCTCGCAAGCGTGAAGTGTGCCGGTTCGCCCCATCCCGCACATCACCTCGTCGAGAATGAGGAGAACCCCGTAGCGGTCGCAGATCGACCGGATGCGCTTGAAATAGTCGCCGACCGCCGGGACGGCGCCCAGCGTGGCGCCGACCACGGTCTCGGCGACGAAAGCCATGACCCGATCGGGGCCGATCTCGACAATTCTGTCCTCTAGCGCCTGAGCGCCCCTGGCGGCATAATCCGCGTTGCTCTCGTCCTCGCGTCGCAGCCGATACGCGTAGCAGGGGTCGATGTGATGGGTCTTGATCAGAAGCGGCTCGAATTGCGCCCGGCGCCAGGCGTTGCCGCCGACGGCCAGGGCGCCGAGCGTATTGCCATGATAGCTTTGCCGCCGGGCGATGACATGACGGCGCTCAGGCTCGCCGATCTCGACAAAATACTGGCGCGCCATCTTGAGCGCCGCCTCGATCGCCTCCGAGCCGCCGCTTACGAGATAGACATGGCTCAGACCCGCCGGAGCATCCTCGATCAGCCGGTCGGCGAGGCGTTCGGCGACTTCGGTGGTGAAGAAAGCGGTGTGCGCATAGGCGAGGGCGTCGAGCTGTTCATGCATGGCGGCGAGCACGTCGGGGTGGCCGTGGCCGAGGCACGAGACGGCCGCGCCGCCCGACGCGTCGAGATAGCGGCGCCCGTCGGCGTCGACGATCTCGATCCGCGAGCCGGAGACCGCGACCGGCATGTTATTATTTGCAGTGCGATGCAATATATGCGACATTGACGTGTACGTTAGCGGGTCGAGCCCGGGGGGGTTCGGCCCAGTCTACGCGCTCCGTGAGAGCGGCGGAAAGGCGGCGTGCTGTGGCTGCTGAAACGCGAGGACGGGTGATCGTGACGGTCGCGCCCAATGGCGGGCGCAAGACCAAGGCCGACCATCCGGCGCTGCCGCTCACCGCCGACGAGCTCGCCCGCACCGCCGCCGAATGCCTCGAGCGCGGCGCGTCGATGATCCATCTGCACGTGCGCGACAAGGACGGCGGGCACTCCCTCGACCCCGAGGCCTATCGCAGCGTGATCGCGCGGATCTGCGAGGAGGTCGGCGACCGGCTGGTGCTGCAGATCACCAGCGAATCGCTTGGCCGCTATTCGCCCGCCGAGCAGAGGGCGGCGGTGCTGAGGACCAATCCCGAGGCGGTGTCGCTGGCGCTGCGCGAGCTCGCCCCGGAGAAAACCGACGAGGAGGACTTCGGCCTGTTCCTGGGCAAGCTCAAGCAGATGCGGATCTGGCCGCAGATCATCGTCTATCACCCTGACGAGGCCGAGCGCCTGGGGGCGATGATGAAGCAGGGGCTGATCCCATTCGACAAACTTTCGGTTCTCTATGTGCTCGGGCGGTTCGCCCTGACCCGCACCGCGATCCCGCGCGACGTTCTGCCCTTTCTCGCCCCGGACATGCCGCGGTTCCAACCCTGGAGCGTGTGCGCCTTCGGCCGCCGCGAGGCCGCCTGCGTCACCGCCGCGGCGCTGCTCGGCGGGCACGGCCGGGTCGGCTTCGAGAACAACCTTACGCTCCCCACCGGCGCCCGCGCTGCCTCCAACGCCGAGCTGGTGGCTGCGGCCGTGCGGGCGCTGGACGCGGTTGGGCTCGCGACCCAGACGGCGGAGGGCTTGAGGGAGGAGATCGCGACGGCGATGGGGACGTGAGTTCAGACGGCCGTCGCGCTCACTCCCTGAGCAGGTCGTTGATGCCCGTTTTGGCGCGGGTCTGGGCGTCGACGGTTTTGACGATCACGGCGCAGTAGAGGGAGGGGCCGGGGGAGCCGTCGGGGAGGGGCTTGCCGGGGAGGGAGCCGGACACCACGACCGAATAAGGCGGCACGTAGCCGATGTGGACCTTGCCGGTCGCGCGATCGATGATCTTGGTCGAGGCGGAGATGAAGACGCCCATTGAAATGACCGAGCCCTCGCCGACGATCACGCCCTCGACNNACCGTGACCCAGGTGTCGACCATGGTCTTCTCGTCGACATAGGCGCCGAGATTGACGAAGCTCGGCATCAAGACGACGTCACGGGCGACGAAAGCCGAACGGCGCACGATCGCGCCCGGAACGGCGCGAAAGCCAGCGTCCTTGAAGCGGTTCTCACCCCAGCCCTCGAACTTCGAGGGCACCTTGTCCCACCACGTCGCCTCGCCCGGCCCGCCGTGAACAAGCGCATTGTCGTTGAGGCGGAACGAGAGCAGCACCGCCTTCTTCAGCCACTGGTTGACCTTCCACGAATTNNCGTGATTTTCGCCCGCTCCTCGAAGGCCTTTTCGATCAGTGTCTGAAGGCGGGCGTCGGTCATGGGCGGTCCTGTCGCTGAAAGCGCGGGACGTTTCCCTCGCCCGGCCGCGGCTTGTCAACGGCGGAAAGCGGTCGAGTGACTAAACCCCATGCCGGCAACCTTGCGCCATCGTCGTTTCTGTCCTCAGGTTAAACACATTGACATCAGATGTTGCGTTCACTAGCATCACGCATCATGCGGACGACGCTCGACATTGATGACCCTATTCTGAGAGAGGTCAAAGCCATCCATCAAAAGGAAGGCCGATCGATGGGGGCGGTTGTCTCCGGACTGCTTGCCGAGGCGCTCGCCCGCCGCCATCCGTCGCGCGCTCGGCCATCGTTTCGTTGGACCACCCGCCCGATGAAATCTCTCATCGATCTCGCGGATAAGGAGGCCGTCTACGCGGTTCTCGATGCGGATCGATCGTGAGCTATTCTCTCGACGCCAACGTGCTTCTCCATGCGTCGGATCGAGCCAGCGACCGTCACGAGCGCGCCCGGCGCTTTGTCGAGTCTTGCGCCGCGGGCCCGGAAGTCCTTTGCCTGACATGGCCGACGCTGATGTCGTATCTGCGCATCGCCACGCATCCACGCATCTTCTCAGCGCCGCTCTCGCCGGCCGAAGCCCTCGGAAATGTGTCCGCACTCCTCGGGCTTCCCCATGTGCGCGCCCTGTCCGAGCTAGACGGATTCGTGGACGCGTTTAAGCATGTGGCGGGCGACACGCCGGTGCGCGGGAACCTCGTCCCCGACGCGCATATCGCAGCGATCCTGTTTCAGCACAGCGTGCGCACGCTCTACTCGAACGATCGTGATTTCCAGAAATTCCCATCGCTCGACGTCCGAAACCCTTTCTCCTGAGACCGTTTCCCGCGAGCCTTCGCGTCATGAA
The DNA here is from genome assembly GCA_003164825.1 of Hyphomicrobiales bacterium. Classification (GTDB taxonomy): domain Bacteria; phylum Pseudomonadota; class Alphaproteobacteria; order Rhizobiales; family Beijerinckiaceae; genus Roseiarcus. The sequence goes on from PLUH01000433.1 coordinate 7,995, forward strand.
GCACCGCGCCGACGGTGTCGCGCACGTCGCTCGTGGTCTCGGGCGTGATTTTGCCGCGCTCCTCGAAGGCCTTTTCGACCAATGTCTGAAGGCGGGCGTCGGTCAGGGCGGTCCTGGGTTCAAAGCGCGCGACCTTTCTGCGCACGGGCGCGGCTTGTCAACGGCGGGACCGCGCGTAGCGACACCCCCGCCCCACAAGTGGGGGCGGGGACGCGTCGGGGTGATGCGACCAGGGTAGAAGACCAGCTCACAAGCGCGAGCCTCGCCGGCGACCGGCGGTTGCGGATATCGTGAGGCGGCGGTCTATTGAACCGCAAACGTTTTCTATGGCATGGTCGATCGTGTGACGACGAACGGCGAGGAACGCCGCGTCGTAGGGAGGAATCAATGACCGACGCAAAGACAAACGTTTCGACGGATCGCCGCAAGCTGATCCAGGCCTCCGCCGCCGGAGCGGCGGCGCTGTTCGGCGGGTTTGGCTTCAATCCGCTCATCGCCTCGGCGATGGCCAAGGAAGCAGGCCGATCGGAAAAGCCGCTCAAGGCGGCGTTCTCGAACGCTGGATTGCAGGCGACCTGGTGCGCCCAAGGCAAGCAGGCGGCCGAATACTGGGGCAAGCTGTTCAATGTCGACGTCACCTGGTTCGACGGCCAGCTCGACGCGGTCAAGCAGCGGGCCGCGATCGACGACATGGCCTCGCAGAAGTGGGATTTCGTCGCCATCCAGGCGTTCGGCATCGGCACCCTGACCGCGCCGGTCAACAAGATGATCGACG
>PLUH01000157.1 GCA_003164825.1 Hyphomicrobiales bacterium
CCGCCGTGCCCGGCGCGTCGTCTGTACCGGTCGTGCCGATTGTGCCGGTAAGCGGTCCAACGATTTCAGCATTGGCTGCGAACGAGCCTAATGTTGCGAGAGCCAACGGAAACGCCGTCGTCACGAGCAGACGGCTCAGGAAGGAGCTCTGAATTGCCATAGGACTTCCTCTCCTGGAGAGGCTGAACCCACGAGAACCGCTAAAAGTCGAGATGAATAAAATGGCGATGAACTGGCCGCTGCACGTGCGGCGCCAGGACACTACCGCCCAGAAAAATCGCCTGTCAAGCGCGCCACATCAGAAGTTTGACTTTTTTNNAGGCTGTGCGGGTTCGACCCCCGCCGTCCGCACCAAGCTCGCGACCTAGACGACTCTTGCGCGACGATACGGACGCATGACCATCGAGCCAACGCCTCAACGTCTGACCACCCCCCGATCCCTCATCGAAGCGGGGCTCGCCGCGCCGGAACGGCTCAAGGAGCTCGAGGCGGTCGCCGGGCGCTATGCGATCGCCGTCACGCCGGCGCTTGCCGCGCTCGTCAGGCCCGGCGATCCCGCCGACCCGATCGCGCGCCAGTTCGTGCCTGACGCCCGAGAGCTGATCCGCGATCCGGCCGAGAGCGACGACCCGATCGGCGACGACGCGATGAGCCCAATTCATGGCTTGGTGCATCGCTATCCCGATCGGGTGCTGATCAAGCTGGTCGCGGCCTGCGCGGTCTATTGCCGCTTCTGTTTTCGCCGCGAACGGGTTGGTCCCGGCTCGGGCGCATTGAGCGCGGCCGAGTTCGCCGCGGCGCTCGACTACGTCGGCGCGCATCCGGGCGTGTGGGAGGTCATCCTGACCGGCGGCGATCCGCTGATCCTGTCGTCGCGCCGGATCGGCGAAGCGACCCGGGCGCTCGCGGCGATTCCACACGTGAAAACGCTGCGCTGGCACACCCGCCTGCCGGTCGCGGCGCCGGAGCGGGTGACGAAGGCGATGGCGCGCGCGCTTATCGCCGGCGGCAGGACGACCGTGGTCGCCGTGCACGCCAACCATCCGCGCGAGCTCACCGAGGCCGCGCGCTCCGCCTGCCGACGCCTTTCGGCCGAGGGGGCGATGCTGGTCAGCCAGAGCGTCCTTTTGAAGGGCGTCAACGACGACCCGGAGACGCTCATCGAGCTCATGCGGGCTTTCGTCGAGGCGGGGGTGAAGCCTTATTATCTGCATCACGGCGATCTCGCGCCCGGCACGGCGCACTGGCGGGTCCCCATCGCGAGAGGCCAGGAACTGATGCGCCTCTTGCGCGGCCGACTTTCGGGGCTGGCGACGCCGACCTACATGCTCGACATCCCGGGCGGTCGGGGCAAGGTTCCGATCGGGCCGCAATGGGTCCAGAGCGACGGAGACGGAACGCATGTCGTCACTGACCCGCGGGGAGCAACCCACCTCTATGTCGATCGGCTGGGCGCAGACAGTCGGTCCGGGCCGAACTCCGACACCCTTGCGTGATCGGCGCGCCTTGGTGGCCGCATGATCGGATCAAGGGCCCACGAAATCCATCAGCGCCGGGTCGTTGCCCTCGGCTACGCTCTTCGACACGCTCGCCTGGGCGATCGGGTAAAGAGCGACGAACCCGAGCGCGTAGAGCAGCAACGCGGCCAGAAGGACTGTGGTCTTGATGGTCGGCAAATTCAGCGTCGTCTGACGTTCGGGCAAAAAACCGTCGCGCAAGCCGAGCGGTCCATCGGAATGAGTCACGATATGCCTCCTCTTCGAGTGGCAGGCGCCGCGAGCGAGGGAACTTCAAGGGCCGTGAAAGCATCTCGGCCGGTNNGGCGCGCGTTCCGCCCTATCTCGATAGAACTCTCCGTTTAGAAGTCGTTTCGAATTCAAGCATCCGATGCGGCTGGACGCTGTGACCCGCGTCACAGTCACGATTCGGCTAAGGGGATTGCGAGCTTCGCCAAGGGCTGCGCGAACGAAGCCGACCTGGCCGTCAATCGATGGGCGCCCCACGGAACTAGAGCGTGGCGATAACCTGATCGACGCTATCCGAAGGGATCCTGTACAGGCCGAGATAGGGCTGGCTGAATTCGAGAATGAGATAGATCGCGCTAGCGACCGATGCGGCGCCCAGCGCCTCATAGATGATCGAGAGCGCGTTGATGGTCGATGTCGCGCCGACGCAGGTGAACAGAAGCGTCGCCCAGCAGACGACGCTAATGAGCAGCGTCTTCGGAAATGGGTTCCGGAGCTGGGTCGACATCAGATAGTGCGTCTGTACGATCGACGCCGACAACTGGCGAGCGGCGTCAAGCAGCCGGCGCTGCTCGTCGGTCGCGGGCTTGAGCTTGGCGAAAAACGCGTAAAAGTCGCGGAGCTCGGCGCGCGAATCGCCATAGCTCAGCCGCGCCGGCGCCTCCCCGTCGCCGCCCCAGAACCGCTCGCGGGTAGCGATCAACTCTTGCTTGAGCAGTTCGCGGCCGCGATCGGCGTCGGGTCCGTAGTGCTCAAGCGTCAGATCGAGTTGCAGGATCTGGGAGCCAAGGGTCTGCGCTTCCGACTGCTGCTGCGAATAGACCCCGTAACTGGTTCCGATGAGCAACCCCAGCACGAGGGCCAGCAGCAACGTCATCAGACTTTGAATGGTCGTGATGGCGGTCTTGGCGTCCGCCAAATGCTGCATCGGCAGAAGGCGCTGTAGCAGCATGCCGAACAGGCAGCCGGCAAAGATAATGCAGCCGATTAGCACCGCTCGCTTGGCGAAAATCATCGCAGACTCATGGCAACTCTACGGCGCCCGCCATGGGCGCGGCGCTAGGGTTGCGTGGGCTCTTCGTCGGCGTCAACTCGCAGGCGACGCCGAAGCGACCAACGACGGCTCATCGCTGGGCGGTGAACAAGTCGATGGGCTCCTTGGGATAGGTCAAGGCTTCCCTCGGCCCCAGCCGGGCGGCAGGCGTTAAATGCGCTCGCTCGATATGGCCTTGGCCGAGAATATGGAAGACATCGTCGCCGGCGGCGATGAGGTAGTCGGCGATGATGCGGCGATGGCAGCGCCACCACAGGCTTTCGGCGCACATGACGCATGAGCGCGCGGTTTTGCCCAATTCTCGCAAGGTTCGGAGGCCCGATCGGAATTCCTGGCCCATGGCGTAATCGGCGTAATTGTGAAAGCTGGCGTTCTCCCAGAACGCGTTGGTCTCGGGCGGCGCGTCGCGCTGGGTTCCGCGCAATCCGCCGAGCGCGGCGAGATGCTCGTAGGCGATGCCGCGGGCGGCGAGCGAAGCGGGGAGGACATCGCGGTTGAATTGCGGATTGAAGCGCGAGCGCGGAACTGTCCTCACGTCGACAATCAGCATGACCTGCGCTTCCGTGAGCAGGCTCACGAGCTCTTCGATCGGGCGGGTCGAATGTCCGATGGTGAAGTACGGATAGGCCATTCGACTGCTATGCTCGCTTGCTTTCCGCGTTGTTGGCTCCATTCAGGTTTCGATCCGCGATTTCGCGCTGAGATCGCCCGCGCGCCAAACGTAAGCCGCAAGCAGGGGCTCGCGCCCGGTGCGCATGGCGTGGGTTGTCCAGGAGGGATGATGGATCCATGTCCCCGGCGCACGAAGCCGCCAGTCGGACTGGCCGGAACGCCACCAGGCGCGCCCCGCCAGAGGGAGGTAGAGCTCCTCCGCCTCGTGCGAGTGCGCGGGATATTCGGTGTCCGGACCGAGCATGAGGACGCCGCAGGCGATCGCGTCGCTGATGAAGGCGCCGCGGTCGCCGATCCATTCGCTCCAGCCGTAATTGTCGAGGAAGCGCTGGCCGAAATCGGCGCTCGAATAGGTCTGCCGCCAGTCGAGATCGCCGGCCAACGCCGCGGTCGCTTCGACCAGCGCCCGTGTGCCCGGCGCGGCGTAGGGCGACAGTCCTTGCAGCGAAGAAACGACCGGTAGGGAGCGCGCGACGACCGGCCGTGCGATCAAGGCCTTCGGCCACTCGCGGATGAAGGCTTCAGCCTCCGCGCCGGCGGTCTCGAGGAGTTCACGGACAATGTTGACGACGCGGGCGAGCGGTTCCTCGAGCGGAGGCGGAGCCGAGGGTTGTTGATCGTCGCGAGCAAGGGATTTGGACATGGGCTCGAATTCCTAACAGCCGTCATAGCTGGCGCGTCGAGATTTGCGCCGCGAGGTCCGAGGCCGCTCACGGCTTCAGGTGCTCGATCTCGATGAAGGCGAAGTCGAACGGATTGGCGTTGACGACATTGTGCTCGACGCCCTCCCGCCGCGCGTAGGGGACGTGGCGCTTGAGCGTCGTGGTGCGTGAGGAGCCGCCCGGCTCCTCGAGCAGGAGGTCGCCGTCCAGAAGCGGCACGACGACATAGTCCGCCTCATGCCGGTGCCATCCTGTCTCGGCCCCAGGCGCGAACCGCCACTCGGTGACCCGCACATGCGGCTCAGAGATGTGGACATAGGGCGCGGCTTTGGGGCGTGAGGGCATTGGCCTCCAGGGTTCAATTGGCTGGACGGGGCTTCAGGCGCGAGATCATATGGCGCGCGGACGGATCCTTTCGAGGTCGGCTCCGAGTTTGCGGCGGCGCTCCATGCGATCGTGATCCGCCTGGAGGCCAAGAAAGAAACCGGGCGTCAGGCCGAAATAGCGGGTCAACCGCAGGTCCGTGTCGGCGGTGACCGCGCGCTTGCCGAGCACGATTTCCCCTCAAAACAAAAAATACCTCTGCGCCATTGGCAGCTTGTCCGCCGGCTCGCAGGTGAGGAGTTCGCCGTCGGCCCTCACATCGTAGGTCTCCGGGTCGATCTCGATCTTCGGCGTCGCGCCGTTGTGGATCATGCTCTTCTTGCCGATCTTGCCGCGCGTGTTCTCGACCGCCACGAGCCGCCTTTGCATCTTGAGCTTGCGCTCGAGGCCGCCGGCGAGCGCCGCGTCGGAGACGAAGGTCAGCGACGATCCGTGCAGCGCGCGGCCGTGCGAGCGGAACATCGGCCGGTAGTGGACGGGCTGGGGCGTCGGGATCGAGGCGTTGGGGTCGCCCATCAGGGCGGCGATGATCGCGCCGCCCTTGATGATGAGGTCGGGCTTCACGCCGAAGAAGGCGGGCGTCCACAGCACAAGGTCGGCGAGCTTGCCCTTCTCGACCGAGCCGACGTGCTTTGAGACGCCATGCGCGATCGCGGGGTTGATGGTGTATTTCGCCACATAGCGTTTGGCGCGGAAATTGTCGTTGCGGGCGCCATCGCCCTTGAGCGCGCCGCGCTGGCGCTTCATCTTGTCGGCCGTCTGCCAGGTGCGGATGATGACCTCGCCGACCCGGCCCATCGCCTGGGAATCGCTCGACATCATCGAGAGCGCGCCGAGATCGTGCAGGATGTCCTCGGCGGCGATCGTCTCCTTGCGGATGCGGCTCTCGGCGAAGGCGAGGTCCTCGGGGATGGTCTGGTCGAGGTGATGGCAGACCATCAGCATGTCGAG
>PLUH01000087.1 GCA_003164825.1 Hyphomicrobiales bacterium
GAACCCAGCGACACGCGGAAGCGCGGATCGAGCCAACAGCAACGCGGTTGGGATCGCCGTCTCGCCCATGCGAAGCGACCGGCGCGGGTTCGCGAGGCGAAGCGACGTCCGGGCCGCGCATCTCAATCGGCGTCGAACGAACGGCCCTCCTATCGACGCGGCATGCGAAACGGCAGCATCAGGCGGACGATCGAGCGGGAGAAGCGGTCGAGCGACAGGCTTTCGTGCACCGATTCGAGGCGCTCACCGTACAAGGAATGTCCAACGAGGCTTCGCGCGTAGAACGGCGTGTCCTCGAACGATCGGATGGCCGAGGCCTGCCCGTCGTCGGAACGCGTCCGCCGCGGCAGACGCCATCGGGTCGGAGGAAGAACGGCAGTCGCCGGCGGGCGCCGATGTTCGAAACCGCCATGGCGATCGAATCCGAGCGCGAGCGATAGCGCGCCCTCGCGCCGCCGCGCGGCGTCGTACAGGATGACTGCGCCGTCGCTGGTTCGCGCGCGCGACCAGGTCCAGTGGGAGAATGCGCGCTCGAGGGGCTCGCCGCCCGCGTTCTGGTCCAAGTAACCCGCGCCGCGCCAGCTCACGCCGGGGCTCTCCATTTCGACCGCGACGTGAGCCCGGGGGACGAGTGGCCGCCACCAATGCTTCCCCTGTCCTTCAAGGACGAAAGCGGACGGGTTGATCGCCTCGGCGCGGACCTCGATACGTCCTTGAATGCGGCGCGGGATGGGCGAACCGCGTTCGTCGACGTCGATCCGCAATCCGCCGCCACCCCAGNNAGCAATCCGCCGCCATCCCAGGACAAAGACGAGGGGCCCACGACGAGGGCGTCGCGGCTGCGCGTCACCGCCGAACGGCCCCGCTCGGTCATCGACCAAAGCGAGCCTCGTGGCCCATAGAGCGCGACATTGACTGCGCAGTGATTTAGTGGCTCCCGTCGATCAGACCAGGCGTAGTAGGGCGAAAAGACGCTGCCGACAAAGGCGATTATCGCGACGCCATGTCGCCGATCGTCACTGACCGCGTCGACGTACCACCAGGCGTAGCCGCCGGGATCAACCGCCTGGTCGAAACAAGGTCCCGCATCACCTGGATCGCCGCCTGACGGCCCGACAGCACCGCCATCGGCGCCCCGGGACCCGGATGGACGCTGCCGCCGGCAAGGTAGAGACCCGGAAGCCGGGTCGTTGAGCCCTCCCGCGCGAAGGACGCCCTCCAGCCGTGGGTCGCCCTGCCGTACAGCGCTCCCTGGGTCGCAGGGAAAAGGCGGGCGAAATCTTCCGGCGTCGTTCGCCTCGTCGACGCCGGGTCCGGCTCGATTCTCAAGCCGCATCGCTGGAGCAGCCGAAACGCCGCTTGCTCGCATGATTGCACCTCGGGTTGGGTGAGGGGAGCGCCTCGAGGGCGCGCGGGAGCATTGACGAGGCAAAAGATCCGCTCGGCCCGGCTCGGATCGGGGGCGGCGTCCACGTCCTCGCGATCCTGTGCGCAGACGTAGACTGTCGGCGCGCCGGGCAAGCGCTTGCGCGCGAAAATGTCGTCGAATTCCTCCCGGTAGTCGCGNNTCCGAAAAGATGCGTTCGCCTTCGTCCGTCTCGACCCCTGCGGCGCGGCCGTTTTCGACGACAATCCGGCTCACTCTCTGGCCAAATCGAAACACAGCTCCTCGAGACCGCGCCAGATCGCACATCGCCTCGGCAAGACGCGCCATGCCGCCGTCGACGAGCCAAACGCCCTCCCGCTCGACGTGGGCGACCAGCATCAGCGTCGCCGGTGCGAGGAATGGAGACGAGCCGCAGTACGTCGCGTAGCGGCCGAAAAGCTGGCGCAGGCGTGGATCGACGAAATATCCCTCCAAAGCGCGCCACATGGTGGTGAAGGGGGAAATCCGTATGAGGTCTGGAAGGTGCGCGGCGCCCACGCGCCGGGTCAGCGCCAGAGGTCCCGGGCGCGAGGCGCGAATGAAACTGTCGCGCAGCGTTTCGTAAATCGCCTGAGCTCGCCCGCAGAAACGGCGATAGCCTTCGGCCTCCCGCGCGCCGGCAAACCGGGCGATCGCGTCGGCGCTGCGCTCGATGTCGGAAAAGAGATCCAGCCCCGAGCCGTCCGGCCATGCGTGGCGCGCGATCCTGTCGCTGCGGCGAAGCCCGACCCGGGCCGACAGAGAGGCTCCCGCGTCGTCGAATAGCTCGTCGAACGCCCAGCGCATTGTCAGGACCGTGGGTCCGGCGTCGATCGCCGATCCCCCCAAGTCGACCTCCCGCATCTTGCCGCCGGGCCGCTCGGCGGCTTCGAGCAACGTGACGGCAAAGCCGCGCGCCGCGAGCGCCCCCGCCGCGGCCAGGCCGCCCATTCCCGCGCCGACGATCAGGACATGTCGTTCAAGGCTCAAAGCGGCTCCCGATTTCGCCGATTGATTGGCGGGCAATCATGTGTCAATAACAATGGACACATGATGTGACAAGTCAATCAGACACAGCGGGAGCGATCATGCACACGTCGGAGCGCATCGAAAGAACCCTTGAACGCGCGATCGTTCTGGCCCAGGGCGCCGGCGCGCCGCCCCTTCTCGCATCGGCCATGCACTATGCGGTCTTTCCCGGCGGCCACCGTATCCGGCCGCAGCTGTGTCTCGCCGTCTCCCTGGCCTGCGGGGACAAACATCCCGCGGCTGCCGACGCGGCTGCCGCCGCGATCGAACTGTTGCACTGCGCCTCGCTCGTCCACGACGATCTGCCGTGCTTCGACGACGCGGATACCCGGCGGGGCAAGCCCTCAGTTCACGCCAGATTCGGCGCGCCGATCGCCGTGCTTACAGGGGACGCGCTGATCGTGAACGCGTTCGAAACCCTGGCGCGCGAGGCCTCGGCCTCGCCCGGGCGACTCGGGGCGCTTCTGTCGATCATCGCCGCCGCGGTCGGCGCGCCGGGCGGAATCGTCGCCGGCCAGGCCTGGGAGTCCGAGGTCGCGATCCCGCTCGGCGACTATCAACGAGCGAAGACGGGCGCGCTGTTCGTGGGGTCGACGCTCGCCGGAGCCGCGGCGGCCGCCGTCGATCCTGAACCCTGGCGTGGGCTCGGGGAAAAGCTCGGCGAAGCCTACCAGGTCGCTGACGACCTGCGCGATGTGCTTTGCGACGCCAGTGAGCTTGGGAAACCGATTGGCCAGGACGCGGCGCGCTATCGACCGAACGCCGCCGCGCGTCTCGGTGTCGGCGGCGCTAAGGCGCTCCTCGAGGAACTGGTCAAGGCCGCGATTGACTCGATCCCGCCCTGCCCGGGCCGTTCCGAGCTTCGCAAGCTGATGGAGGCGCAAACGTCGCAGTTCTTTCCCAAAGAACTCTCACTCGTCGCAGCGTGATCGGCGATCCGCCTATGGCTGCGTTTTCGCTGCCCCTGCGCCTGTCCGCCGGTCAAATCGGGACGCGGTTCAACACATGGCGCAGCCGGCTGATCGCAGACGCCCGATTTCAACGGTGGGCGGCCGCGTCGCCGCTCACGCGCAGGCTGGCTCGGCGCAAGGCGCGCGCCTTGTTCGATCTGTGCGCCGGCTTCGTCTATTCCCAGATCCTGCGCGCCTGCGTGCAGCTGGAGGTGTTCGAGCTTCTGCGCGGAGGGCCGAAGGATCTGGCCTGGCTTGCGGCGCGGATGCGGCTCACGGTCCCCGCCGCCCGGCGGCTGCTCAGCAGCGCCGCATCCTTGCGGCTCTTGCGCGAACTGCCCGGCGATCGGTTCGCGCTCGACGATCTCGGCGCTGCGGTGAACGGCAATCCGGCGATCGCCGCCTTCGTCGATCACCACGATCTGCTCTACGCCGATCTCAAAGACCCCGTGGCTCTCCTGCGTGGGGAGACCGACACGAACCTGTCCCGCTTCTGGCCTTACGCCGGCAATCGGGCGCACGCCCGGTCCGAGGCCGAAGATCCGGCGGACTCCGGCTGGCCACCCGAAAGCGACGACGGACGAGCCTCAGCCTACAGCGACCTCATGTCGCGAACGCAGCCGCTCGTCGCCGAGAACATTCTCGACGCGTATCCCTTCGCCCGGCATCGATGCCTCCTCGATGTCGGCGGCGGCGACGGCGCCTTTCTCGCGTCGGCGGCGGAGCGCGCGCCGCACCTGGCGCTGAAGCTGTTCGATCTTCCCCCCGTCGCCGCCCGAGCGCGGGACCGGATAGAGGCGCTTGGGCTTTCCGGCCGGGCGGAAGCGATTGGCGGCGACATGCTGCGCGACTCTCTCCCGCACGGCGCCGATGTCGCCTCGCTCATTCGCGTCCTGCACGACCACGACGACGAATCGGTCCGCGTCATTTTGGCGGCGATATACGACGCGCTGCCGCCGCGCGGCGTCCTCCTCGTCGCCGAACCAATGGCCGGCGTTCGCGGGGTAGAACCGATGGGCGAGGCCTATTTCGGCTTTTACCTGCTCGCCATGGGCCGCGGACGCCCGAGGAGCGCAAGCGAAATCGCGGCCCATCTGGAGGAAGCTGGATTCCGCTGGGTGCGGCCCCTCAAGACGCGGCGTCCCCTTCTGGTCAGCGCGCTCGCTGCCACGCGAGTGTAAATTATTCTTGACGTCAAAAAGTGTTCCTATAGACTGACACTTCGATCCGGAATCGGAGTCGGCGCAAAGGACCGGCCATGTTGAGTTCACTCGCGGTCGTTTTGGAGCAGCCTGAGCGCATTGCGCTCACGCGGCTCGCGCTCGACCCGCCCGGCGCGAAGGACGTCGTCGTCGAGACCGAGTGGAGCGGCATCAGCGCCGGCACGGAGCGTCTGCTGTTCAAGGGGCGGATGCCGCCGTTTCCCGGCATGGGCTATCCGCTCGTTCCAGGCTACGAGAGCGTTGGAAAGGTCATCGACGCGGGGCGCGAAGCCGGGCTGGAAATCGGCGCACGGGTGTTCGTGCCCGGCGCACGCTGCTTTGGCCCGGTGCGCGGCCTGCATGGCGGCGCCGCCTCGCATCTCGTAGCCCCGGCTTCGCGCGTCGTTCCGCTCACAGGCTCGCTCGGCGAAAAGGCCGTGCTGCTCGCTTTGGCCGCGACAGCGTTCCATGCGCTCGCCGGCGACGACGCCAGCGCCGGCGTCCTCATCATCGGCCATGGGGTTCTCGGCCGCCTGCTTGCACGGCTTGCTCTTCTCGCCGGTGGAAAGCCCCCCGTCGTCTGGGAGAAAAACGGCGCCCGAATGGATGGCGCCGTCGGTTATCAAGCCATGGCGCCGGAAGACGACAAACGCGCCGACTATCCCACCATTTTCGACGTCAGCGGCGATTCCACGATTCTCGACGCGCTCATCCAGCGCCTCGCGCCGGAGGGCGTGATCGTCCTCGCCGGATTCTACGATCGCGTGAGCTTTGGCTTTCCGCCGGCGTTCATGCGCGAAGCGCGCATACGGATCGCCGCCGCATGGCGCGACGGCGACCTCGTCGAGGTCGTGAGGCTGGTTGAAACAGGACGCCTGTCGCTCGAAGGCCTCGTGACCCACCGCCGGCCGGCTTCTGAAGCCCCGTCGGCCTATCCGGTCGCCTTCGACGATCCCTCCTGTCTCAAGATGGTCCTGGATTGGAGGACGCGTTCATGACGCTCAACGAGGGATTTCTCACCGCCGAGGAACGCGGCAGCCCTCCTGCGCATCTCCTGCGCGCCGAAGCAGCCGTGGAGCCCGATCCGCCTCAGACCCAGGTGACAAAGGACACCCAGATCATCGCCATCTACGGCAAAGGCGGCATCGGCAAGAGCTTCACCCTCGCCAACCTCTCGTACATGATGGCGCGCCAGGGGAAGAAAGTCCTTCTGATCGGTTGCGATCCGAAGAGCGACACGACATCCCTGCTGTTCGGCGGGCGCGCATGCCCCACGATCATCGAGACGTCGACCAAGAAGAAGCTCGCTGGCGACCAGGTCGGGATCGGCGATGTCTGCTTCAAACGCGACGGCGTGTTCGCCATGGAGCTCGGCGGCCCCGAAGTGGGGCGGGGCTGCGGCGGCCGCGGCATCATTCATGGCTTCGAGCTTCTGGAAAAGCTCGGATTCCATGACTGGGGCTTCGATTTCGTGTTGCTCGATTTCCTCGGCGACGTGGTCTGCGGCGGGTTCGGCCTGCCGATCGCGCGCGACATGTGCCAGAAGGTGATCGTCGTCGGATCGAATGATCTGCAGTCGCTTTACGTCGCCAACAACGTCTGCTCGGCGGTCGAATATTTCCGCAAACTCGGCGGCAATGTCGGCGTCGGCGGCCTGGTCATCAACAAGGACGACGGCACGGGCGAAGCGCAGGCGTTCGCCGCCGCCGCGGGGATTCCAGTGCTCGCGTCGATCCCGGCCGACGACGACATCCGCCGCAAGAGCGCCAATTACGAGATCATAGGGCGGCCGGACGGCCGTTGGGCTCCTCTCTTCGAGACGCTGGCGACCAATGTCGCCCTGTCGGCGCCGAACCGCCCCAAGCCGCTCACGCAGGACCAGTTGCTTGGGCTCTTCAGTGGCGAATCCGTGGGCCGTCACGTCGTTCTGGACCCGGCGACGATGGAAGACATGTGCGGCGCGGCAATCCAGGCCAAGCCCTCCCTCGAAGTCATTTACGACACGGTTTGAGAGGCGCCTCTGCGCAAATGGAATCCATGACACAGGTCGCGTCAGCTCTACCCGACAGCTCCGCCCCCCTCGACGGCCCGGCCGTCGATGGCGAGCCGTCGCGGACCGCAGGAATAGGAACCGCGCCGACCGGGTCGCGAGCGAGTCCCGATTGCCATTCGGGCAAAGAGGTCTTGCGCGAAGCCGCGAAAGCCGCGGGCGCGAGCGAAACGCTGGAGCGCTACGCGCGCGACTATCCCGTCGGCCCTCACGACCAGCCGCAAAGCATGTGCCCTGCCTTCGGCTCGCTGCGCGTTGGCCTTCGGATGCGGCGAACCGCGACCGTCCTTTGCGGCTCGGCATGCTGCGTCTACGGATTGACCTTCACCTCGCACTTCTACGGCGCCAAACGCACGGTCGGCTATGTGCCGTTCAATTCGGAGACACTCGTCACCGGCAAGCTGTTCGAGGATATCCGCGACGCGGTCTTCCAGCTTGCCGATCCCGACAAGTACGACGCGATCGTCGTCATCAATCTTTGCGTGCCGACTGCCTCGGGCGTGCCGCTGCGGCTCCTGCCCAAAGAGATCGATGGCGTGCGCATCATTGGCATCGATGTTCCTGGGTTCGGCGTCCCGACTCATGCGGAGGCCAAGGATGTCCTGGCCGGCGCGATGCTGAATTTCGCCCGGCGTGAGGCGGAGCAAGGCCCAGTGCTCGCGCCGCGGACCCAGCGCCCCGAGAAGCCGGCGATTGCGCTGCTCGGAGAAATGTTTCCGGCCGACCCGGTGCAGATCGGGGCCATGCTCGACCTTCTCGGGCTTGCGGCGGGGCCCGTGGTTCCGACGCGCGAATGGCGCGAGCTCTACGGCGCGCTCGACTGCGCCGCGGTCGCGGCCATTCACCCGTTCTATGCCGCGAGCGTCCGCGAGTTCGAACTGGCCGGGCGCCCGGTCGTCGGCTCCGCGCCGGTCGGGTACGACGGGACCGAGGCCTGGCTCGACTCTGTCGCCGCGGTCTGCGGCGTCTCGGCGCGTGTGGTCGGCGCGGCCAAGGACAGGCTGCTGCCCGCGATCAAAGGGGCCCTCGTTCAAGCTCCGATCAAGGGCCGCATCATCGTCTCGGGGTACGAGGGATCGGAGCTTCTCGTTGCGCGGTTGATGGTCGAGAGCGGCGCCGACATTCGGTACGTCGGATCGGCCTGCCCAAGCACCCGTTTCTCGGACGCCGACCGCGATTGGCTGAAGGCGAAGGGCGTCAACGTTCAATTTCGCGCCTCGCTTCAGCAGGATCTCGCCGCGCTCGACGAATTCGAGCCCGACCTCGCTATTGGCACGACCCCGTTAGTGCAGAAGGCCAAGGAGCGCGGGATTCCTGCGCTTTACTTCACCAATCTGATCTCGGCCCGTTCGTTGATGGGCGTGGCTGGCGCCGGCTCGCTCGCCAAGGTCATCAACGCCGCGCTGGCGAACAAGAGCCGGTTCGACGAGATGCGCGACTTCTTCGAGGGCGTCGGTCACGGCTATTCGGCCGGCGTCTGGCAAGAGGCGCCGCGCGACCGGCCAGATTTCAAGGCCAAAAGGCGAGCCAAAATGGCAAAGCCGGCGGTCGAGGAGATGGGGGCGTGTTAGTCCTCGATCACGATCGCGCCGGCGGCTACTGGGGCGCCGTCTATGTGTTCGCGGCGATCAAGGGCCTCCAGGTCGTCGTCGATGGACCGGTCGGCTGCGAGAACCTGCCGGTGACCGCGGTCCTCCATTATACCGACGCCCTGCCCCCGCATGAACTACCCGTCGTCGTGACCGGCCTATCCGAGGAGGAGCTTGGCCGCCACGGCACCGAAGGCGCGATGAAGCGCGCCCACGCGACCCTCGACCCCGATTTGCCCAGCGTCGTCGTCACCGGATCCATCGCCGAGATGATCGGCGGCGGGGTGACGCCGGAGGGTACGAATATCCAACGATTTCTGCCTCGGACGATCGACGAGGACCAATGGCAAAGCGCTAACCGCGCGATGGCGTGGTTGTGGAGCGAGTTCGGCCCGAAGAAAGGGCGCGTCGCAAAGGTGAAGCCGCGCCCGCCAGGCGCCAAGCCGCGGGTCAACATCATCGGCCCCTGCTACGGCATGTTCAACATGCCCTCCGATCTCGCGGAGATCCGGCGGCTCGTCGAGGGGATCGGTGCCGAAGTCAACATGGTCTTTCCACTGGGTAGCCATGTCGAGGACGTCTCGCGCCTCGCGGACGCCGACGCCAGCGTCTGTCTCTACCGCGAATTCGGCCGGCTTCTCTGCGAGGCGCTCGATCGCCCGTACCTGCAGGCGCCGATCGGCCTGCACAGCACGACCAAATTCCTCCGCAGCCTCGGGGAGCTCGTCGGCCTCGATCCCGAGCCCTTCATTGCCCGCGAAAAACATACGACCGTCAAGCCGCTCTGGGATCTTTGGCGCTCGGTGACCCAGGATTTCTTCGCCACCGCGACCTTCGCCATTGTCGCCAACGAAACCTACACCCGCGGCGTGAGGCATTTCCTCGAGGAAGAGATGGGCGTGCCCTGCATGTTCGCGGTCGCGCGCCGCCCCGGCGAGAAGACCGACAACCAGGGCGTCCGGGAGGCGATGCGAGCCAAGACGCCGCTGGTGATGTTCGGCAGCTTCAACGAACGTATGTATCTCGCCGAAGCGGGAGCGCGCGCGATGTACATCCCCGCGTCCTTCCCCGGCGCCATCGTTCGTCGGCACACCGGCACGCCCTTCATGGGGTTCTCCGGCGCGACTTACATTTTGCAGGAATTCTGCAACGCGCTCTTTGACGCGCTGTTCAACATTCTTCCGCTCGCCGCCGACCTGGACAGGGTCGACGCAACTCCAGCGCGGCTTCATCGCGAGCTGCCGTGGGACGAGGCCGCCAAAGCGCGGCTCGATGAAATCGTCGAGTCAAGCCCGGTGCTGGTTCGCATTTCCGCCGCCAAGCGCCTGCGCGACTCCGCCGAGCGCGGAGCGCGGCAAGCAGGCGAGGACCGGATCAGCGCCACGCGGCTGGAGCGAGCCCAGGCGATGGTTGAAGGGCCCCCAATCTGAATTCACGAATCGGCGCCCGCAGATGATGAGCCAACGACGAGAAGACAGAAACGGAGGACGGCGATGGCGACGACAATGAAGGCGGATCCGGCGCACCGCGAGGGTCAACTCCTCTATTGCGCGCTGCTGCCCGTGTTTCTTGCGGCGGGAGGCGCTCGCCGCATTCTCGCGCATCTCAAGAGCAACGACCCAGGCCAGGTGGCGATCCGGCGGAATTGGATCGACGAGGCCCGGTCACAAACATGCGTCGCGACGTCGTATGCCTTGATGGCCAGGTCGATGTTGCAGTCATCCGAGCGGCGCCGCCGCCCGGAACGCCTGTCGTGACGCAGGTCTCGACAATGTCGCCGCGTAAGGCGTGCGCGGTAACGCAAACGGAGGTCAACAGATGGCCAACGGCACCGACAGATCATCTCTGTCAGGACTGACCGAAGCGGAGGCGCAGGAATTCCACTCCCTGTTCGTCACAAGCTTCATCGTCTTCACTGTAATCGCAATCATCGCGCACATCCTGGTTTGGTTTTGGCGGCCGTGGATTCCCGGTCCCAACGGGTACACGCTGCTCGACAGCGGCGTGAACGCGATCCACACCGCGATGTCTCTCGTCAGTTGAGGAGGCGCACATGTATCGAATCTGGCTCCTCTTCGATCCGCGCAGAGCTCTTATCGGGCTCTTCGCGTTCCTGTTCGTGCTCGCTCTCATCATCCACTTCATTCTGTTGAGCACGACCCGGTTCAACTGGCTGGAAGGCCACCCGGTCAAGGCCGGGCTGGTCAATCCATCGGTCCAATCGCTGACAATGACCGGCATTGGGTGAGTGTAGGTCTGAACAGGACTTCGTCGGCAGGAGCGGCCAGCCGCGCCTGCCGGTCGGAGGGGCTGCAAGCAAGCCTGATCGCGAAGGCGACCTGTCGCGGACAACTGAAGACGAAAGCAGATCCGCCGATTGGGCGTCGCGCGCCCCGCCGGGGAGTTCAATTTGGGCCTGACATCTGCGCGGAGAGACGTCGATGGCGATGCTGAGTTTTGAACGCAAGTACCGCGTGCGGGGCGGCACGCTCGTCGGTGGCGGGCTGTTCGACTTTTGGGTCGGCCCGTTCTACGTCGGCTTCTTCGGGGTGACGACGATCATCTTCACCGGCGTCGGCGTGGCGATGATCCTCTACGGCGCAGCGATCGGCCCGACCTGGAACGTCTGGCGAATCAGCATCGCGCCGCCGGACATCAAATACGGACTGGCGCTGGCGCCGCTGAAGGACGGCGGGCTCTGGCAGATTATCACGTTTTGCGCGATTGGAGCTTTCGTATCCTGGGCGCTGCGGGAAGTTGAAATCGCCCGCAAGCTCGGCATCGGCTTGCATGTGCCATTCGCCTTCAGCGTGGCGATCTTCGCTTATGTCTCGCTCGTTGTCATCCGCCCGGTGCTGATGGGCGCGTGGGGATACGGATTTCCATATGGGATCCTGAGCCACCTCGATTGGGTGTCGAACACCGGCTATCAATATCTGCATTTCCACTACAATCCCGCCCATATGCTCGCCGTGTCGTTTTTCTTCACGACGGCGCTGGCGCTGTCCCTGCACGGTTCGCTCGTCCTGTCGGCGGCCAATCCCGCGCCGGGCAACACCGTTCGCACCACGGAATACGAAGACACCTTCTTCCGCGATGCGATCGGCTATTCGATCGGCACGCTCGGCATCCATCGCCTTGGTCTCTTTCTCGCACTGTCGGCCGTCTTCTGGAGCGCGGTGTGCATCATCATCAGCGGTCCATTCTGGACCCGGGGCTGGCCCGAGTGGTGGGACTGGTGGCTGAACCTGCCGGTTTGGCGATAGCTCTGGAGGAGACGACCAGTGTCCACCTATCAAAACATCTTCACCCAGGTTCAGGTCCGTCCGGCCGAAGCCGAGATGGGCGTCGCGGGATCGCGCATCGAGAGATCCGGGACCCCGACGTTCGTTCATTGGCTCGGGACGTTCGGCAACGCGCAAATCGGGCCGCTCTACCTCGGCTACCTCGGTTTGCTCTCGCTGATTTTCGGCTTCGCGGCGTTTGAGATCATCGGCCTCAATATGTTGGCTTCTGTCAACTGGAGCCCAATCCAGTTGGTTCGCCAATTGCCCTGGCTGGCGCTCGAGCCGCCGAAGCCGCAATACGGCATCAGCATCATGCCGCCGCTCAACGAAGGCGGCTGGTGGCTGATGGCTGGGTTCTTTCTCACCACCTCGCTTCTGTTGTGGTGGGCGCGCATGTATCGGCGCGCGCGCGAACTGGGGCTAGGCTCGCACACTGCCTGGGCGTTCGCGTCGGCGATCTGGCTCTATCTCGTCCTCGGCTTCATCCGGCCGCTGCTGATGGGCCACTTCAGCGAGGGAGTGCCGTTCGGCATTTTCCCGCATCTCGATTGGACCGCGGCGTTCTCGATCCGCTACGGCAACCTTTTCTACAATCCGTTCCACATGCTCTCGATCGCGTTCCTTTATGGATCGGCGCTGTTGTTCGCGATGCATGGGGCGACCATTCTGGCCGTCGGCCGCTACGGCGGCGAGCGCGAGCTTGAGCAGATCCTCGATCGCGGCACGGCGGCGGAGCGCGCCGCGTTGTTCTGGCGGTGGACGATGGGCTTCAACGCGACGATGGAATCGATCCATCGTTGGGCGTGGTGGTTCGCGGTGCTGGTCCCATTCACCGGCGGCATCGGCATCCTGCTGACGGGCACGGTCGTCGACAACTGGTATCTTTGGGGCGTCCATCATGGCATCGCGCCGGCCTACCCGCAATTGTGGCCGCCCGTGATCGACCCGGCAGCAGCCTCAGGAGCCGCCCAATGAAGCTCGCCGCGACTTTTCTCGGGGTCGTCGTCGCCGTGCTGCTGACGATTGCTATGATCTTCACCGCCGGCTGGTCCCATCCGCCGATCGTTGGTCAGCAAAACGGCTACCGCGGAACCGCTATGGTCCAGATCACGACGCCCAGCGCCGAGGCGCGGTTGAAGGCTGCCAACGCCCTTCCCGATCCGGTCGAGAAGGCCTCCGCGAGCGGCGACCGTGCTGTTGACGTCTATAAGAACGTTCAGGTGCTGACGGATTTGAGCGCCGATCAGTTCAATCGGGTCATGTCGTCGATAACCCAATGGGTCGCGCCGCAACAGGGCTGCGCCTATTGCCACAACGTGGAGAACATGGCCGACGACAGTCTCTACACAAAAAAGGCCGCTCGACGCATGCTTCAGATGACGCGGCATATCAATACCGACTGGAAGGCGCATGTCGCCGAGACCGGCGTCGTGTGCTTTACCTGTCATCGCGGCAACCCGGTCCCGGCGTTCGTCTGGTACGACAATCCGGGCTTTCCGCATGCCGGCGGCTTTACGGCGACCAACGACGGCATGGGCCATCCGAATTCGGTCAACGGTTCGACCGGACTTCCGCAGGATCCGTTCGCGCCCTTGCTCGAGGAGGCGGGCACAATCCGGGTTCAGGCGACCGAGGCGCTTCCGAAGGGAACCGGCGCGTCGATTCAGTCGACCGAGCAGACCTACTCGCTGATGATCGCGATATCGAACGCCCTCGGCGTCAATTGCACCTTCTGCCATAACACACGCGAATTCGGGCAGTGGCCCGAGAGCACGCCCGAGCGCGTCATCGCTTGGCACGGCATCCAGATGGTTCGCGAGCTCAACGATAAATATCTCGACCCGTTGAAGGACGTCTTGCCGGCGAACCGCCTGGGGCCGCTCGGCGACGCGCCCAAGGCCTCCTGCGCAACCTGCCACCAGGGCGCGGCCAAGCCCTTGCTGGGCGTCAGTCTCGCCAAGGATTTTCCTGAGCTCGGCGGGTCGTCGCAATAGGCCCCCCTCGATTCGCGCCGCTGAGCATTTTTTCGCTCTTGAACCGATGAGGCAAGCATGAACAATAGGTGTGAGGGAAACTGCGTCAGTCGCAGGGCAGTCCTGTTGGCGGCGGGGGCGACGTCGCTCATCGCTCTGACCGCTAGCGAAGCGGAAGCCAAGATCGCGCAAGCCGCGGTGAAATATCAGCAGGAGCCGAAGGACGGGAAACAGTGCGACGGGTGCAACTTCTTCATCGCCCCGAACGCTTGCAAGCAAGTGGATGGCGAGATCGTTCCCACCGGCTATTGCCTTCTCTGGGTCAAGAAGGCGAGCTGAGGAACGACAGCGTCAAACCGGACCGCCGCGCTCGATACCGCCTGGTCCAGCCCCGACGCTCAGTCTCTCCTAGCCAGTACGTCTTCGGGCAGGCGGGCCGCGAGGTCCCGCCCCGCCGCGCGCCCGAGCCGCTCGGCGTCAGCAGGGGCACCTTCGACTGAGGTGCCAAAGCACTCGGAGCCGTCGGCGCGCAACACCTCGCCTCTGAGCCGAAGCCTCCCGGCCTCGAAACGGGCGAGGCCCGCAATCGGTGTGCGGCAGGAGCCTTCGAGTTCGGCCAGGAA
Source organism: Hyphomicrobiales bacterium (assembly GCA_003164825.1). Taxonomy (GTDB): domain Bacteria; phylum Pseudomonadota; class Alphaproteobacteria; order Rhizobiales; family Beijerinckiaceae; genus Roseiarcus. The sequence continues at coordinate 14,109 of PLUH01000087.1, forward strand.
GGCGCGCTCGGCCGCAAGGGCCGCGGCAGTCTCGGCGTCCGAGATCGGCTGGAGCGCTCGAAGCGCGCGCGCATCGGCGCTGCGCGCGGTGATCGCGATCGCGCCCTGGCCGGGCGCCGGAAGGAACCTATCGAGGTCGAGCACGGCGCGGGCGCGATCGGCGAGGCCGAGCCGCCTCAGCCCGGCGAGCGCGAGCAGGGTCGCGCCGACCGCCCCGCCCTCGGCCTTGCGCAACCGCGTCTCGACATTGCCGCGCAAGAGCACAGGCTTAAGGTCCGGCCGCAGGCGCAACGCCTGGGCCTGACGCCTGATTGATGCAGCGCCAAACGTCGCCCCGCGCGGCAGGCCCTCGAAAGTGCCGGCGAAGGCAGTAATGAGCGCGTCGCGCACGTCCTCGCGGGCGAGAATAGCGGCGATCGTGACCCCGGCTGGCGGCAGCGACGGCAAGTCCTTGGCCGAGTGGACTGCCGCGTCAATCGCGCCGACAAGGAGCGCGGCGTCGATTTCTTTGGTGAACAGGCCCCTGCCGCCCGCCTCGGCGAGCGGTCGGTCCTGGATAACGTCGCCNNGCGACCCGCTCTATCTCCCAGCCGTGCGCCTCGGCCAGAAGGCGGCGCGCCTCATTCGCTTGCGCCAGCGCCAAGGCCGATCCGCGCGTGCCGAGGGTGAAGAGGGCGGTGGCGCTCACAGCGGCTACATCCATTCGAGGAGTTCCCGGCTCTATCAGACGACGTCGGCGCCCGGCCGCGCGCCCCGGATCCGGCCAAGGAACGTCCAGAAAGCTATTCCGCCGCCTTGCGCATCTCCGGATAGACGCATTCGGGTTCGACCCCGATTCGGGATGCTCGCAGCGGGATGATTTGGGCTTCGGCCAAGGGAAGCCCGAGCGTTTTCCAGACATCGACGAGCGCCTCGACGAGATCGGAGACGTGCGCTTCGTTGTGCCGGGGACTTGGGGTGATGCGAAGTCGCTCGGCTCCGATCGCGACAGTTGGATAGTTGATGGGCTGGATATAGATGCCGTGCCGTCGCAGCAGGATGTCGCTCGCCGCCTTGCAGCGCTCCGCGTCGCCGACCATGACGGGAACGATGTGGGACGGGTTCGCAAGGACCGGCAGGCCTGCCGCGCGAAGCGCGTGTTTGGTGACGGCTGCGATGTATTGATGGCCTTCGCGCTCCACGTTCGAAGCCTTGAGATGGCGGATCGCGGCGCAGGCGCCTGCTGTCACCATCGGCGGCAAGGTCGTGGTGAAAATGAATTGCGGCGCGTACGAGCGCACAGCGTCGATGATGACAGCGTCCCCAGCGACATAACCGCCTAGCGAGCCAAACCCCTTGGCGAGCGTGCCTTCGACGACGTCGACGCGATCCATGAGGCCCTCGCGCTCGCAGACGCCGCCGCCGCGCAGACCATACATTCCGACCGCGTGGACCTCGTCGACATAGGTGAGCGCGTTATAGCGCTCGGCAAGCTCGACGATCTCGCGAACGGGGGCAATGTCGCCATCCATCGAATAGAGGCTTTCGAAAACGATGAGTTTGGCTCGATCGCGGCCAGCTTCGATCAACAATTGTCCGAGATGATCGACATCATTGTGCCGCCAGACCTTCTTCTCACACCCGGAGCGGCGAACGCCCTCGATAATGGAATTGTGGTTCAAGGCGTCCGACAGGATCAGGCAGTCCGGCAACAGGGATGCGAGGGTCGAGATGCCAGCGAGGTTGGAAACCCAACCTGAAGTGAATACGAGGGCGGCCTCCTTTCCGTGGAGATCGGCGAGCTCCGCTTCGAGCTCGACAATGCGGTGATGGGTGCCAGATATGTTGCGTGTGCCCCCCGCGCCGGCGCCATGCCGCTCGATAGCCGCGATGGCGGCCTCTCGCACTTTCGGATGCCCACCCATGCCAAGATAGTCATTTGAACACCAGATCGTCACTTCGCGCGGATCATCCTCGCCGTCAGGCCGCCACATCGCGATCGGGAAGCGCATTGGGTCGCGTTCGAGGTCGACGAACACTCTGTAGCGCTTCTCATCCTTCAGCCTTTGGATCGCGTGCGCGAAATGCGCTCGGGGATTCTGATTGAGTTCGTTCATGACGGTTCATCCCTGTTCGTCTATCCCCACGTCGTCAAACACGAGCGGCGCACGCATCGAGCGCGGCCTGCAGCCGGACGCGGTCGAACCGACGTCCCCTCGCAATCATCCGAGGCTCGTGCGGGCGCTGCGGCGCGAAGGCCTCCATCCGCGCTCGGCCTTTGCCGGCCTCGAACGAAACCCAATTCGCGTTCGTGCGCATGAGCCCCTGAACGCTCTCCAGCTCGCCGAAGCCCCCAGCCGCGACGAGATCGAGCACTTGCGCGACGTTTCGCGCGTCGCAGATCGCCGGAAGACAGGCGCTCCACGAATCCGGCTGTTCCAAATCCGCGGCCGCGGCCGTCGGCGTCGGCGCGGAGGTCTCCGCGAGCGCCTCCTCGACCCGCTGCGCAGTTCCCCGCCCCTTGTCGCCGCCCGGCCGCCGCTGGAAAGAGCGCCAGATCGCATTGGCGTCGATCGGCACGACCAGGAACCAATGTTCCGCGACCGCGAGCGCCATCAAAGCCGCAAGCATCATATTGGCGGCGATGTCGAACCCCGTCGCGTCCGCGCGCAAGGCGCGCTCGAACAGCAGCGTCGTCGCAATCGTGGAGACGGTCACCGAGAACGGGAAAACCGGATTCATCGGCCGCCGGCGCATGAAGCTCGCGAGATAAGCCAAATGATCAGGCAGCATATCCTCGCCCAGATTGGGCACGCCGAAAAATGCGTTGAGTTTGGCGCTCTGGTGCATCCCCCACAGAAGGAGATAGGTCCAGAGCGCGAGCCGATTGGGCTGGCCATAGGTCAGCGCCAGCAGCGCCAAAGCGCCAAGAGCGGCCGACAACTCGTGATGCAGGCTCGTGCGCGCGGCCTCGACGAAGCGCGAGACCCCCCTGCAATCGGGAGGGCAGGCCGACTGGCGCGGCCCGGTCACGAACCCGGTGTAGAAGCTCAGAAGCTGCCATCCCCAGGCGATGAGGCCGCAGGCGAAGGCAAGGTAGGCCGCGCCTCGCGTCGTCTGACCGGAGCTTTGCCGGGCGAGCCAAAGAGAAAGCAGAATAATGATGGTCGCCCACGCCATGCTCCGACCGAAAGTGCGTCGATCGAGACTATCCAGACGGAAGATGACGCCGGTCGAAACCCACCAGAGGGCCAGCGTCGCCGCAATCGGCAGCCCATAGGCGATCATGGGACCGCCTTCACCAAACCGGAGCAAGCCGGATGTCCGCCGGCAAGGAATTGGCTTTGCTCGGCAGCTTATAGAGGCGAGCGAACGCAAGCGCCGCCGCGACCGTCAGCGACGCCCGCCTCAGCTTGCCCCGCAGGCCGCCCACCGCCCGTGCGTCCTCGTTCAACTTGGCGATCTCATAGAGTCGATCGAGGCCTCGTTTGAAGCGTGGGTTATCGATGTCGAGAGTCAGTGGAAACGTCTGGCGGGAAATCTCCGACGTGAGACGGAAGACTGTGAAGTCATAGTCCGTCGGATCGATCCCGATAGCCTTGTGGAAGGCGGGCCGGCAATGATCGCGCACGTACATTGTCGCGAACACGGCGAGCACGAAGAACTTGATCCAGTAGATGTTGGCGCCGGACAACAGCCTGGGATTGGAGCGCATCAGAAGCGCAAATGCCTCCCCGTGGCGGAACTCATCGTTGCACCATTTCTCGAACCATTTGAAAATTGGATGGAAGCGTCGCTCAGGGTGACGCTCCAGCTGCCGGTAAATCGTAATGTAGCGCGCGTAGCCGATCTTTTCCGAGAGATAGGTCGCATAGAAGATGAACTTCGGTCGGAAGAACGTGTATTTCTTGACCTTGGTGAGAAAACCGAGGTCCACGCCGATGCCGAGATCCTTCAACGTGTCGTTGATAAAGCCGGCGTGACGCGCCTCGTCGCGGCTCATGAAGGTGAACAGTTCCGCGATGTCCCGGTTCTTGGCCCGCTTCTTCATTTCCGCGTAGAGCACGCAGCCGGAGAATTCGGCAGTGATCGAACTGATGAGAAAGTCCCGGAATTCCTTGTCCAGATCGGGCGGGAGGTTCGAGAAATCGGCGTCGAACTCCGCCGTTCGCACGAAATGCTTCTTGTTCGGGTCGGACCGCAGCTCGGCGATCAAGGCGTCCCACTGGGCGCGCACGGCGCTGACGTCGGTCTTGTCCAGCTCGTTGAAATCCGTGGTGTAGAAGCGCGGGCTGAGGATGGTGTTTTCCTGAGCGGCGCGCGTCGCGTCGAAGACTTTGTCGTCGCGAACGGAAGCGATCATAACCGTCTCCTCTCGGTAAAGCTGACGTCGTAGAGCTCGGTGAGTTCGAAATTACCGGCCAGGCGCGTCCAGAGTCGCTCCGGCAGGCCCGCGCGCGTGATCGTAGCCTTCCGGCGCACGAAAATGCGCTCGCCGAATTGCGCCGCGGTCGGAGGATTGTGCACCAACACCTCGTCGCCCGGCTGAAGCTCGCAGTCGCCGTCGATCACGACATGCGCATGCAAACTCTCGGCAGAGCGCTCGATCTCGACGGTGCAGGCGGCCTCGAAGCTCCGGCGCCTAAGCGACGACAGAAGATTCATCGGACGCCTCCTTTGGCTGAAAAGAGCTGGGCGAAGGCTTGCGCATTGGTCGGCCCAAAGGCCTCGAGCGCCACCCGCCGCCCGGTCGTCGCGTCCTCGAGAGTCATGCGCCCGTCGTCCCAATGAACGAGACGGAAGGGCGCCGAGTCGCCGATATCCGAGCGCTTTCGCTCCTGGGCAAGGCCGCGGAGCGTCGCCCGCATGAAGCCATTTGTGCCGGGCGCAATTGTGTAGATGATGGCGCCGTCCTTGGCGTTACGGACAAGGACGGACCCGTCGGGCCGATCCTCGAAGCGCAGCGCAAGACTGTCGACGGCGTTCGCAGCAGGAGCGTGCAACGTCCCGAGCCCCGAAATCCTTCCGACGCTCGCGCCGGCAATCGCAAACGCGATCAAGGCGGTCGCGCAAACGAGCACGCCTCGCGGCATTCCGCCCGAAGGTCTCCTGAGAACGATATCAGACATGAATCTCTCCTCAGGCGACAGCTCGTTTCGGCAGCGCCGCCGAACCCGCGTGCGGCTCAGCGGGCGCGCCGATCTCGCGCATGTGGGCGCGTTCTGTCTGGCCCGCGGCCTCGCGCAATGCGCGGCTCACGGTTTCGGCGACCTCGACGCCATTGGCGACGCAGCGCAGCGCGGGCTCCGGATGGCGGAAATGAAACGGCCTGGCGTGCGGCCACAGCGCAAAATAGGCGACGCGCTGGCTCGGGGCGAGGGCGACGGGAATGTCGCCGGTTCCGTCGCTGTAGAGCCGCGCCGCCGCGGAGGCGATTTGAGTGAACGGCAGATTGATAAAGATCGGCAGCGCAATGCCGACCTTCAGGACCAGACGGCGCGACGTTACGACGTAGAGCGTCGTTCTCGCAGAGGCAAAGGCGAGCAAGGCGAGAAGAGCGAGCGCCGCCGCCCCGATTCCGAGCGTCTTCGCACCGACCACGCCCGCCGCGAACCAGCCCGAGTCCCGGCCGACGGAGGAGCAGTTCCATACCGTCAGCGCGACGAAGTACGCGGCGACAAAGTCGGCCCGGTAAGCGCGTCGCGCGAGACTGACCCAGCGCGGACGTCCGTGCCAGAGAATCTTTTCGCCCCGAGGAATGTCTCCAGGCAGCAATTTCTCGAGATTGACGGCCCTCATAGCAAGGGCTCCACGCGCTGCGGCATGGCGTAGAGCGTGCCGGCGCCGTAATAGGCGGCGATCTTGTCCTCTTCGAGCAGGGTCACCTTGTCGGAATCCCGCGTCGTCGGGACCCCAAAAAACTGGGAGCCTTTCAACGCCGAGACGGTCACCCGGCGACGCTTAAAGTCGACGACGCTGAATGTCACCGGGAGGAGCACCGTTTTGCCGTCGTTGCCAGTATCAACCTCGTAGTAGCGCATAATCGACTCACCGCGATCGACCCAAAGATCCTTGATCACGCCGCCTTGCGCCCTGTCAGCACCAACCACGGAGAAGCCGATCGGATTGCCGCCTTCCGCGGCGACAGCAAAGTTCGTCGCCACCCGCAGCGGAACGATCAGGTCGTGACCGTCATGGGTCTTTGCGGTTTCGTCGGCGCGCTCGGCGTAGCCGCCGGGACCGACGCCCGCCAGCATTGGGTCGCCACTGGGCTCGAGGGGCGCGCCCGGCCACGGTTCGGTCTTGGTCGCGTTGATCGAGCGAGTGTCGGCTCTGAAATTGGGCGCCGAAACAAGACGACCATCGGAGCGGCGGAAAGTCTTGGGCGGCGGAATCAGCAGGAAGCCGGGATCCTTCAGCCGGCCGGCGGCTTCGTCTTCAAGGGGGTAGCCCTCCCGTCGGTCTTCCCGCCGAAGGTAAAATATCAGCCCTGAGAAAAAGACGAAGAAGGCGTAGAGCACGATCTGCGCAACGTCCAAATTGCCTATCGCGCCTCGAATCATCGCAATCCTCCAGAGTTGAGGCCGGCCGGAATTGTTGGGGCAAATTCTGATGGGTTCGCTCTACGCGCTTGATCATACGACCGAACAAGTGGGCCGATCGAGACGAGCGTCGCGAACAAGAGGATGACCTCTACGGAGTAGACGAGCGTGTAACCCGTCACCGGATTGGCGAGCGCCTCGCCAAAGACGCCGCGCATGGCAAGAGACGAGCCGAGATCGTTGACGACGCCGCTCAAGCCGATCGCCAATCCGGCGGCCGTCGCCTGGGCGGCGCCCCAGGCACCGAGCGCCAGGCCGCGATCCTCCGGCTTGGCGAGAGCCATCGACGCGGTGAGCGTTCCATGCGCGAACAATCCGCCGCCGAATCCGATCAAAGCGACGCCAAGACCGAACAAGGGCCGGGAGTCGATAGGAGCGGAGAAAATGACGCAGGCAAAGGCGACGATGCCAACCAGCGCGCCCAGTCCGGCGACGCGATGGGCGTCGGCGCCGCGGGTCAAGCGGCGCGCGGCCAACGTCAAGCCCGCGCCGCCGCCAAGCGCGAGCATCGCGGTGAATGCCGTCGTCGCGCCAACGGGGAGGTGGAGGATTTTTCCGCCATAGGGCTCAAGCAGAATGTCCTGCATGCTGAAGCCAGCAGTCCCAAGCGCGGTCGCGACCAAGCGCCGGCGCGTGCGCCCTTCGGCAGCGAAATCGGTCCAAGCGTCAAAAAAACGGGGCCGCGTCGCGGATTTGTCCGCAATCTGGGTGTTGCGAGGCTCCTGCTTCCAGAGCGCGGCGCAGTTTAACAGGATCGTGACAACCGCCGCGCCCTGAACGACCTGGATGAGGCGCACCTCGCTGAAGCGCGCCAGCAGAATGCCAAACGCGACCGCGCTGACCGCCATGCCGGCAAGCAGCATTGCGCAAAGCAGAGCCACGACTCGCGGACGCGCGCGTTCTGGCGCAAGGTCGGTCGCCAAGGCGAGGCCAACAGTCTGAACCGTATGAAGACCGGCGCCGACCAGCAGAAACGCCAGGGCGGCCGCGGCTTGTCCGATCCAGAGCGGGCCGGTCGTATCTCCGGAAAGAATGAGGAGAGCGAACGGCATGATCGCGAAGCCGCCGAATTGGGCCATCGTGCCAAACCATATGTAGGGCACACGCCGCCATCCGAGCACCGAACGGTGATTGTCGGAACGAAAACCGACCAAGGCGCGCAAGGGCGCGAACAGGAGCGGCAGAGACAGCATGCCGGCGACGATCCATGACGGCACGGTCAGTTCGACGATCATGACGCGGTTCAATGTGCCGATCAGAAGAACGGCCGCCATTCCGACGGTCACCTGGAAGAGCGAAAGGCGGAGAAGCCGCGACATCGGCAGCTCCGGCGTCGCAGCGTCCGCGAACGGAAGCACCCGTGGCCCGATGCTCATGATGCCTTGAACGAGGGCGGCGCTGGCGCGGTTCATGAGCACACGACCTCAAGCGCCTGCGAGATATAGAAGCCGCTGTCGACGCGGCTCGACCGGCCGATTCGCCAGTTCTTCAGCCCCGGCTGTGTCGCGAGCCGGCGTTCGATGGCGTGCTGCGAAATCGGCAGAATCGCCGGCGCGCGGTTTGCTCGGGGAAAGAGGCGTCCCGCCGCGTGCATGACCGATAGCGCAAAGGTGCGCGGCGCGATGGTGAAGACAATCGACGACCTCGTACGCGCCGCCAACACGGCGATCGTGCGCGCGATATCCGACCCATCATAGTGAATCAGGCTGTCCATCGCCACGACATAGTCGAACCGCCCGTGATCGGGATCGAGCATGTCGCCAACGACAAAGGTCGCGCTTCCTGGGTAGAGTTCGCTTGGAGCCCGCTCGCGCGCGAGCTCGATCAGGGACGGCGAAACATCGATCGCGTGGACGTTCGCGCCGCGCCGCGCGAGGCTTATCGCCATGGCGCCCGTGCCGCAGCCGGCATCAAGAACGCGCGCGCCGCGAAGATCGTCAGGCAGCCAGGAAAGGAGAGTTTCGCGCATGGTATCACGCCCGGCGCGAACGGTCGCGCGAATGCTCCCAAGCGGGGCGTCTGACGTCAGTCGCTTCCAGGCGTCGACCGCCGTGCGGTCGAAGTAGCGCTCGAGTTCATTGCGCCGAGCGATGTAGGTCGCGCTCGCCATCAGTCAAATCCCAGGAATTCGAACAGATCCCGGTCCTTCATCGGCTTCGCCGGCAGCGGTTCGACCCCGCGCCACAGCATCTCAGCGAGCGCCAAATATTCGGTCTGCACCGCCTCCAGTTCCGGCGACGGCTCCATCTCGAACAGGGTCGACTTTTTCAACCTGCTGCGCCGCACGATATCGAGATCGCGAAAGTGGGCAACACGCTTGAGGCCGACCGCCTCGTTGTAGCGGTCCACCTCGTCGGTGCCGGCGCTGCGATTGGCGATGACGCCGCCGAGCCGCACCTCGTAGTTCTTGCTCTTGGCATGAATCGCCGCAACGATGCGGTTCATCGCAAAGATGGAATCGAAGTCATTGGCGGTGACGATCAGTGCGCGCTCCGCGTGCTGCAGCGGCGATGCGAAGCCCCCGCAGACTACGTCGCCAAGGACATCGAAGATGACGACGTCGGCGTCCTCAAGCAGCCGATGCTCCTTCAGAAGCTTGACGGTCTGGCCGACGACATAACCGCCGCAACCAGTTCCCGCCGGCGGGCCGCCGGCCTCAACGCACATAACGCCCGCGTAGCCGGTGGCGACGAAATCTTCGACGCGCAGTTCTTCGCTGTGAAACTGCACCGCCTCCAGAGCGTCGATGACGGTCGGGACCAAGCGCTTGGTGAGCGTGAAGGTCGAATCGTGCTTCGGGTCGCAGCCGATCTGCAAGACCCGCCGCCCGAGCTTTGCGAACGCGACGGAGAGATTGGAAGAGGTGGTGCTCTTTCCAATGCCGCCCTTGCCGTAGACCGCGAACACCTTGGCCGAGCCGATCGCAACGTTCGGATCGAGATCAACTTGGCACGAACCCGACGGCTGCGGATTTCTAATTGGAAGGTTCATGCTGCAATCCCCGGGGTCACGCCTTCAAGGCGGTCTTCGAGCTCCTCGCCTGCGTCGACAAGGGCAGCGAGGGTTTCGGCGTCAGGCGTCCAATAGCCGCGCTCATGAGCTTCGATGATCCGGTTCGTCATCTTGGTCGACGCCACCGGGTTCAGGTCGCTCAGTCGCCGGCGCATCTCAGGGTCGAGCACGAAGGTTTGCGCGATCCGTTCGTAGACCCACGGATCGACCTGACGAGTCGTCGCCGACCATCCGACCGTGTTCGTGACATGGGCCTCGATTTGACGGACCCCCTCGTAACCATATTTGAGCATTCCCTCGTACCATTTCGGATTAAGGACGCGGGTGCGGGTCTCGAGCGCGACCTGTTCGCCGAGCGAGCGGACTTTGCCCTCTCCCCGCGTCTGGTCCGAGATATAGATCGGCGCGACGCTACCGCCGCGTGCGCGCGCGGCGGCCCGGCCGATGCCGCCAAGGCTGTCGAAGTAGTGATCGATGCTCGTCACGCCGAGTTCGACGCTGTCCAGGTTCTGGTAGGCAAAGTCGACCGTCCCGAGGACGCTTTGCAACAGCTCGGATTGCGCGGCGCATTCGCCGTTGCGGCCGTAAGCGAAGCACTTGCGGCGCGCGAAGGTCTGCGAGATTTCGTCCTCGTCGCTCCACAGGCCAGAGTCCACCAGCATGCTGACATTCGCTCCGTAAGCGCCCTCGGCATTGCTGAAGACGCGCAAGGCCGCTGTCTCGATGTCGCAACCGCTCTTGGCCTGATGTTCGAGCGCGTGCTTGCGCACTTTGTTTCTGGCCTGCGGCTCGTCCGCTGTGGCGGCCAGGAAGCACGCTTCCGCCAGAAGCCGCACTTGCAATGGCAAGAGATCGCGAAAGATTCCGGACACCGTGACGATGATGTCGATGCGGGGCCGATTGAGCTCGTCGAGGGGCACCAGCGCCGCGCCGCACAGGCGGCCATAGGCGTCGAATCTCGGCCGCGCGCCGAGGAGCGCCAGCGCCTGGCCAATCGGAGCGCCTTCGCTCTTGAGGTTGTCAGTACCCCACAGAACAATCGCGACCGATTCGGGAAATGGGTGACCGTCGGAGGCATGGCGCGCGAGGATGCGCTCGGCTTGCCGGGCGCCGTCGGCGATCGCGAAAGCGCTCGGGATCCGGTAGGGATCGAACCCGTGCAAATTGCGCCCTGTAGGTAGAATCTCGGGCGTGCGCATGAGATCGCCGCCGGCGACCGGGGCGATGAACCGTCCGTCGAGCCCGCGCAGCAGGGCGGGCAGTTCGTGGTCTTCGGCGAGCAGGCCATTGAGGCGCGCGATTTGCTCGACCGCCCGTCGCGTTTCCGGCGCCGGCGAGCCGCCGCAGGCCTGGATCGCCGTCTCGACCGAGGCGCCGCCGACCAGCGCGCGAACGGCAGGCGCGCCGACGCGAAGCGATTGCGAAGCTTCGACGATCGCCGTGAGGGTCTCCGCGCGCTCTTCCGGACCCGGCGGATCGCCGACAACATGCAGACCATGCGGAATAAGCGTGTATTCGAGCTCGAGGATCGCCCCGCTCAGCCTGGCGATCTCTTCGTTGGCACTCCGGTCCCATGCGGGCTCGGGCTTGGCGAGATCGATCGCGGCGGCTTGCGATTGAATGAGCTCCGCCAGTCGGCTCCGCTCATCGTCGGGCTCCATTGCGCGAAACCGGTCGATCGAGGCTTTCAGGTCGACGAGCCCGCGATAGAGCCCCGCATGGGCCAAGCTCGGCGTCAGATAGCTGATGAGGGTCGCGGCGGACCTGCGCTTGGCGAGCGCTCCTTCCGAGGGATTGTTGGCGGCGTACAGATAGACATGGGGCAGCGCGCCGATGAGCCGCTCGGGCCAGCACGCGCCAGACAGGCCGGCCTGCTTGCCGGGCATGAATTCGAGCGCGCCATGCATGCCGAAATGCAGCACGACGTCTGCGCCAAAATCTTCGCGCAGGTAGCGGTAGAAGGCGGAAAACGCATGCGTCGGAGCGAAGCCGCGCTCGAACAGGAGGCGCATTGGGTCGCCTTCATAGCCCAGCGCCGGCTGCACGCCGACCAACACATTGCCGAAGTTCTCGCCAAGCACGAACAGCGATCCGCCGTCGCTCTGATGGCGGCCAGGGGCCGGTCCCCATTGGGCCTCGATCTCGCCCAGGAACGGTTCACGCCGTACGTGATCGTCGGCGCTGACGCGCGCAACGACGTTGGCGCTCATGCCGAGGCGCGCCGAGTTGCCTTCGAGAATGCGCGCGCGCAGATCATCCACGGTCGCGGGAACGTCGACCGTGTAGCCCTCCGCCCGCATTGCGATGAGCGTGCGATGAAGGGAGGCATAAACGCCGAGAAACGCGGCAGTTCCTGTCGCACCGCCATTGGGCGGAAAGCCGAAGAGCACAATTGCGACCTTACGCTTCGCCCGCTCTGTCCCTCGCAGCCGGACGAGGCGCTCCACCCGGTCCGCGAGCCGTTCAACCTGTTGGAGATGAGGACGGATGTCGCGGGATGCTCCATTGAGGGCATGGCTCGAACGGCCTCCGAATACCGTCGGCGCCGTTGCGCCGTCGAGTTCCGGGATCGCGACCATCATGGTCGCTTCGACCGGCATCAGTCCGCGATCCGAGTCTTCCCATTGCTCGATCGTCTGGAACTCCAGCGCATGAGCGGCGATATAGGGCACATCGAGCGAGCGCAGCATTTCCGCGGCGCTGGTCGAGTCATTGTAGGCTGGGCCGCCGACAAGCGAAAAACCGGTCAGAGACACCAGCGCGTCGATCGCGGGAGCGCCGTTGTCCTTGAAAAAGGCTTCGACCGCCGGGCGAGCGTCGAGGCCGCTGGCGAAGGCCGGAATGACCCGCAGGCCGCGTGCTTCAAAAGCAGCGATGACCGCGTCGTAATGCGCGATGTTGTCGGCCAGAATGTACGAGCGCATCAACAGAAGGCCAACCGTCCCGCGCGATCCGCCGGCCGGACGCGGCAGCTTGGCGGCGCAGTCGCCCAAGCGCCCGGCCAGGCGAGGATGATAGAGCCCGACTTCCGGATATTCGACCGGCGGCGCCGCCTTCAACCGCCCGCGAAGCTCGGCGTTTGCGCCGTCCGCGTAGCGATTGACGAGAAAGCGGACCAGGTTGGCGATGTTCTCTTCCGACCCGCCAAGCCAATATTGCAGCGTGAGGAAATAGGCGCGCACGTCCTGCGCCGAGCCGGGGATGAACCGCAGGAGGCGCGGAATGCGGCGGAGCATCGCCAACTCGCGCGCGCCGCCGGTTTCCGAAGACTTCTTGCCGCCACGCAATTTCTTGAGAAAACCGAACGCGCCGCCCTTCGCGCCGTCCATGTTGAAACGGCCGACGCGCGTGAGCTTCACAATGTCGGGCGCCGACATGCATCCGACAACCGCATCGCAGTCATCACGGCGCGCCCGAATAGCGGGGAGGACCGCCTGGGCATGCTCCTCCATAAACAGCATCGTGGCGACAATGATGTCGGCCTTGCCGATGGATTCGAGGCAGCCGCGCAATGCTGCGGGATCGTTCCAATCGGCCGCAGCATGGAAAGCGAGATCGAGTTCGGGGAGATCGCTCTGAAGGCTGCGGCGCGCACGGTCGACCGAGCTCGCCAAATGATTGTCGAGCGTGACAATGACGACGCGCAAGCCGGTGCGCTCAACGGCCGAAGTGGGCTTTGGCGTCATAAAGGGTGCCTACAGTTATCGCTGTTAGTCCTCGTTCGCGCGCGAACCTCTCGGTATTTCCTCGCGCCCGACCGCGAACGAAAAACGGAATTTTCTTCAGCTCTTTCTCGGCGTCCGCGCTCCAGGCCGTCTGACTCCCGTCCTCGACGCCTGGGGTCGCAGCGACCGTCTCGGCGGCGCTAACATCGAGGGTCTTCGCCGCCGGGGCCGCAATTGGCGGCGCAACACGGGTTTTCGCTCCAAGGTGCGAAGGCGTCGCTCCGTCATGGAATTCCTTGTCCTCGCGGAACATCGTCAGGAGATGCTCCTCGAGTCCCATCATCAGCGGATGAACCCAGGAATCGAACAGCACATTTGCGCCTTCGAAGCCCATCTGCGGCGAATATCGAGCGGGAAAATCCTGAACGTGAACAGGGGCCGAAATCACGGCGCAGGGAATGCCAAGCCGCTTGGCGATGTGGCGCTCCATTTGGGTGCCGAGGACAAGTTCAGGTCGCAATTCGCCGACCTTGGCCTCGACTTCGAGGTAGTCATCGGTGATTAAAGGCTCAGCGCCGCAGGCCTCTGCGGCTTCGCGCACCTCCCGGGCGAATTCCCTTGAGTAGGTTCCGAGGCCGACGACCCGGAAGCCGAATTCGGCCCGCGCGACTCGGGCGGCGGCTATCGCATGCGTCGCATCGCCAAAGACGAATACTCGCTTTCCAGTGAGATAGGTTGAATCGACCGAGCGCGAATACCAAGGCAGACGCGATGTCGCATCGCGCAGTGTCGGCGAAGCATCGACGCCGGCGAGCGCTGCGACTTCCGCGACGAAGGCGCGAGTCGGACCGACGCCGATCGGAACTGTCCGGGTAAATGGCTGCCCGTAGGCTTTCTCAAGCCATTGCGCCGCCGGTAGCGCGACCTCGGGGTAGAGGACGACGTTGAAGTCGGCATCGTAGAGACGTGTGAGATCATGCGGCGTCGCGCCCAGCGGCGCGGTCACTCCGATGTCGATTCCGATCTGCCCAAGAAGCCGCGAGATCTCCTGGACGTCGTCGCGATGACGGAAGCCGAGCGCGGTCGGCCCCAGAATATTGCAGCGCGGACGCGCGCCGAATTCTCGGTGACGCGGCGCCCCCGCGAGAGCCCGGGTAAGCCTGCAGAAGGTCTCCGCCGAGCCCCAATTCTCTTTCTTGCGGTAAGCGGGCAGCTCCAGCGGAATGACGGGAATGGGCAAATTCACCGCCCGGGCGAGGCCGCCAGGATCGTCCTGGAGGAGCTCCGCGGTGCAAGAGGCGCCCACGATGATCGCTTCCGGGGCGAAGCGGTCGTAAGCCTCGCGTATTGCGGTCTTGAACAGCTCCGCCGTGTCCGCGCCGAGATCGCGCGCCTCGAACGTCGTATACGTCACCGGGGGGCGCGCGCCGCGGCGTTCGATCATGGTAAACAGCAGATCAGCGTACGAGTCGCCTTGAGGGGCGTGCAACACGTAGTGTATGCCCCGCATCGCCGTCGCGACCCGCATCGCGCCGACGTGCGGCGGTCCTTCGTATGTCCAGAGTGTGAGGTCCATCGCCTAGACCTCCAGCAGGTCGCGGCGAACAAGCGGCCGCGCGAAGAGTTCGGCGAGATCGCCCGCTTGCTCGTAACCTTGGATCGGCGTGAAAATGAGCTCGATCGACCACTTGGTCGCGAAGCCCTCCGCCTCCAGCGGATTTGCAAGACCAAGGCCACAAACGATGAGATCGGGACGCGCTGCGCGACAACGATCGAGCTGCCGGTCGACGTTCTGGCCTTCGCTCAGCGTCGGACCTTCCGGCAGGAGTTCAAGTTCGGACGCGACGAGCTGACGATTGATATAGGGCGCGCCTACCTCGATCGGATCCATTGCTAATTCGCGTGAGAGGAAGCGCGCCAGAGGAATTTCGAGCTGAGAATCAGGGAAGAAGAACACACGCTTGCCGGACAGCGTCTGTCGATGTCGCGCCAGCGATGTCTCGGCTCGCGCACGGCCTTCCGCGGTCGCGGCGTCGAAACGCTCGGCCGGAACGGCGAAGGCGTCCGCGGCCGCCTGCAACCAGAGAGTCGTGCCCTCCGATCCCAACGGGAAAGGCGCGGAAAGCCGTTTCGCTCCGCGCTCCTCGAGCGCGCGCGCGGTGTCGCCGAGGAACGGCTGCGCGAGCAGGAACAACGTTTTGGGCCCGACTTGCGGACAATCGGCGGCCCGGCGCATGGGGAGGAAGCGGACCGGCCCGATGCCCAACGCGTCAAACACCCGCGCAAACTGGTCCTCGACGACATCTGCGAGCGCCCCAGCTACCAACAAACTGCGCTCGGAATCGGGGCTTTCGCTCGGCAGCGACGGGACGAGCGCAGCGAGGCAGGCATCCTCGCCCTGCGTAAATGTCGTCTCAATGCCACTGCCGGAATAGGCAAGAATCCGCACGCGCGGCGAATGATTCAGGGATAGCCGCACCGCCGCACGTTTCAAATCGATCTTGATGACTTCGGACGGACACGATCCGACCAGAAAGAGTAGTTTGATGTCCGGTCGGCGCTCCAGGAGCCGGCTGACGACCCCATCGAGTTCGTCGTCGATATCCGCGACCCCGGCCAGGTCGCGCTCGGTCAGGATCGCCGTGGCGAAACGCGGTTCCGCAAAGATCATGACTCCGGCGGCGGATTGAAGCAGATGAGCGCAGGTGCGCGAGCCCACGACTAAGAAAAACGCGTCCTGAATCTTCCGGTGCAGCCAGACGATGCCGGTGAGTCCACAAAAGACTTCGCGCTGTCCGCGTTCGCGAAGGATTGGCGCAGCCTCGCAGCCAATGATGCTGACAGTTCCTTCCTGGCCGAGCGGAACCGGGGCATTCATGACGTCAGTCCCGGCTGGACGCTCTCGCCGAAACGCCGGCGGGGACTCTGCTCAAGACGCGCAGCCCTCAATTTCAGCAGGAATTGCGCGGCGTTGACGACGTAAGCGGCGTATGCGGCGAGCGCGAGCAGCATAAGGCCCTGCGCGTCCAGAAAACCCAGAAAAAAGGCCACGATATAAGCCGTGTGCAACGCCAGAACGAGCAGCGAAAATAAGTCCTCCCAGAAGAACGCTTCTGCAAAGAGGTACTTTCCGAAGACATCTTTCTCCCAGATGGATCCGGTGATCATGATTGCATATAGCGTCGCTGTCTTCACGACGACCGAAAGCGCGGCGGCCTCCCTGCCGCTTCCGGTCAATAGGAAATGCAGCACGAGGGCCAGGCTGACGATGAAGACCGCAAACTGCAACGGCGCCAAAACGCCCTGGACAACTGTCCATACCGACCGGTCCCGTCGATCTCGTTGCTCAGCCGAGTACAGCGACCTTGATCGCCCCCGCCTTGGCGGCCTTTCCCTCATTCGTGCGCGTTCCTTTGTCATCCTGGTCGGCGCCGGCCCGGCGGCCAAAACCAACGCATCAAGGGCAAAACTGTACGGCGACCGGCTCCGGGTGTCAATCTGTCTTGACGTCATTTTTTTGTTACACTAACTTTGGATTCTTGGGATGGATATCCCCCTCGGTGAGGGGCGGATCGCTGCGAGCACTCGCTTGCCCCATGGGATGGGGCGGGACTTCGATGCAGTCGTCTCACGGCCGAACCGAAGGAGTTCTGGCGCGGCAGAAAATAGGTATGTTTGAGGAGGTTCTCGGTGAGCGTCGTCGCTTAGCTCGGTCTCGCGCACGCCGTCCGCGTCGGACGATCGATCGACGGGCGAGTATGTTAGTTCCTGCTCGGAGCTTGCCAGAGAAACGCCACCGCCTGTAAGCGAATGGGCACATGGTTCATGTCAGTTGATGTGGCCAAACCTTTCGAGGCGAACTCGTGATCGAACTCGCTAACACGCCAAGCGCACCGGTCCGATTCTCCGCCCCGGATCATACTCTGCGCGGGATCGACCCCGAGACGGCCAGCCTCCTGATAGCGTCAGCCGCAGACGTCGCCCTCGTCCTCGATGGCCAAGGGGTTATCATCGACAGGGCGTTTAGCGAACCTGGACTGGCCAAAGCGGTCGGCCAGGATTGGATCGGGCGCCGCTGGTTGGACATTATTACGGCCGACGGCCGGCCAAAGATCGAGGAGTTGCTGCGTGAGGCGACGCACCGGTCGCCGACCCGCTGGCGACAAGTCAACCACCCGGCGGGCGAGGGTGTTGAGATCCCGGTTCGCTATAATGCGATGCGATTTGGCCCCGACGGGCGCATTTTGGCCGTTGGTCGCGATCTTCGTCCGCTTGCGGCCGTGCAACAACGCTTGGCCGAGGCCCAACAAGGGATCGAGCGGGAATACACACGCATCCGGAACGCCGAAAAGCGCTATCGACTTCTTTTTCAGTTGGCCGGCGAAGCTGTCCTGATCGTCGACTCGGCCAACGAACAGATCATGGAGGCGAATCCAGCCGCCGCCGCGCTGCTTGGGGTCGAGCCCAAAAGACTGCAAAGGCAAACGTTCAGTGAGTTATTCCTCGACCACAGCCGGCCAGCAGCCCGATCCTTCTTGGCTGCGGCTCGGGTTGCGCCGCGCGTGGACAACGTCCACGTCCTACTGGAGCGCGATCAGAGCGGCGTTTTGTTGACGGGATCGCTCTATCGCCAGGAAGGCGCCGCCCATCTCATCGTTCTGCTTTCTCGACTGGGCGAGGTCAGCCCGATTTCGACCCAAGAAGCCACCCTCTTGCGCTTCGCCGAGGCGATGCCGGAAGCGCTGGTCCTCACAGACTCGGATCGGAGGATATTAACGGCGAACGCGGCATTCCTTGACCTTGTTCAAATGACAACAGTGCAACAAGTTCATGGCGAGCCGATTGACCGCTGGATCGGACGTCCGGGCGTCGAGATCGACGTTCTTTTTGCGAATCTCCGCGCTCATGGCAGAGTTAGTAACTTCTCCACCGTCGTCCGAAGCGAGTTTGGGGCGAGCGAGGACGTCGAGATTGCAGCGTCGGTGGTGGACGGGCAAACGCCTTCGATCGGTTTGGCGATTCGCGCGGCCAGATGGCGAGGCGGACGGGAGGCGCTCGGCGGGCGCGAGCTTCCGCGCACCGTGGAGCAGTTTACGCACCTTGTTGGTCGCGTGCCGATGAAAAACCTGGTGCGGGAAACGACCGACTTGATCGAACGTCTCTGCATCCAAGCTGCGCTCGAACTGACCCGCGACAATCGGGCCTCCGCCGCCGAAATGCTCGGCCTTAGCCGGCAGGCGTTCTATTCGAAGTTGCGTCGATTTGGTTTGGGCGATCTCGGCGAAACCGAACACACCAGCTAAAGCGCGTTGCAGTTGGCTTGATCCGCGCTT
>PLUH01000115.1 GCA_003164825.1 Hyphomicrobiales bacterium
GAACCATCGTGGCGAAGAGGTCGGAGGCCACGCCTTGATCGAGCGCCGCCCAGGCCTCGCCGCCGCTATCGATTCCACATGATTGCAACGGGCCCCAGAATCCCGGCCCGTGATCGGGCAGCGGCGCCGAGCGGCTCGGATTATCGGGGCGGGGCTTCAGGGGAGCGCTCATTTGCGCCGGTCATGGCGTCACTGCCTGTTCAGATGCGCAGCGGGGAAGTAGAGACCCAGCAATCGGCGGTCCCACCATTGGCCCGCCGCATGCTCCTCGGCTCCGGCATAGGCGTAGTCGTAAAACTGCGCCCGCACATAAGTCGGCGGCTTGTCGGGAAAGGGGTTTGTCTCCAAGAGCGCCGTCACCGAGGGCTCGTTCTCCAGGAGGCGGGCGAGAAAACTCGAAAACCAGGGCACGCGTTGCGGGTCGTCAAGCGCGGCGAACCACATCTGCCAGTCGAGCCTCGGCTGATNNCGTGGTCATGACCGCGAACAGGCCATAAGGGCTTACGAGATGGAGCGGTTCGAACCAGCCGTCGATCGTGATTGCCGCATCCGGCGGGCTGCCGCCAAAACGCAGGTCCATCTGGATGAGGCTCAAGAACACCATCAGGACCGCGAGCGCGTTGACGATGACTTTCACCGGCCGTCGCGACGCGGCATCGCTGACGCGCGCCTGCAGGAGGCCGAGCAGGCGAGACGGCAATATCCTGCGCAACGCCGCGTCGTCGAGGAGCGGCAGGCAGAGCAGCATGGTTTGAAGATTGAACCAATTGTAATTGCCGGTGAGCAGAATGCAGCATTGCAACAGGAGGATTCCGAAGGCCGCGACGAACCGTAAGCGGCGCGGGCAGAAGATCAGGAACGGCAGGCCGAGCTCGACGACAAACATGGCGCCGGTGGCGACTTTCGACAGGCCGGGCGGTAGCCGTGCGGCGTACCACGCGAGCGGCGTCGGCAGTGGCTGGGTCAGGAAGTGATAGTTGAGCGCCGTGAGGCCCCACCAGTTGGGATCGCCGCTCAAGAGCTTGACGAGGCCCGACATGAACATGAAGCGGAACAGGAGCCAGCGCGTGAGCCAGACGCCGGTCGTCGGGACGAAGCTCATCAGAAGCGCGACAATTGTCGTTTCCAGAAGGAACGTGTCCCACTGAAAGCTCATGAAGGTCTGTCCGGCATAGAACAGTGAAAGATAGAGCGCGTAGATGAGAATGAGGCTGACACGCGGCAGGAGATTGAAGGCCAGCATCAGCGACAGGCCGGCGCCCGCCCAGCACACCGCGTGAATCGCGATATCGCTGTCGTTCAGCCAGAACACCATCGGCATGAGGACAAAACGCTGCGGCCCAAGACGCGCAAGCGCGTCGACCAGTCCGGCCAGCGGCAGGATGCCGCGGCTGCCGATCAGTCCCTGCGCCTGGACGGCGAAGGAAACGAAGGCCGAAAGCGCAATGAGCCCGAACAGGCGCAGGAACAGGAACGAGATGAGCTCATAGCGCGGCGGCTCGTGGTTCCTGCCCCAGAGCATCAGGCTCGCGCGATGGAAGGCAGGACGATGCGCGGCGATGAACGCGTAAGCTCGCTCGGAGACGGGGGCGAAACCTGGCAGATGGCGGTAGAAAGCGAGCCAGAATCCCTTCCCGGGCGCGTGGCTGAGCGTCAGGAAACTGGCCTCGGCGGCGCTGGCGCGATGCCCATCTGGAGCGACATATTGCACCGCCCGCCTGAAATCGGCCTCAGGGATGGCGGGATGCTGCGCCGCGACTTGTTGATAGGGCCGGTATTCGACCTTATCGCCCGTCAGCTTCTCCCAGTAGCAGGCCCAATAGAAGCAGAACCCGCAATCGCCGTCATAGATGAGCAGCGGGCGCGGGCGGGCGGCGGGCGGTTCCGCAGCGTTGGCCGACTGATTTCCGGAGTTCTCTGGCACGACATTCGCGACGGCTGGCGCCGAGCCGACACTCGGCGGGCAAGGTTAAGGACGACTATAGGCCAACGCCGGCCGCCGCGTCTCTGGAGCGGCGGCTGGCCCGCGCTTTTTCCGCCGGCCGGCCCGTTCGATCGTCGTGTCCTCATCCGCTAGTATGTCGCCGATCGGCGCAGCCCCGTCAGGCTGCCGACGGTTCGAGGGGCGACCATGGCTGACGAAGTCTTGCAACCGGCCCCGGCCGGCGCCTCCGTCGCCAAATCCCAATTTGCCGGCGATAGCGCGCGCTCGCTGCGCGCCGCCGCCCGAAACGAGGCGCGGCTGGCCGCGCTTCTCGCCACGATCGCGGGCTTCGTCGACGCCTACGGCATCATCGCCTATGGTGTCTTCGTCTCGTTCATGAGCGGCAATACGACCCAGACCGGCTACCAGGCCGCCGAGGGCGAGTTTGGCCCGGCGTCGGCGTCGGCGTTGGCGATCCTGTTCTTCTTCGTTGGCGCGTTTGCAGGCGCATTGTTCGTGGGACCCGACGGGCGCCGCGCGCGGCGCCTTGTCTTCACCTTCGTAGCGGCGACGCTCGCGGCGATCATCGGCCTGACGCAGCTTCGCCTCCTATCGACCGGCTTCGGCATCGCGATCGTCAGTTTCGCAATGGGCGTCTTCAACAGCGCGCTCTCCCGTGTCGGCGCGCAAGCAGTGAGCCTCACCTTCGTCACTGGAACGCTGAGCCGAGTCGGGTCGCATCTCGCGCTGGCGGTGAGGCGGGCGCCGTTGACGGATTCGCAGGGGCCTTGGGACACCCATCTGCGCCGCGCGCTGATTTTGGCGCGCGTCTGGGCGGGGTTCATCGCCGGCGCAATTTTCGCGGGAGCGGCGACGCCGCGGTTTGGCGCTTGGGTTCTGTCCGCTCCGGTGCTGATTCTGGCCGCGCTCGCGGCGTTCGATCGTCGGGACGGCGCCGCTC
>PLUH01000312.1 GCA_003164825.1 Hyphomicrobiales bacterium
CCGACCTGCCGCGAGCTCGGGAGCCGATCGCCATGCTGTGTCAGGGCCAGACCTGCAGCCTGCCGGTGACGACGCCGGAGGCGCTGATTGAGGTGATCGAGGCGCGGCGCGTAGCCTCGGCGGCCTGACGTCAGCCTCGGGGCTCCCCCGCCGCGGCCCGATCCTCGCGAACCGACATGAGACGCCGACGGGCCGCACCGCCTCAACTGCCGAGCCCGAATCTGCGCGCCGCGGCCTCGGCGAGCCGGCGACGTTCTTCGAGGATCGGCGCCATGCGCTTGCGCACGGCCTGCGCCACCAGCGGCGGCGCGGTCTCCGGGCTGCCGGCGTTGAACGGCGGCGCGGGGGCATATTCGAGGCTGAGCTCGATCGCCTCGGCAACCTCTCTGCCTGCGACCTCCGCGATCAGCGCCAGCGCGAAATCGATGCCTGCCGTCACGCCGCCGCCGGTCATGAGATTGCCGTCGCGCACGACGCGGCCATGGACCGGGACGGCGCCGAGAGTTGCGAGCAGATCGTGCGAGGCCCAATGGGTGGTCGCGCGTTTTCCCTTGAGCAGTCCCGCAGCGCCGAGCACGAGCGCTCCGGTGCAGACCGAAGTGACGAACCGCGCCCCTTCCGCCTGTTGTCGCACGAAGGCGATTGTCGCCTCGTCGGCCATCAGCGCGTTCACCCCGCCGCCGCCGGGCACGCAAAGGACGTCGAGCTGCGGACAGTCGTCGAACGATGCGTCGGGCTTGAGGACAAGCCCGGTCGACGAAGTCACCGGCTCGAGGGTCTTCGCGACCAGCCGCACTTGCGCTTGAGGCCAGGACGCAAACACCTCGTAGGGCCCGGTCAGGTCGAGCTGCTGGACATTCGGAAAGACGAGCAGGCCGAACTGCATGGCGCATTGCTCCTTGTTTCATCGCCGCGGGCTTGGCGGAACCGCGGGTCAGCCTCGAAAGCCGGGCAGGTCCTGCGCCTCGGACAGGCGCGCAAGCTTCGTCGCCAGCTCTACGGCGAGTTCGAATTCCGACTCGATCAGCCGCCGGGTCATGAATGTGCGAAAATAGTCTCCCCACATGAATTCCTGAAACGGCGTGTCCAGATTTTCGAACGCCTTGCCGCGCACTCGTCGGGCCAGCGTGCGCCAGACGTTGTCGGTGAGGTCGCCGATTGAAGCGGGAATGGCGGCGTAAGGTCTGCGATTGCCGTCGGCGTCGATCGGCCAGCAGTAGCCTTTCGACTCCATCATGCGCCAGAACGCCTTCGCCTCGAGGCCGGACCAGTCGGCGACTCGATCGCCAAGGACCGCCTCGGGGATTTTTAGCGACCAAAGCGCCCGCGCCAAATGATGGTGGTCGACGATGTAGATTTTCTTTCCCGGGCCCAGGACATGAGGAACGGGCTTGCGCTCGAGGTGGGCCTCGCGGTCTGCAGGCGTCATTGCGGCGATCTTCGCCGCGCGCTCTTCGACCTCGGACAGACCCAGCGTCAATTGGGTCGGCCTCATATCCGCGATCGAAGCTTTGACTCCCGCCATGTGCGCGTCCAGTTTTTTGACACAATCGAACCGTTCGGGCGAACGGGCGCCTGCCGGGTTTCGCTAACGGACAAGGCGTTCCAATGTCCAGCCGTCCGGGCCGCGCCCTGGAGACACGGGTTGACTCGATCGCGACGAGTCTTGATGCAGGCCGCGATCCTCTCCCGTGCCCCAACCAGCAAGGACGCCAGACCCTTGTCGCCTGAAGAGTTCCGCCGCTATGGCCACCGGCTTATCGATTGGCTGGCCGACTACCAGGAAAGCTTGAGCGATCGGCCGGTGATGGCCAAGACCCGGCCCGGCGAGGTTCGCGACGCCTTGCCCGCCACGCCCCCTGACGAGCCGGAGGAGTTCGGCGCGGTAATCGAGGATCTCGATCGGGTCGTCCTGCCTGGCTTGTCGCTGTGGCAGCATCCGCGCTTCTTCGGCTATTTCCCCGCCAACGCCCTGCCCGCGGGGATTCTCGCCGATCTTGTCAGCACTGGCTTGGGCGTGATCGGGCTCTCGTGGCAGTCGAGCCCCGCGGTGACCGAGGTCGAAGAGGTCGTCACTGATTGGCTGCGGCAGATGCTCGGGCTCTCCCCCGCCTGGAGCGGGGTGATCCAGGACACCGCCTCGACCAGCACGTTGGTGGCGCTCATTTGCGCCCGCGAGCGGGCGACAGACTACGCGCTCGCGCGCGGCGGCCTACAGGGCGAGACGCGCACGCCGCGCGTCTATGTGTCGGCGCACGCGCATAGCTCGGTCGACAAGGGAGCGCTGCTCGCCGGCTTCGGCCGCTTGAACCTGCGCTTGGTCCCGTTCGACGCCAAACACGCGATGCGCGCCGACGCTTTGGCCGAAATGGTCGCCGCCGACATCGCCAACGGCGACCTCCCCTGCGCCATCGTCGCGACCGTGGGCACGACGGCGACGACGGCGATCGATCCCGTCGCCGACATCGCTGCGGTGGCTAAGCGCCACGGAATCTGGCTCCACGTCGACGCGGCGATGGCGGGCAGCGCGATGATCCTGCCCGAGTGCCGGTGGATGTGGGAGGGAATCGAGGGCGCCGACTCGCTCGTGATCAATGCGCATAAGTGGCTAGGGGCGCCGTTCGACTGCTCGCTCTACTATGTGCGCGATCCCGAGCATCTGATGCGGGTGATGTCGACCAATCCGAGCTTCCTGCAATCCTCCGTCGACGGCGAGGTCAAGAACCTTCGCGACTGGGGCATCCCGCTCGGCCGCCGGTTCCGGGCGCTGAAACTCTGGTTCGTGATCCGCGAACAGGGCGTTGCCGGTTTGCAGAAGCGCTTGCGGCGCGACATCGCCAACGCCCGCCATCTCGCCGAACTCGTCGCCGCCGCCCCGGCCTGGCGAGTTGTCGCGCCGGTCAATCTGCAGACGGTCTGCGTTCGCCATCACCCGACCGCGCCCGACGGCTCGGCGCTGGATGGTGAAGCATTGGACAAGCACACGACCCAATGGGTCGAGGCGGTGAACCGCTCCGGCGCGGCCTATCTCACGCCCGCGATCCTCGACGGCCGCTGGATGGCGCGGGTGTCGATCGGCGCGCTGGCGACCGAGGCCGCCGACGTCGAGGCGGTCTGGGCGGCGATGCGGGCGGCGGCGGAGACGGAGATGCCTGCCGCTGCTCGATGACGGCCCGCCACGCTCAAGATGCAACGAACCCGGCTTTGTGCTATTTGAGTTCCGAAACGGATCGGATTCGGAACCAAAAGCTCATGAACCTTTCGATCAAGAATGTCCCCGAGGACGTCGTGCGGCGTCTTCGCGAGCGCGCGGCGCGGCGACATCGATCGCTTCAGGGCGAACTGCTCGCGATCATCGACGAGGCGGTCCAATTCGAGCGGGAGTTGAGTCCCGCCGAACTGCTGGCGGAAGTGCGCCGCCTCGGGCTCGGCACCCCCGGCGACTCGGCCGCGATTGTCCGGGCGGACCGTGACCGGCGTTAAGGTGGTGGACGCATCCGCTCTCGCAGCCTTGGTGTTCGCGGAGCCAGAGGCGGAAAACATCGCCGAGCGGCTGGAAGGCGCGCGATTGGCCGCGCCCTCGCTCCTCGACTTCGAACTCGCCAACGTGTGTCTGACTAAGATGCGGCGGGAGCCAAGGAAGCGTGACGCCGTTCGCGCGGCGTTTCGCGTCGGATACAGAATGAAAGTGAAGACCGTCGCCGTGGACCACGCCGCAGTGCTGGACCTTGCCGAAGCGACAGGCCTAACCGCCTATGACGCGAGCTACCTCTGGCTGGCTCGGGAGCTCAAAGCCGAGCTGGTCACGCTCGATCGAAAATTGGCGGCCGCATCGCTATAGTACTCGACGTCGCCACACCGGACAGTCCGCCGATGGGACAAAGGCTCAAATTCTACGGCTGGGGTTAT
>PLUH01000176.1 GCA_003164825.1 Hyphomicrobiales bacterium
AACTCCGCGAGCGTCGTGGCCTCCTGGATTCCCGCGTTCGCGGGAATGACAGGGGATCGGCCACCTTCTCCCGCAAGCGGGAGAAGGGATTCGCCCCCTCTCCCGCCTGCGGGAGAGGGCCGGGGTGAGGGCAAGCGCCAGCGCTACCCGTCATAGGAATGTCCCTCCCTCAGCCCGTGCCTGACGCGGTTGGCGATGGCCAGGAATTCGGGCGTCTCGCGGATGTCGAGCGCCCGGTCGCGGGGAAGGTCGCAGGCGATGACGTCGATGATCCGCCCCGGGCGGGGGGACATGACGACGATGTGGGTCGACAGGAACACCGCCTCCGGAATCGAATGGGTGACGAACATGACCGTCTTGCCGGTCACGTCCCACAGGCGCAAGAGCTGCTGGTTCAGCATGTCGCGCACGATCTCGTCGAGGGCGCCGAACGGCTCGTCCATGAGCAGGAGATCGGGGTCGAACGAGAGCGCCCGCGCGATCGACGCCCGCTGCTGCATGCCGCCGGACAATTGCCAGGGAAATTTGGCGCCAAAGCCGGAAAGATTGACCAGCTCCAGTCCTTTCGCGACGCGCGCCTCGCGCTCCGCCTTGGCGAAGCCCATGACCTCGAGCGGCAGCGCGATGTTGCGGGCGACGCTGCGCCACGGATAGAGCGCCGGGGCCTGGAACACATAGCCATAGGCGCGGTTGAGGCGCGCTTCGTGCGGACTCATGCCATTGACGCGGATTGCGCCGCTGGTCGGAGTCTCGAGATCCGCGACGGCGCGCAGGAGCGTGGTCTTGCCGCAGCCAGACGGTCCGATGAAGGAGACGAACTCGCCTCGCGCGACCTTCAGGCTGACGTTGCTGAGCGCCTCGACCGGGCCATCGGCGGTGTCGAAGCGCAGTGAAACCCCGCTGATCTCGATCGCAGCGTCCGCGGCCGGCGCCTTGCCGCCGTCGTCCGGTTTCAGTTTGGGGGCCGCCGCTACATCCATCGCCGATCCGCGCCCTCAGCGCTGAACGCCCGCTACCGCGGTGAATTCCTTATAGCGCTTGAGCGCGCGCGCGTCCGGGGCGAACGGCTGCCGCTTGACGAAGCGGCCGCGCCCGAGCTCGGCCTGCACCGCGCCGTCGCGATAAACGACTTCGCCGCGCGAGAGCGTATAGCGCGGCAGCCCGGTCACTTTCACGCCCTCGAAGACGTTATAGTCGATGACCGAAACCTGGGATCGGGCCGAAATGGTCTTGTTGGCCTTGGGATCCCAGACGGTGATGTCGGCGTCGGCGCCGGGCAGGATCGCCCCTTTGCGCGGATAGAGATTGAGAATGCGGGCGATGTTGGTCGACGTCACGGCGACGAACTCATTCGGGGTGAGCCGTCCTGTCTCGACGCCATAGGTCCAGAGCACCGGCATGCGGTCCTCGAGTCCGCCGGTGCCGTTCGGGATCTTGGTGAAGTCGGTGAGGCCCAGCTCCTTCTGCTTGGTGGTGAAGGCGCAATGGTCGGTCGCCACCACCTGCAGCGAGCCGGCGCGCAAGCCGTTCCAGAGATCGTCCTGATGGATCTTGTCGCGGAACGGCGGCGACATTACCCGCCGCGCTGCGTGCTTCCAGTCCTTGTCGTAATATTCGCTTTCGTCGAGCACCAGATGCTGGATCAAAGGTTCGCCATAGACGCGCTTGCCCAGCGCCCGCGCCCGCCTTATCGCCTCGTGCGCCTGGATGCAGGAGGTGTGAACGACATAGAGCGGCACGCCGGCCTGATCGGCGAGCATGATCGCGCGATTGGCCGCTTCGCCCTCGACGTCGGGGGGGCGCGAGAGCGCATGGCCTTCCGGACCGGTGACGCCCTTGGCGAGATAATGTTTCTGCAGCGCGGCGACGACCTCGCCGTTCTCGGCGTGGACCAGCGGCATTGCGCCAAGCTCGGCGCAGCGCGAAAACGAGGCGAACATCTCCTCGTCATTGACCATCAGCGCGCCTTTGTAGGCCATGAAATGCTTGAACGTCGTCACCCCAGCCGCGACCACCTTGGCCATGTCCTTACGCACCGAATCGTCCCAGTAGGTGATGCACATATGGTAGGAATAGTCGGCGACGGCGTCCTTGGCGCGCTTGTCCCAGTCGGCGAACGCCTCCATCAGCGGCTGATTGCGGCCCGGGATGCAGAAGTCGACCACCATCGTTGTGCCGCCGGACAGCGCCGCCTTGGTGCCGCTCTCGTAATTGTCGGCGGAATTGGCGCCCATGAACGGCATGTCGAGATGGGTGTGGGGGTCGATGCCGCCCGGGAAGATGAAGCAGCCCTTGGCGTCGAGCGTGCTGTCGCCCTTGAGGCCCTCGCCGATCGCCTTGATGGTCTCGCCTTCGACCAGCACGTCAGCCTTGTAGGTGCGGTCTGCGGCGACGACCGTTCCGCCTTCGATGACGAGCGACATGTTCCAACTCTCCTGAACTCTTGAAGGAACCCTCGTCCCGCTCGCGGGGAGAGGGCAGGGTGAGGGGCGAGGCGATCGGCCGCGGGCGCTAAACTCGCCCGGCCCCTCATCCTAGCCTTCTCCCGGCAAAGCGGGGAGAAGGAACAAGGGACTAAGAAACGATTTCGGCCTTTTCCAAAACGGCGTGCATCAGCACGTTGGCGCCTGCGGTCGACCACTCCTGCTTGATGTCCTCGCTTTCGTTGTGGCTGACGCCGTCGACGCAGGGCGTGAACACCATCGACGACGGCGCGACGCGCGCCATGTAGCAGGCGTCGTGGCCGGCGCCGGAGACGATGTCGCGATGCGAATAGCCGAAGCGCTGAGCGGCGCGCCTGACCGCGTCGACGCAGCCTTTGTCGAAGGCGACCGGCTCGTAATAGAACACCTGCTTGAGGTCGTAGGTGAGGCCGATCTTGTTGGCGATCGCCTTGACCCCCTCGTGCAGCGCGGCGTCCATCGCGCTCAGCGTCGCATTGTCCGGGTGCCGAAACTCGCAGGTCATGAAGACCTCGCCCGGAATGACGTTGCGCGAGTTCGGGTAGGGGTTCAGCATCCCGACCGTCGAGACGGCGAGCGGCGCCTTCGAGAGGCCGATCGCGTTGACGAGCTCGACGATCCGCGCCGCGCCGAGGAGGGCGTCCTTGCGGCGCGGCATCGGCGTCGAGCCGGCGTGACTCTCGAAACCTGTAAGGCGAATTTCGTACCAGCGCTGACCCTGGCCGTGGGTGACGACGCCGACGTCGATCGCCTCGTCCTCGAGGATCGGGCCCTGCTCGATGTGGAGCTCGAAATAGGCGTGCGCGCGACGGCCGCCGACCGGCTCCTTGCCCATAAATCCGATCCGCTTGAGTTCGTCGCCGAGCCCCTTGCCCTCGGCGTCGACGCGCGAATAGGCGAATTCCTTGGTGAAGACGCCGGCGAACACGCCAGACGACACCATGGCGGGGGCGAAACGCGAGCCTTCCTCGTTGGTCCAGTTCACGACCTCGATCGGATGCCTGGTCTTGATCTTGAGATCGTTCATCGAGCGCACGATCTCGAGTGCGCCCAGAACGCCGAGCACGCCGTCGAATTTGCCTCCGGTCGGCTGGGTGTCGAGGTGGCTGCCGACGAAGACGGGCGGCAGCGACGGCTCGGCGCCCTCGCGTTTCGCGAACATGTTGCCCATCTGATCGACCTTGACCGTGCAGCCGGCGGCTTCACACCACTGGCGGAACAGCTCGCGGCCCTGCTTGTCGAGATCGGTCAGCGTCAGGCGCTTGCATCCGCCCTTGGGCGTCGCGCCGATTTTCGCCATCTCCATCAAGGAATCCCAGAGCCGTGCCCCGTCGACGCGCACATTCGACAAGTCAGCCATCAAGCCCAGCTCCAACACACATTTGTGGACGCTATTATAGGTTTGACCAAATGGTCAAATGGCGTAACCTTGGGCGAAACGCACATCAATTCGGCGCCGCCGCCCGTCGGTTCGTAAGGGCGCGGCCGGCGGCTTTCCACGCCTTGAGACGTCGGCCGGCGATACGGGAAAACGCGACATTCGGGGGAAGCCTATGGCGCGGCGCAGGCCGAGACCGACCATCCGCGAGGAGAACGAACGCGCGCTTTTGGAAGCCGCCGAATGGGTCTTCGCCGGGCAGGGGTTCGCCGGCGCCACGACTGCGGCGATTGCGCGCCGCGCCGGAGTGCCGAAGGCGAACCTGCACTATTATTTCCCGACCAAGGAGGGGCTCTATCGTTCGGTGATCGAGCGGGTGCTGACGGCCTGGCTTGCCGCCGCCTCGTCCTTCGACACAAGCGACGACCCGAGGGTCGCGCTCTCGGCTTATATCGGGGCGAAAATGGATCTCGCGCGCGAGATGCCGCTCGCGACCCGCATCTGGTCGGCGGAGATCATGCGCGGCGCGCCAATGATCCAGGACTTCCTCGACACCACGCTGACCGAATGGGTCGTGTCGCGCGAACGTGCGGTCAAGCGCTGGATCGCCGCCGGCAAGCTGAAGCCGATCGAGCCNNACCCAGCAATACGCCAACGCCGCGCATGAAATGGCGACCTTGAACGGCGGCAGTCCGCTCGACGACAAGGCTTTCGTGCGCGCGAAAGCGGAGGCGATCGAGATCATCCTGCGCGGAGTGGCGGCGGGGTAGAAGGGCTGAATGTTCGGTCGTCGCGGGCGCCAAAGGCTCCGCGAAGACCCGCGCGGGTCTTTCCCGGCCAAGGCGGT
>PLUH01000182.1 GCA_003164825.1 Hyphomicrobiales bacterium
CGCCGATCTGGCCGGTGCGCGCCGCAGCAACGATCGCCTCGACAACCTTGTCGGCGACGTCTGTGTTCACCGCGACTTCGATTTTCAATTTAGGGAGGAAACTCACGGCATATTCCGCCCCGCGATAAATTTCGGTATGCCCCTTCTGTCGACCGTAGCCCTTGACCTCTGTAACCGTCAGACCGTGCACTCCGATGGCGGTGAGCGCATCGCGCACCTCCTCCAGCTTGAACGGCTTTATGATCGCCATTACGATTTTCATAAGCCTCGCCCCATTGTGACGCGCCGCGGCGGTGTTGAAACCATACCGCTCTCGTGCAGTGAAATCGGAACGCGACCGCGCCCCGCCCGACGCTGCCTTACAAGGCGCGTGCCATGATCTGCCGAGCGGTCTAACGATCTGAAAAGGAATTGCTATTCGGAGCTGGGGGCGTCGCCGCTGGACATTGGCTCGATCCGAGTGCGCGTTTGATGAGGAAATAGGCGCCTATGAATTAATCGGACGACCGCAACATCGGTTCCCTCTGGCTTACAGCGGGAGTCGGCATGAAAGACTGCCGCCGAGTGGACCGGCGAGCCAACATGGGTTACTTGCCTGGACATGTGTCCCGGCTTATAGATTCGTTTCGTTATTAATCACGGCTCGCGAGTGGAGTGCCGGGTTATCGACGGTTTTTGCGGACCCGTCGGAGCTTCGGTGAAAGAGTAAGCGGATGAAGATCATTCTGGCTCAGCCCCGCGGGTTTTGCGCGGGGGTTGTCCGCGCGATCGATATCGTCGATCGGGCGCTGGTCAAGTATGGCGCCCCAGTCTACGTGCGACACGAGATCGTACACAATCGTCATGTCGTCGAATCGCTCAAGGCGAAAGGCGCCCGCTTCGTTGAGGATCTGGACGAGGTCCCAGAGGGAGCGGTGACGATCTTCAGCGCTCATGGCGTGTCGCGAAAAGTTGAAAATGAAGCGACGTCGCGATCGCTTCCGACCATCGACGCGACTTGTCCGCTAGTCACCAAGGTGCATAATCAAGGCCGACGGTACATTGCTCAGGGCCGAGCCGTGATCTTCATCGGTCATGCCGGACATCCGGAAGTCGAAGGGACGCTCGGCCAGATCGACGGCGAATTGCACCTTGTCGAAAACGAAGACGACGTGGAAAGGCTTTCCATCCCCGTCGACGCGCCGATAGCCTATATCACTCAGACCACGCTGAGCGTTGACGATACCCGGGGCGTCATCGCCGCATTGCATCGACGCTTCACCGATGTCGCGGGGCCGGAGATTCGTGATATCTGCTACGCGACGCAGAATCGGCAGACCGCGGCGCGGGAATTGTCGCGGATCGCCGACGTCCTCATCGTCGTGGGGGCCCGCAACAGCTCCAACTCCAATCGGCTGCGCGAAATTGGTGAAGAGGCAGGTCTTCCGAGCTATCTCGTCGCCAACAGCAGCGAGATTGATACGGAATGGGTGCGCAATGTGCGGATTGTCGGAGTTACCGCTGGCGCGTCCGCGCCTGAGATCGTGGTCGACGACGTGGTTCAGACGTTGATGCAGATCGCGCCGTCGGAAGTCTCGGCTCTCGACGGGCCCATTGAGACCGTGAGCTTTCGCCTTCCGGCGGAACTCATGGGTTGAATATCTCGAACCGATTGATGAACCGCGCTTTGTAAGGATTCTTGCGTGAGCATACCCCTGAGACAGGTTGCTAGGGTTGGCGCCTATATCGTCCGGCAGCATCTCGCCGGGCGCAAGCGCTATCCGCTCGTTTTGATGCTGGAGCCGCTATTCCGGTGCAATCTCGCTTGCGCGGGTTGCGGGAAGATCGATTATCCCGACGCCATCCTCGACAGGCGGATTTCGGTCGCGGACGCTCTGGGCGCCGTCGACGAGTGCGGCGCGCCGGTTGTCGTCATGGCCGGCGGCGAACCGCTCCTGCACAAGGAGCTGCCGAAGATCGTCCAAGGGGTCATCGCCCGCAAGAAATTTGCGATCGTGTGCACCAACGCGCTGCTGCTCGAAAAGAAGATCGACCAGTACGCGCCGAGTCCCTATTTCACCTGGTCGATTCATCTCGACGGCGACCGGGAGATGCACGACAAGTCGGTATGCCAGCCGGGGGTTTACGATCGGGCGGTTTCGGCGCTGAAGACCGCCAAATCCAAGGGCTTTCGTGTCACAATCAACTGCACGTTCTTCAACGATGCCGACCCGGAGCGCATCGCCGCCTTCTTCGATACGGTCACCAAGCTCGGCGTCGACGGCATCACCATGTCGCCGGGCTACGCCTACGAGCGGGCTCCGGACCAGAAGCACTTTCTCAACCGTTCCGCCACCAAGCAGCTTTTCCGGGCGATATTCCGGCGCGGCGATGGGGGACGCAAATGGGCCTTCAACCAATCGACGATGTTTCTCGACTTCCTGGCCGGCAACCAGACGTACCATTGCACGCCCTGGGGCAACCCGACGCGCACGGTGTTCGGCTGGCAGCGCCCCTGCTATCTCCTCGGCGAGGGCTACGCCAAGACGTTCAAGGAGCTCATGGAGGAGACGGATTGGGATGCGTATGGGGTCGGCAATTACGAGAAATGCGCCGACTGCATGGTCCACAGCGGGTTTGAGGCGACGGCGGTGCGCGATACGGTGACGAGGCCGTGGAAGGCGCTGGGCGTCACCTTGCGGGGCGTCAGGACCGAAGGGGAGATGGCGCCGGATATCCCGCTCGATCGCCAGCGCCCGGCGACCTACGTCTTCGATAGCACCGTCACCCAGAAGCTTTCAGAGATTCGCAGGGCCGAGGCCGAGGAAAAGGCCGGGAAGAAGGCCGCGACAGCGGCTTAGCGCCCGGAAAGCGGCCCGGCCGTCGCGAGCGGCCGCGACGAGCCCGGTGAACTGGCCGGGAGAGCGGACAAGGTCTCCGAGGACGGCGGCAGCCTTGATCCGGCCGTCGGAGTCCACGGCGCTAAGGACGAGAGGCGGCAAGTCGCGATCCGCCGGGTCGGCGACTGCGCGCAGGATGGCGAAGGGCGTCCGCCGTTCGAGCGCAAAACGGCCGGCGATCAGGCTTTCCATGTCGACTGCCGCCGCTCCGGTCGCAAGGCGCAGCTCCGCCTTGGCGCGGGCGGTTGAGACCGGAGAGCTGACGCCTGCGACACGCTCGACCGCGACGCGCGCCCCGGCGTCGATCAGGCGCTGCGCGAGGGACGACGTGACGGCCTCGTCGGTATTGATGCGTCCCT
Organism: Hyphomicrobiales bacterium; assembly: GCA_003164825.1. Taxonomy (GTDB): domain Bacteria; phylum Pseudomonadota; class Alphaproteobacteria; order Rhizobiales; family Beijerinckiaceae; genus Roseiarcus. Next base: position 3,239 of record PLUH01000182.1, read on the forward strand.
CGGCCGAGACGACTTTGGCGCCGAGGATGAGATCACCGGGGCGAAGTCGCGGATCGAGCCCGCCGCAGACGCCCCAACTGATAACTAATATGATAGGTTGACAGGTGAGCTCAGCGAGTTTGGCTCGCAGGGTCGATGCGTCGCCGCAGATCGCGAGACGGCCTGGACCAGCAAGAATCGCCGCCTCGCGCTTCAGTCCGCTGACAATGAGGACGCTCGCGGCCGGCCCAGCGGGCGTCGACCTATTCATCGCCGAGCGGCTAGCTCCCCAACAACGTCTCCGTTCGTTGGCGCAACGTCTTCACCAGGGCGTCGGCGCCGCCGCCGCCGGCGAGGATCGAAGCGAACTCGTCGCGCCGCGTCGCCAGATCGCTCACCGTTCCGTTGAGATAGACATCGACCACCCGGCCGCCGCGAACCAGGTAATTGATCTGCACTGTCCGGCCGCCGGGCTGGACGAGCTGGGTCTTGACGATCTCGCCGCCGCCGCGGGATTCGGGGCTCGTCTGCGGGTCGACGACAAAGCTCTCGCCCGAATAGTCGCTCACCTGATGGGCATACTCGGCGACAAGGAAATGCGCGAAGGCGTCGCGAACCGCTGCCTGCTGGGCGCCCGAGAAACTGCTCCAGGCGGGTCCCGTCGCCAGTCTGGTCATGGTCCCAATGTCGAAGGCCGAGTTGATCGCGGGCCCGAAGCGCTGGTCGCGTTGGCGCACGCTGAGCGAGCCGGCCGACCTGAGCGTCGGCATCAGCTGCTGATAATACGCTTCGATGCGTCGGGCGGCTGGACTGGACGATTCGGCCAGCGACGTGGTCGGAGCCCACAAAAGAAGGGCTATCAGGACCGCGATCCAGGACATGGATGGCGGCAGGGGAAATTTGAAGCCCTTCATATTCGATATTCCACTTGGTTGGGACGGACGGCGTCTTGGCCGCCGCGATGATGGTTTTCGAAAAACACGCCGGCGCAACGCAGCGCGGGCGGCCTTCTAGCGCGGATTTGGGAATTGAGTCGAGACTTTGCCACCCCGATGCAGCGCCGAAAATGCTCTCGGCCGCTTTGAGCAGGCGAGGACCGACGCAGAGCGGGCGATGTGGCTCAGTCCGCGCGACTTCCTTAACACCACATTTCTCATGATCGCCGGCGACGCGGACATCAACCTCGGCCATTTCGACGCGGCGACCGATGCCTATCGCAGGGCGCTCGACTCTGGCTTTCGCGAGTTTTTCGTTTACGCGAAACTGTCGGCAGCCTACGCAGACGCCGGCAGAATCGACGAGGCCAAGGCTTCCTTGGCCGAAGCTCGCCGGCTGAACCCGAAGTTCACGGTCAAATCGATGATCGAGCATATGCCCAATTGGCCGGCCGTGTTCGAGGGCGTTCGAAAGGCCGGGCTGCCGGAGGAGTGACCGGCGCGCAAGGGAACGAGGCCGCCCTCAGGACGGCTTTCCCCCTCGCCGGAAATCAAACTGAGCGCTGCGGCGCATCGCCCCCGATTGACAAGACGGCGCGAACCATGGCCTCCACCCGGCTCCCATGGACACGAACGACAGCACCTTGATCATTGCCGCGGTTGCGCGGGCCGTGCGTCTATCGACCCGCTACGCGTGGCTCGTCATTCCGGGGTTCCTCATCGCGGCGGTCTTCGCTGGCTTCTATCTTTCGCGCCACATCGCCATCGACACCGACAGCAGCAAGCTCTTGTCGAGCTCGCTCCCCTGGCGCCAGCAGGAGATCAAGCTTAACGACCTCTTCCCCCAGCGGACCGATCGGATCATCGCGGTCGTCGACGCGACGACGCCCGAGGGCGCGGAAGAGGCGGCCTCGGCGCTGGCCGACGCGCTCGCGGCCCAGCCGGACGCGATCCGCGCCGTGACCCGGCCCGACGGGGGCGAGTTCTTCGCCCGCAACGGCATTCTCTTCAAGTCCGTCGACGAAGTGCGAAGCGACATGGCCCAGTTGATCAAGGCCGAGCCCTTCCTCGGCACGCTCGCCGCCGATCCGACCCTGCACGGCGTCCTCGGCGCGATATCGCAATCGATCGAGGGCGTTCGCCTGGGAAAGACGACGCTCGAAGGCATGAGGCCGGCGGTGACCGCGATCGCCGACACCCTCGACAGCGTGGCGCAAGGAAAGCATCCGGCGTTCTCCTGGCGCCGGCTGATCACCGGCCATGCGCCGGAGGCCTCCGAGCTTCGGCGGTTCATCAACATCCAGCCAGTCCTCAATTACGCCGATTTGCAGCCCGGCGGCCGGGCGACCAAGGCGATTCGGGCGACGATCGAGAAACTCGGCCTGACGCCGGAGCGGGGCGTCCGGGTACGCCTCACCGGGTCGGTCGCGCTTTCGGACGAGGAATTCGCCACCGTCGCCGACGGGGCGGCCCTGAACGGCGCGGTGACGATCTTCATCGTTCTCCTGCTCTTGTGGCTCGCGCTCAAGCAGGCCCGCCTCGTGCTCGCGGTCCTGGTCAACCTCGCCGTCGGGCTGACGTTCACCGCGGCGATCGGCCTATGGATGGTGGGCGCACTGAACCTGATCTCGGTCGCGTTCGCGGTGCTGTTCATCGGCCTCGGCGTCGATTTCGGCATCCAGTTCAGCGTCCGCTACCGCGCCGAACGGCACGCGAACCGCGTTCTCGGCGAGGCGCTCCAGGCGACGGCGCGCGGGGTCGCGGGGCCGCTTCTGCTCGCCGCGGCCTCGATCGCGGCCGCCTTCTACTCGTTCCTGCCAACCGCCTATGTCGGTCTCTCGGAGCTCGGACTGATCGCGGGAACCGGCATGATCATCGCGTTCCTGACCACCACAACTCTGCTGCCGGCCCTGCTTTCGGCGCTGAACCCCGCCGGCGAGCCGGCGCCGGTCGGCTGGGCGGCGCTCGCGCCCCTCGATCATTTTCTCGACCGGCGGCGCAACTGGGTCGTCGGCCTTACGCTGGCCGCCGTCATTCTCGGCCTGCCGCTGCTCGGGGGCCTCCGCTTCGACTTCAACCCGCTCGACCTGCGCTCGAAGCAGGTCGAATCGGTCTCGACCTTACTCGACCTGATGCGCGATCCCGACACCAGCCCGAACACCATCGATGTTCTCGAGCCCGACCTCGCCAGCGCCTCCGCGCTCGCCGAAAAACTGAGCGGGCTCAAGCAAGTCGCCAAGGTCAGGACGCTCGAGAGTTTCGTGCCGAAGGACCAGGACGAGAAGCTGGCCCTCATCGACGATGCGAGCTTCTTCTTCGAGAACACGCTGACCCCTGGCCAGGTCGACCCCGGGCCGACCCCGGCTCAGACGCTCGAGGCGATCAACAAGACTGCCGCCGACCTTTCAGGCGCGGCCAAAGGGCTCGACAGCCCGGCCGCGATGCAGGCGCGACGCCTGGCGAGCGCGCTCGACGCTCTCGCCAAGGCGCCTCCGGCCGCGAGGGACGAAGCGGAGCGGGTCCTGGTCACGCCGCTCTTGACCACGCTTAGGGAGGTGAGAGATCTCCTGACCGCCGAGCACGTGACAATCGACACGCTCCCGCCGTTGCTCAAAAGCGCCTGGGTCGCGGCCGACGGCGAGGTCAGGATCGAGGTCGCGCCAAGCGGAGACAGCAACGACAACGCAGTCCTACGCCGTTTCGTCGACGCGGTGCGGACGGTCGCGCCGCAAGCCTCGGGAGCGCCGATCTTCGTCGTCGAGGCCGCGGCGACCATTGTCAAAGCGTTTCTCGAGGCCGCGGTCTGGTCGGTGGCGTCGATCGCGCTCATCCTCTTTGTGACGCTGCGCCGCTGGGTCGACGTCGCGCTGACCCTGGTCCCGCTCATGGTCGCGATCCTGGTCACGCTCGAGGTCTGCGTGGCGATCGGGCTCGAGCTCAACTTCGCCAACATCATCGCGCTCCCGCTGCTGCTGGGCGTCGGCGTCGCGTTCAAAATCTACTACGTCATGGCGTGGCGGGCGGGGGAGACGAACTTTCTCCAATCGAGCCTTACCCGGGCCGTCTTCTTCAGCGCCTGCGCGACCGCCACCGCCTTCGGCAGCCTGTGGTTTTCTCACCATCCGGGCACTTCGAGCATGGGCAAGCTGATGGCGCTCGCGCTGGTGACGACGCTTTCCGCCGCCGTACTGTTCCAGCCGGCCCTCCTGGCGACCCAGCGGAAGACCCATTCGGACTGACGGTGGAGCAGGCCGCCGACGAAAAAGATGAATAGAGTGTGGCAAAAGGGTGATAGTCGCCCGGGCGTTGCTCTGTTAACCTCGTTCCGCGCTGGGTCTGGATTCCTCACGATTCGGAACTGGTCGTTCCCCGCGAGTCCGCCCTCGGACGGGCAGGCGGGGATTGAGGGTCGCGCGGGCATTTACGGGGAATCATCAACGCATGCGTAGCGGCGAACGTTGGGTTGCGTGGGTGGCTGCGTCGGCGCTGGCGGGACTCGTCAGCGCCTGCGCCGGCGTTCCGCGCGACGCCTCACTGCCGATCGACGACCCCAACGAGCAGTGGAACCGCGGCGTTCTCCGCGTTAACCAGGCGGTGCTCGACCCTGCCTCCAATGTGGTCAAGACGGTGCCGGCGCCAATTCGCGACCGATTGGAGGATTTGGACGCAAACTTGAAGGAGCCGCGGGTTCTCGCCAACAACATCCTTCAGGGTCGCTTCAACGCCGCCGGCATCACCATTGGCCGCATTGTCTTCAATACGACCTTCGGCCTTGGCGGATTGTTCGATGTCGCCACTGCGGGGGGACTGCCTCAACAGAGCGGCGATTTCGGCCAGACCCTGTTCGTCTACGGCGTCCCCGCCGGCACCTTTGTGAACACGCCTTACTATGGCCCATCGACGCAGCGCGATGCGGTCGGCGGGGCGGTGGATACCGTGGCTGATCCGGTCGGCTGGGTGATGGGCGGGATTTTGATCGGCTGGCCCTGGTCCATTGGCTCGGGACTCCTGGGGGCGACGGCGCATCTGGCCCAGTGGCAGGAGGCCGAGAACTCCTCGATCGACTTCTACAGCTTCCTGCGCTCCAGCTGGTATCAAACCCGTCGTGGCCAATTGCGCGAGGCCCTCGGCCTGCCTCCCGAAACTGAATCACCGGCCACCGGGATCGCCAAACCGCCGGGGGCCGCGGTCGCCCACTAGATGGCAATCACGGCGAGGCGGAGCCCGCCTCATCCTCGTCCCGGCGCAGGAGATGACGGCCTTCGACCCACTGCCACGCCATGAGGCCCGGCAGGCCCAGGGCCAATTCGCGGACCCGTTTGGATAAGGAAATCGCCAGCGCAATGTCCGCGGGCAACCCGAACAGCGCGCCGAACACGACAATGCCGCCCTCAAGAGCGCCTAACGCCCCAGGCACCATGAACGCCGCCGCGCGGACCCCGGAACTGAGGCTTTCCAAGATGAACGCGTCGGTCACGCTGAGGGGCCTGCTGAGGAAATACATCACCAGCCAAGTCTCGCCGGCGCTGGCGACCCACCCCGCGAGGCGCAGCACGGCAGCGCAGAAAAAGGCGAAGCGGCGACGATATGTGTCCATGACGGCGCCGTCGATCGCCGAAGCGTGTCCGGCAAAGACGGACAACCATTTCTGCGGCGCGACGCGGCGCGCCAGGCGGACGAACAGGCCGAACATGCTGTTGTGCTGGACCAGCACGAACGCGGCGATCGCAGCTGCAAACACCGCGACGCCGATCAGTGTCACCCGCGCTACCGCGGTTGCGGCGTCGGAGTTCGATCGGGTGGCGAGCAGGGTCACGCCGGCCAAGACAAAGATAAGCTGAGTGCCTACCCCGACCGTGATGTCGACCACCATGCTGGCCGCCGCCTGCGCGCCCGCAACGCCGCGCTTATTCGCGAGCCGCGCCCCGGCGATGTCGCCGCCGACGCCTGCGACCGGCAACAGCGAGTTGATCGATTCGCGGATCCAGCGGATCCATAAAGCATCGAGGAAGCCGAGACGGCTCGACGCCGGCAACAGTTGGCGCCACGACAGCGCGTCAAACGACAAGGGCACGAGATGATAGAGCGTGATCGGCGCCAGCCACCAGCCGAGCACCAGCATGGCGGAAGCCACCTCGGTGGCGCCGCTCTTGATGATAAGAAAGACGACGAGCAGGAAACCGAATAGCGCGGCGACGATCAGCGATGTTGAAATGACATGGCTCCCTGTCCGGCCGCGGCTCGTCTCGAAGATTGTGCAGGACGACGATCGCGGCGCCGAACCGTCTATCAGCAATCGTCGTCCAGTTGGAGACAAGCGGCGCCGTCGATGATCCGATCCCGTTCAATGTGTGGATTCCCGAACCGTCATGCTCGCAGCGCCGATTCTTATTCTCCTCCCGGCGCCGCTCGCCCCGCCCGACGCGGCCGGCGGCGCGCGGGAGCAGGAAAGCGAGCGCGTGATTCTGGGGCTCGGTCTTGTCCGGCGCGCGGTGCTGGCTGCGCGGCGGGCCGGCTACGGGCAGGTCTTTGTTCTGTCGGCAGACGGCGGCGCCAGGGCCGGGGCGGTCGACGTTCCTGGCTGGAGCCAGTTCGCCGCGAGCCTGGCTTTTTCTCCCGCCGCCCGGCTTGTCATTGCGCCTGCGGCGATCCTGGCGGAGACCGATTGGCTCGAACGGCTGGCGGAGGCGCGGATCGAGCCGGCCGCCTGGGCGGCGATCCCGAACCGAATCGTCATGGTTGCGGCCGCATCGACTTCCGGCGCGCTCGATGCGCTCGAGGAGAAGGGCGGCGCGCGCGACCTGATCGCGGTCGAGAGCAGCCTCGCCCGCCGGTTCGGCTCGCCGGCGCCGATTCCGGCAGGGATCGATCCGATTGTCGTAGAGACGCCGGCGGACCTTCGCCTCGCCGAGCGGCGGCTCATGCGCGCGCTGGTCAAGGACACCGACGGGTTCATGGCTCGTCACGTCGAGCGGCCGATCTCATTGCAGATCTCGCGCCTCCTGGCGCCGACCGCGATCACGCCCAATCAGATGAGCCTGATTTCGATTGTCGTCGGGATATGCGGCGCGCCGTTCTTCCTCTCCCAGCGCGCCTCCCTTCAAACGGTCGGGGCCTTGCTGTTTCTCGCGCATTCGATCCTGGACGGATGCGATGGCGAGCTGGCTAGGCTGAAATTTGAGGAATCGCGATGGGGCGGGGTTCTCGATTTCTGGGGCGACAATGTCGTTCACGTCGTCATCTTCGCCTGCATGGCCATCGGGTGGAGTGCGTCGGCGGCCGCAGGCTGGCCGTTGTTGCTCGGCGCCGCGGCCGTTCTCGGAACACTAGGGTCCGCCGGCTTTGTTTATTGGCGGCTCATGCGCGCCAAGGACGACGGCGGGACGCTGTTCACCTCGGTCTCGGCTGAGCCCGAGCGCCCGCTGGCGCGGGTGCTCGACGCCGCGTCGCGCCGCGATTTCATCTATCTCGTGGTACTGCTGGCGCTCTTCGGCAAGTCGAACTGGTTCGTGCTTTTGGCCGCGCTGGGCGCGCCGATCTATTTTTGCCTCGTGCTCTTCCTCGCGGCGCGCGAGCAGTTTGGCGACACGCGGAACCCGTCCGGCTCCTAAGTAGAGAGCGCGAGCCAGGCGCCGCCGGCGGCGCTCGACCGCTGGGCGGCGTCGATCAAGCGGGCGCATAGCAGCGCCTCTTCGAGATTGCTTTTGCCGGCGCTTGTCGCGGCGGCGAGAAAATCGGCGGCCACACCGCCGAACCAGTCGGGGTGATGCGACCCTTCGGACAGGGAGGGCGACGTCCAGCGGCGCTCTTGCCCGCTTGATCTGAGAATAACAGAGTCGCCGACCACGTGAATTTGGCCCTGGTCGCCGTCGATCTCGATCGCGTTGGCGCGCTCATCGGCGGCCCAGGTGAGAAAGATCTGGCTCAGGCCGAAGGCCGTCTCCAAGTCGAGAGTCGCGGTGTCTTCGAGCGGCTGGTCGTGGAAGCGCCGCGTCTCAAGCCGCGCCGAGACGCGACCGGGAACCCCAGTCCACCGGGCGACACAATAGAGCGCATGCCAGCCATGATCGAACAGGATGCCGCCGCCCGCGAGCTTCGGATCGACGCGCCAGTTGGCGATGCCGGGCGCGCAAACGGCTGTCGCCGGTTGAGTCCGCAACGTCCGCCAGCGCGTCGATCGGACAGCGCCGACGGCGCCCTCGTCGACCAGCGCCGAGATCTTGCGGCAGATCGGCGCTTTGAGCCAATTGTGAACCGTATGGAGAACGCGCCCGGCGCGCGCGACGGCTGACGCCAGACGGGCAGCGTCGTCGACCCGCGTGACCAGCGGTTTCTCGCACAGCACATGGAGGCCCGATTCGAGCGCGCGTCCGACGAGCGCCGCATGGCTGCCCGGCGGCGCGCAGATGTCGACGAAGTCAAGCTGTTCGCACGCCAGCAGATCGTCGACCGTGTCGAACCATTGGCCGTCGGGACAGGCGGCGAGAAAGGCGTCCTGGCGCGACTGAGCGGCGTCAGTCGCAGCGACGATCCGGACATCTTCCCGTGCGCGCCAGCCGGGCATGTGGCCGTTGGCGGCGACATTGCCAAAGCCGATGAACGCGCCCCTCAGCACTGCGCGCCTTCTGCGTTCAGTCGGCAAAACTTGCGACGCCTCAATAGGCCGCACGCTCAATCCAGTCCGAACTTTTGTGCGATTGCGGCGAAGGACTGATCGAGGATGTCGACCCCCTGTAGCGCCTCGTCCTCGGTGATGACGAGCGGCGGATTGATGCGGATGACGTTGGAATAAGACATGGTGATGAGGCCGCGCTCGAGCGCCTCGTGAAAGAGGGCGCGGGTGATTTTTTTGTCGAGCGGCGCCTTGGTCTTGCGATCGGCGACCATGTCGACGCCGATCATCAGGCCCCGCCCGCGCACGTCGCCGATGAAGCGGTATTTCTCCTGCACCTTCTTCAGCGCGTCGAGCATGACGGCGCCGACACGGGCCGAGTTCTGGACCAGATTATCCTCGGTCAGGGCCTCCATCGCGGCAAGCCCCGCCGCGCCCGCCAGGGGATTGCCGCCATAACTCGACGACGAGCCGCTCGGCTCGCCGAAAGGCGTGGCGGACATGTTCTCAAGCGACGACGCGACCCCGCTCATCGGGAAGCCGCCGCCGATCCCCTTGCCGATCGTCATGACGTCGGGCTTGAGGCCGAAATGCTCCGAGGCCCACATTTTGCCGGTGCGGCCAAAACCGACCAGGATCTCGTCCGCGATGAGGAGCGCGCCGGCCTCCGTCGCGATCTCGCGCACCGCGTGGATGAAGTCGTCCGGGGGAATGACGTTGCCCGCCGTGCCCTGCATCGGCTCGATGATGATCGCGGCGATCTCGCCCTGCGTGTCGTTCTTGATGACATTGCGCAGATGCTCGGCGCAAGCCATCCCGCAGGATGGATGCTGGAGGTTCCAAGGGCAGCGGTAGCAATTGGCGTAGGGCGAATGGTGCATGCCCGGCGGGAACGGTCCCTGATGGTTGCGGTAGGAGCCGCCGAGAAGCCCGATCACGCCTTGCGACTTGCCGTGGAAGCCGCCCCAGAAGCCGATGAACTCGAACTTTTTCGTGGCCGACTTCGCAAGCCGGAACGCCGCCTCGACCGCTTCCGCGCCGCCCGAGAAAAGCTGGAGATGAGTGATCCCCTCCGGCAGCGTCGCGGCGATGCGCTCAAGAAACTTCGCGCGCGCTTCGGTCGTGAAGCTGCCGAAGGTGACGCGCTCGACCTGCTCCTTGAGCCGGGCGACAAAGCGCGGATGCGCGTGGCCGAGGCTGCCAACCGCAATGCCAGCGATGAAGTCGAGATATTCGTTGCCGTCGACGTCGGTGATCGTGCAGCCTTGCGCATGATCGACGACGATCTGCGAGAAGAGCGCGATCGACTGCAGGCCCGGCGCCATCGCCTGCGCCTCGCGATCGAAGATCGCCTTTGATTTGGGGCCGGGCACGGCGCGGCGAGGCAACTCCCGCTTGGGCGCGGGGGATGGTTTGGCCGATGAAAGGTCGTTCAAGCGATCAATTCCTCTTCGAGGCGACAATGCGCGGGCGCCGTCGGAAGCGCTCGCTCAGGTGGTCCGCGATCGCCTGCGCGGCCTGATCGCGGTACAGCGCGTAGCTCGGCCACGCATTAAGGTCGATGATCATCGGTTGGCCGTTGGCCTGGATGATCGCGTCGCCGCCGAAGATTTCGAGCCCGAGCGCAGCAGCGGCGTCGAGCGCGGCCTCATGCAGGCGAGCCGCGGCGAACGAATGGCCCAGCATGCCTTTGTCGCGATGATAGAACCATTGGAACCAGTTGGCGTCCGTCGGACCGGCGCCGTTTCTAACGCCGTAGAATTTGACCAGATCGCCCGCTACATGCTCCTGAGCGATGACAAAGGGTATGCCGCGCTCGGCGAATTCGCGCAACGCCTGGCGCCACCCCGTCTCCGACGCGATATACATGACATCGTCGGGCTGCGTTGCGTGGAAATCGTAGCGCTTGACCCACATGCAGTCGGCCGGCCGCGGCTTCATTGCATCGGTGGCGACGATCCGGCTGAGCGGCGCCGGCACGCGGCGTTGCGCGAACAGTTCGATCATCCGGTGGCGGTACGTGTTGCGAATGGCGGCGGGCGAATTGACGACGATCGAGCCTGCTTTCTCCATCGTCGCGAGGCGATCAAGAATTGTCCCGCGCTCGCACATCACGAACACGTTGGCCGAAGGCGTCTCGATGAGGCCGTCGGCGGCGATGAGCTCGACCCGGAAGCCCCGCTCCACCAGGTCCGCGCCGACTCTTTCCAGGATCGCGGCGTCGTCATCGATCCGTCCGGGCGAGTGCGCCGCCTCGCGGTAGACGCCCCAACAGGTCATGGCGGCGCTCATTCGCCGGCGTTCTCGTGCTGACCGAATCCCGCCAATTCGGCCGCCTCGACATCGCGTGCGCGATCGATGTCGAACACCAGCGGCAGGACGACGCCGTAAACTTTGTGACCCCCGTCGACCAGCCATTTGAGATAGTCGCGGAGCCGGGCGAAGCCGGTCGCAGGCTTTGCGATCCGATGCGCCGGCAGCCAATAGAGGCCAGCCGTCACGTGGCTGCCGCCATCGCCGCCGAGGCGGAGGATGCGGCCGTCCGAGACGTCCAGCGTCGCCCAGAGGGGATTGTCGTCATCGACATGACCGGTCAGGCCGAGGACGACCGCGTCGCTCGGAAAGCCCGCGGCTGAGCGGACAAAATGGCGGAAGTCGTCAACCGGCAGGATAGAATCGACTGTCGTGATCAACGCCGGTGAATGGGCGAGCCGCGCGGCGACCAGCTGGAAGCTTGCATATGACGACGGAGTCGTGCGCACGATCACGTCGAGGTCAAAATCTTGGCCATGGCCACCGAGCCATCGCCGGCAATCGTCGCTCCCTTCGTTGATGATGACCGTCACCCGGCGAATGCCGGCGGCGCGAAAGCGATCGAGCGTGTGCTCGATCAGGGGCCGCCCGCCGACCGGCGCCATCGGCTTGCTCGCACGATGACCGTCGGCTCGCAGGCGGGTCCCGTCTCCAGCCGCGATGATCCCGCCCCGGAGCATTTCCGCCGCGGTGGTCATTTGAGGACCTTCAGGAGGTCAGGCAGCTTTGTCACGGCGGCGGGAACGGACTGGGGTCCGGTCGCCTGAGCGGCGGCGGCCTGGACGTCTTCGGGCGCGATCCAGATGAAGNNCGCGGCGCAGGGAATCGCCGATGAAAAGGGTCGTTTCCGGCGCCGCGTTAAGCGCCTCGAGAGCAGCGCGGAAAATCGCGGGGTCGGGCTTCTCGGCGCCGACCCGGCGGCTGTCCGTCATCACTGCGAACAGCGGAGCGAGACCCGAACTCCGGCACACCGCTTCCAGATTGCCGTAGAAGTTCGACACGACGCCCAGCCGGTAGCGCTCGCCCAACGTTTCGAGGACTGGCCTATTGCGGGCGAAAATGGTGGACATGTCGGACAGGAAATGCGACGCGACGCGCCGGCCGCGATCGCCGTCGGTCCGCTCCTTCGCGGTTCTGGCAAGGCATCCCAGCTCGGCTTCGAGGTTGGCGGCCAACGTATGGACCGTCTCCGCAAGGCCGGCTGTGGCAGGGAGTGCGTCCACGAGCGGGTCATCGGCGGCGAAGAAGGCGGACGCGAATGCCTCGGCGGTCATATCGAGGCCCTCGCCCCGGTAAAGAGCATGGAAGCGCTCCTTCCAGGCTACCCCGTCGGCGTCGAGCGTCCCGCCGAAGTCAAAGAGCAGCGTATCGATTGCCGGGGCCATCAAAAGCCAATTGCCGAAGTCGACTGAGCCGTCTCGGCCGCAAGCCCACTACGACCGACTGGACCTGGATGCAACTCTTGCGCTTTGCGGCGCGGCCCCCGGAAGCTCGAACGGAATGTCGTCGATGAACGCGTTGCAGGCGTCGCGCGCGACGCTGTCGCGGAACTGGCGCGGCGGGCTCTTCATATAATAGGCCGATGGCGCTTCGAGCGGTCCGCCGACCTTGCGGTCCAAGCCCAGCTTGGCGCAGCGCAATGCGTCGATCACGACCCCGGCGCTATTCGAAGAATCCTGCACGGACAGCCGCAGTTCAACCTCCAGCGGCGCGTCGCCGAAGCCGCGACCCTCGAGGCGGATGAAGGCGATCTTGTTGTCATGCTGCCAGGGAATGTAGTCGGACGGGCCGATGTGGATGTCTGCGTCGTCCAGTCGCTCGTCGAGTTGCGACTGGACGGATTCGGTCTTGGAAATCTTCTTCGACTTGAGCCGCTTGCGCTCCAGCATGTTGAGGAAATCGGTGTTGCCGGCGGTATTGAGCTGGTAGGTCCGGTCCAGAGTCACGCCACGGTCGGCGAACAGCCGCGCCAGCGAACGATGCACGATGGTCGCGCCGACCTGGCTCTTGATGTCGTCGCCGACGATCGGCAGGCCTGCGTCGCGGAACTTCTGGGCCCATTCGGGGTCAGAAGCGAGGAAGACGGGTACGCAATTGACCATCGCGACGCCCGCTTCGAGGCAGGCTTGCGCATAATGCTTAACGGCCTTGTCGGACCCTACCGGCAGATAGCACAGCAGCACCTGAGCGCCCGACTTGCGCAAAGCCTCGGCGATATCAGTGGGCTCAAGGTCGGCTGGTCGAAAGGCGACGTCGTCGTCGTAGTCCGCCATGTGCGGCGCTATGCCATCGAACTCGGGACCCATCTGGACGACGACGTTCGACACGGGCAGCGAGCTTTGGAAGACCCGCGTGTTGTTCGGCTTGGCGAAAATCGCCTCTTCCAGCGGCCGGCCGACCTTGCGGCGATCGACATCGAACGCGGAGACGAACTCGACGTCGCTGGCGCGGTAGCCGCCGATCGTCTGGCGCATCACGCCGTCCAGCGCCGCATTGCGGCGGCTGCGGTAATATTCCACGCCTTGCACCAGCGCGCTGGCGCAATTGCCGACACCGGCGATGGCGACTTTGATGTTCCTAGGCATGCTTATGAAGATTCCCCACAAAGTGCAGATCGTTGGTCGATACCGCGGACGGAGCCGCGAACGGTTCAGCCCGTCCCATTGTCCATCCACGTCTCGGAGGATTTATCAACAGGGCGCAGCGACCAACAAGCATATATGACTGTGTTGTGGCGGCAAGTCGCCCAACCGACCTGGTTTGCGGATGGCCCGCCGCTCGGCGGCGCGGTTACATGCCGAACACTGCGGCGCGGCTGTTGCCGCGCTTCAAATTGCGATAGCGGGCGAGCGCCCAGAGCGGGAAAAACTTCGAATAGCCGTGATAGCGTAAGTAGAATACGCGGGGAAACCCGGTCGCGGTGTGGAACGGCTCGTTCCAAAATCCGTCCTCGCCCTGAGTCGCCGCGAGATGGGCGACGCCGCGGTCGACGGCCGGATGGTCGGTCTCTCCCGCCGCCATGAGTCCGAGCAGCGCCCAGGCGGTCTGCGAGGAGGTGCTGGGCGATGGTTCGAACTCCTTGTAGTGAAGCTTGTAGCTGCCGCCGCTCTCGCCCCAGCCGCCGTCGGGATTCTGAATCCGGATCAGCCATGCGACCGCTCGGCGCACGGGCTCCGATTGCGGATCCTCGCCGGCGACGGCCAACGCGCAAAGGGCCGACCAGGTTCCGTAAATATAGTTCATGCCCCAACGGCCGAACCAGCTTCCGTCCTCCTCCTGGTCGGCCTTGAGGGCGTCGAGTCCACGCGCCAGCACCGCGCTTGTCTGGCGGGTCTCGCCGAGCTGGGCGAGCAGCGAGATGCAACGCGCGGTGACGTCGGCGGTCGGCGGGTCCAGCAGCGCGCCGTGATCGGCGAACGGGATGTGATTGAGATAGTGATAAGTGTTGTCGGCGTCGAAAGCGGCCCAGGAGCCGTCCCGGCTTTGCAGTCCCTCGATCCATTCGCGCGCGCGCGCGATCGCCTCGGAATGAGCGTCCGGGGCGCCGCTCACGCCGCGACGATCGGCGCGGTCCATCGCCATCGCCACCACGGCGGTGTCGTCGGTGTCGGGATAGTGCGGGTTGGCGTATTGGAACGCCCAGCCGCCCGGCCGGACGTCCGGACGCTGGGCGGCCCAGTCGCCCTTGACGTCGAGGATCTGGAGCGGCTTGAGCCACTCGAGCGCCGCCCGCACCGGCTCGGCGCCGGCGTCGCCGCCGGTTTCGAGCAGCGCATGGGCGGCGAGCGCGGTGTCCCAGACCGGCGACAGGCAGGGCTGGCAATAGGCCTCGTCCTTGCCGACGACGAGCAGACGCTCGATCGACTGACGCGCCGCGACTAGGTGGGGATGATCGGGCGGGTAGCCGAGCGCGTCGAACATCAGCACCGCGTTCGCCATCGCCGGATAGATCGCTCCAAGGCCGTCCGCGCCATTGAGGCGCTCGGTTACGAAATCCGTAGCGGCGCCGATCGCGCGGCGGCGCAGCGACGCCGGAAAAAGCGGGTCCGCGCGCTTGAGCAGCCAGTCGATTGCGCCGAAGAACTTCACGGCCGCCCACGCCTGGTGGGCGCCGGTCGGCCATTTGCGCACGGTCTCCGGCGGCGCCGTGAACAGCTCCCCGATCGTAACGCGGCGCGGATTGGCGGCGCGCGGCTTCAGGGCCTGCAGGACGAGGAGCGGGACCATCACCGTGCGCGCCCAATAGGAGACCTTGTCGAGATGGAACGGAAACCAGCGCGGCAGCAGCATGATCTCGACCGGCATGGTCGGAACGCCGCTCCAGGGGATGGCGCCATATAGCGCCAGAAGGAAGCGGGTGAAGACATTGCTCCTGGCCGCGCCGCCATGGGCGAGGATGGCTTCGCGCGCGCGGCGCATGTGCGGCGCGTCGAGATCGTCGCCGATCATCTTGAGACCAAAATAGGCCTTGACGCTGGCGCTGATATCGAACGGGCCGTCATGGAAGATCGGCCATCCGCCGTGAGCGCCCTGGATTCGCTTGAGATAGGCGGCGATCAGCCGCTCGAGTTCGAGATCCGGCTTTTCGCCGCGGAAATGCCTGAGCAACACGTATTCGGCCGGGATCGTCGCGTCGGCCTCGAGCTCGAAGCACCAATGGCCGTCGCCGCGCTGGAGGGCGATCAGCGCCTTCGACGCGCGGGAAATGTGTCGATCCAGCGCGTCCGGCGACGGCGAAGCTTCCGAATGGTCCAGGNNAGGATGATTGAAGCCGCCTTATAGCCCGAACGGACCGCCCCTTCGATGGTGGCGGGCAGGCCGGTCTGAATCCAGTCGCCGGCAAGGACAACATTCACCCATCGGGTGCGCGAATCCGGCCGTTTGGCGTTTTGCGCCGGGGTGGCCGCGAAGGTCGCGCGCTTTTCCTTGACGATCTGCCAGGGCGGCAGGTCGGGGGGCAGACCGGTCAGCGCCGCCGCCTGGCGCCAGATTCCGGCCGCAAGCTCATCGCGCGGACGATCGATGAGCCGGTCGGCGTTGCTGATCGTGACCGAGAGCCGATCTGGAAAAGCGAACAGCCATTCGATCAGTCCGTTAACGACGCCGAGGATGGCCGGTTGGCCACGGGGCGGCGCAATCTGGAAATGGGCATTGAGGATACCGCGAAAATCGTCTGGCGCCGTCACGCCCGGAAGAAGGTCCTTCGCGATCCATGGCGGCACGCCGATAATCACAGAATCGTCCGCGCCAAGCGTCTGCGGCGCGCCGTCAAAGTCGAGCGCAACGGCGTGCTCGCCCTCGAAACTGATCGCCCGCAGGCGCTCGCCGAAGCGAACCACGGAGCCGCGCGCGGCGAGAACGGCGAGCGCCGGATCGACGAAGCTGCCAGCGAGCCCATGGCCAGCGAAGAGCGGGTGGCAGGCCTTTCCCCCCGCGGCGAGAGTCTCGCGCAGCAGAGCCGCGGTAAGCGTGGCGGAGCTTTCCCGAGGATCAGTGTTAAGCGCTGAGGTCAGGAGGGGGCGCCAGAGCCGATCGTAAAGCGGTCCCTCGCAGGCCATCGCCTCGCCGACTGTCGCGCTCCGACCCTTCATGAACACGCCGAGCGGGGCGAAATATTCGCCGAGCGTCGTGCCCGGCACCCGTTTCTTCGGATCGAACAGCCACCATGGGATACGGCCTTCGCTCAGATCGAGCCGCCAGCGTTCGCCGCTCTTCAGGTCCGCAAAGTCGAAGATCGCCGCGCCGGGATCGTGCAGCGTTTCGCGCGCTCCGATCCGATCGAGATAGTCCAGCGCCTGGTGATTGCCTGACAGCAGCAGGTGGTTGCCGTTGTCGATGACAAGGCCAAGCGTCGGGTCGGGATAGGACCGGCAACGGCCGCCGGCGAAGGACGCAGCCTCATGCACAATGACCTTGCGCCCGACCTCGACAAGGCGGATCGCCGCGCTGAGGCCCGCAATTCCGGCGCCGATAACATGGACTGCGCCAGCGCTCACAGGATGCCGTACCGCAGGACCGCGCCAAGCAGGCGCAAGCGGCTGGCCTTCCCGCGGCGGCGGGGCGGAGCGAAGCCGTCCGCGAGCATCCGGTCGAGGATCGAGCCGTACGCGGCGGCCATCAAGCGCGGCGCCCTTACCGCCGCCCTCGGCGCCGCGGCCATGATCGAATTGGACTTCTCGAAATGCGCGCGCGCGCGCGCGGCCACCTCGGCGCAGGCGCCGGCGAGCTTCGGGTCGGCCACTGCCTTGAGAGGCTCGTCGGTCGTCACGCCGGCGGCGGCGAGCGCCTCACGCGGCAGGTAGAGCCGGCCGGCGGCCGCGTCCTCGTCGATGTCGCGCAGAATG
Organism: Hyphomicrobiales bacterium; assembly: GCA_003164825.1. Lineage (GTDB taxonomy): Bacteria > Pseudomonadota > Alphaproteobacteria > Rhizobiales > Beijerinckiaceae > Roseiarcus. The sequence goes on from PLUH01000182.1 coordinate 20,422, forward strand.
TTGGTCAGCTGAAGCGCGCGCCCGAGATGGTGGGCCAGCGCGTCGCCGGGTTCGGGCGCGAGGCCGAAGATGCGCACCGAAAGCCGGCCGACGGCGCTCGCGACCCGGTCGCAATAGAGGTCGAGCGTCGCCCAATCGGGGGCGCGGATGTCCTCAGCGGCGTCCATCGCCATGCCGTCGATGACGGCGTCGAGGTCCTTCTGCTTGAGATCGAAGTCCCGCCTCGCCTGGTCGAGGGCGACGAGATGCGGCGGCGCGCGGCCTGCAAACATCCCGGCGACGTCGGCGCGCCAGCGATCGAGCTCCGCCAGGCGCTGCGAAGCGGTTGCGGGCCCACGCTCGTCGGCGATGTCGTCGACCGCGCGGCAGAAGCCATAAAGGGCGAACATCGCCTCGCGCCGGGGCGCCGGCAGGATACGCATCGCCATGTAGAAGGAGCTGTGCGCCGCGGGCGCCGCCGCTTGGGTCATGCGGAGGCCTTCGGCCGCGCCCGGACGGAGCGGACCAGCGCCGAAGCAAGAAAACGCAGGGCGCCCAGTCCGCCGATCAGGGCAAAGCCGGCCTTGCCGAATTGCACCCGCTCGCTCAACGGATCGCGGCTTTCGAGATCGCGCGCGAGACGGCGCGCCAGCGCCTGGATGGCGGCAATCTCGACAGCAAGCCGCAGGTCTTTGATCTCGGGGATCAGCTTCTCGCCACGATCGATCAACTCGCTTGTGCGGCGGGCGATCTCGGCGATGGCGCCGCGCAGGGCCGGGGCGGCGCGCGGCGCGCCCAGCATCTCGACCGAAGCGCGATGCGCGGCGAGGATGTCCAGCGGCAGGTAGACGCGATCGAGGCGGCGGTAGTCCAAGGCGCAATCCTGAAGGTGGTTGTTGACCTGCAGCGCCGCGCATAAGGCGTCCGAGGCTGGCCAGGTTGTCTGATCCTCGCCATGAACGTCGAGGACGAAACGGCCAACCGGCGCCGCCGAGAGCCGGCAATAGTCCATAAGCTCCGCCCAGTCGGCGTAGCGATTCTTGCGGACGTCGAGCCGGAAGGCGTCGAGGAGATCGAGCGCGTGCGTAGGCTTGAGGTCACGCTCGCTCAGCGCGAGACGCAAAGGTTCGGCCTCGGGGATGGGCGCTCCGCGACCGCGCAGCGCAGCGTCAAGACCGTCGAGCAGCACGAACTTCCGGTCCGGCGGCAAAGTCGGGTGATCGGCGACGTCATCGGCGGCGCGCGCAAAGCGATAGAACGCAAGGATCGGCCCGCGATTCTGGTCGCTGAGCAGCCACGACGCGACCGGAAAGTTCTCATCCCCGTGCGCTTTGCCGGAAAGAGCCTCGGTCACCGTCGTCATACGCGCCCTGCCTCCCGCATCGGGGCCTGGATTCGGCCTTTCCAGTAGCCGCCGCGCCCGCGCCAATATTGCATCGCCGAGTTAATTGTGAAGGCGATATAGGCCGCGGCGATGGCGGGCAGGGCCAGGCCGCCGGCGACTGGGCGCCCATAAAGACGCAACGTCGGCGCGAGCGCCAGCGCCATCATCGCCCAGGCGAGCGCTCCGGCGGCTTGGGCGAGCCCTTGCGCGAATGTGGCGAGGAACAGCGGGGCAAGGTAGACGAGGGCCATTCCGGCGACCGCGCCGGCGAGACGCAGCGGCGAATAGCGCAATTCGGCGAAGGCGGAGCGCGCCACCATCCGCCTGAAATCGGCGAAATCGCGATAGGCGCGGAGGCTATGGACGCTCTCCGTCAGCCCGAGCCAGATCGGCCCCTGTCGCTTCATGATCGCGCCGAGCGCGCAATCGTCGATCAGCGCGCCGCGCAGCGCTTCCAGACCACCGGCGGCGGCGAGGGTCTCGCTCCGCGCCAGCATGCAGCCGCCCGCCGCGGCCGCTGTCCGCCGATTGGGATCGTTAACCCAGGCGAAGGGGTAGAGCATCTGGAAGAAGAACACGAAGGCGGGAACCAGCCATCGCTCGGCCGCGCTTTCGCAGCGCAGCTTCACCATCAGCGAGGTGAGGACGCTGCTTCTGGCGCCAGCGATCGCGACGAGGCGGGCGAGCACATGGGGCGCGTAGGCGATGTCGGCGTCGCTGAACAGCACGAACTCGGGCGCCGCCGCGGTCGCCTCGACCGCCGAAAGGCCCTGCCGCATCGCCCATAGTTTCCCCGTCCAGCCCGGCGCGAGGCTGGCTCCGGCGACGATTTGCAGCCGGTCGGCCGCGCCGGTCGCGCTCGCCGCAGCCAATGCGGCGGCGGCCGTGCCGTCGGCGCTCTGGTCGTCGACCACCACCACCGAGAACGGCCCGCGATAATCCTGGCGAAGGAGCGAGCCGACGCTATGGGCGATCATGTCGGCCTCGTCGCGGGCTGGAATGATCGCGACGACCGCGGGCCAGGACTCCGGCGCATTCGATAACTTGGCGTCGCTCGCCACCGGGACGGAGTCGTCGCGCTCGGCGCAACGCCAGAACCATCCCCTGCCCAACAGGAGACAGGCCCACACGGCCAAGGAAAGGAGGGCGACGGCGGTCGCGATCATTTGAGGGCGCCGTGCGAGCGAAACCAGGCGATCGCGTCGATAAGGCCGTCGCGGTAGGGTCTCGCCACACATCCGAGTTCCCGCCGCGCCTTGGCATCGTCAAAGAACATGTGATGACGCGCCATTCGCAGGCCGTCCAGAGTGACGAACGGCTCGACGCCGCGGACCTTCGCCACCAACTCTGCTCCATAGGCGATCGGGTAGATCGCGGTCCGCGGCAGCTTCAGCCTCGGAGGCCGCCGTCCGACCAGCCGGGCGATGTCGGCAAGCATGTCGGCAAGGAGCACGTTCTCGCCGCCGAGGATATAGCGCTCGCCGATCCGGCCGCGGTCGAGCGCGGCGACATGGCCAGAGGCGACGTCGTCGACGTGGACAAGGTTCAGCCCGGTGTCGACGAAGGCCGGCATGCGTCCGGACGCGGCCTCGATGATGATGCGGCCGGTCGGCGTCGGCCGGACGTCGCGCGGGCCGATCGGGGTCGACGGGTTGACGATGACGGCCGGCAACCCGTCCCGGCGGACCATGGCCTCGACCAGACGTTCCGCCGCGACCTTGCTGCGCTTATAGGCGCCGATCGCCTCCTCTTCGACCAGGGGACGATCCTCGGTCGCGGGCGCGCCATCGACGAGCTTCAAAGTCGCGACGCTGCTGGTGTAGACAATACGCTCGACGCCGGCGCGCAACGCCTCCTCCATGATGAGCCGGGTTCCCTCGACATTGTTGCGGCGGATCTCTTCCGGGTTTCGCGCCCACAGACGATAGTCGGCGGCCGCGTGAAAGAGGAATCGAACGCCCTTCAGCGCCGCCGCAAGCGAGGGGCGATCGCGAAGGTCACCCTCGTGCATAGTGTCGCGGGGATCGAGATTCGTGCGTGGGCTCGACGGACGCACCAACGTCTGAACGAGGTGCCCGCGGGAGCGCAGTGCGGCGGCGATCGCCGATCCGAGAAAGCCGCTGGCGCCGGTGACGAGCGCGAGCGAGGGAGGCGACGACCTCAGCGCGCCTTCGGTCGTTGAGGCGGCCGCGAGCGCCTCATTCGGAGGCCTGCGTTCCGCTGCGGCGACAGGGACTTGTTCAGGTTCGCGATCACCCACCGGAATTCATCAAAGGGTTTTGCATCAGTTTAAGCCCGCTCCGTCACGGGAGATAAGTCGAGGCAGAAGCACCCCAGTCAACCGCCCAATCCCCAAGGAAACTGGGAATGAGAGCGCCGCTCGGCGGGAGAAAGCCAAGGGCCCGCAGGCAAGTCAAGACCAGCGTTGGCCGGCCGAATCTTTGCCCTTAAGCGTTGCGTCTTTTGACGATTCGTCTTGAACAGTCATGACGCGTTGAAATATCTGGCCCCGCAGGCGGCGAAGGCGATGAGCCCTGGCGCGTGGTTGCTCGCATTTTAAGCGACGGGCCTTTCCAAGGCGAATATTGGCCCGGGTTTGGCGGATTTCACGCGCGGCCCGCTGCGGAGGCTTGAGCAGGTCGGCGGCGATTGAGCGCCGCAGCGCCGCGAATTGACAGCTGACGACGGTTCGGCCTAGCAGAGCGCGAAGCCTTGAGATTCGTCTGGAGTTCGGTTTTTGACCCGTCTTCTCTCGTCGTTCGCCTTGGCGGTTCTCAGCCTCGCGCCCGCGCCCGCTCTCGCCCAGACCGCTCAGCCGGCCGACAAGACGCCGCCGGCCGAGCCGGCCAAGATCCGCCGGGCGGAGACCATCGTCGACGACAACTGGACGGTGACCTGCGCGCTGACCGACCAGAGCGGGGCCAAGAAGCAGTGTTCGGCTGTCCTCAGGATCGCCCAGGCCGACAAGAACGGCGCCCAGCGCGTCGTCTTCTCTTGGGTGCTCGGCCGTCAGGACGGCAAGCTCGAATCCGTGTTCTCGGTCCTTTCCGGGGTGTTGATTCAGCCGGGAGTGGAGGTCAAGATCGGCGAGAAGGAGACGCGGAAGCTTGTCTATTCGCTTTGCCAGCCCGATCACTGCGAATCGGTCCTGCCCCTGGACGAGGTGATGGTCAAGGGGCTCAGCGCCGCTTCCACGGCCGAAGTCTCGATCTATCTCGTCAACGGCGCAACGGCGAAGTTCACGGTCAACATGAAGGGCTTCTCGCAGGCCCTCGCTGACCTCGGCAAGTAAAGCCAAAGTATTTGCTCCTCGCCGGTCCACGCATGAAGGCTCGGTTCGGAGTTGCGCGGGGTGACGAGACCATCGGGCCGTGCCGGAGAGCGATTGGAGCCAGGCGGATCCGGTTGGGAAGGAGCGCGCCTGGACAAGTCGAAACCTTTTTTGAAGGAAGCAAATAGAAAACTGTCATATTGCGCCAAATTAATCTAGCTGTTTCAATGACTTATGCCGAACAAAGACGGAAGAACCTTCTGCTCTCCCCCTCCGCGCGCCTAGCGATCAGCCATTTGAGGGATCACGGAATGCGATCTTGATTCTGATTTTCGGCAATCAAATGATTCGGAATTTGAGGGTCAGTGCAGGGCAAGAATCGGGGCGCCGGGCGGCTAGCCGCCTCCAGGATGTCCCAAAAACTACTTTGAGTTGCAATTTGCGCTCTAAAAGTGTGTCGCGCGCGCAACAGGTTGCAAAGTATCAGCGTGAAGTAGGCCCAAATTGGCCCTAATTCGCCACAATAGCATTGCGGGTTAGCCAAGTCTGACGTATCGCTTCTGTCCTGCGGACGAAAAACTGTCTAATTATCGTCCGTTGGCCCTCGCGTTTACACGAGCAGAATACAACCGCTGTGCAACCGCTGGGCGCAACCAGAGGCGGGGCGAACATCGATGCGGCAGAATCTCCATTCTCGGCTGGGCGGCGAGGCTTCGGGTCAGGCGCAGGTTCGGCGGTCATTGCTCGCCGGAGCCTCGGCGGCCACCCTCGTTCTTCTGGCCGCGCTGGCGGCAGGCGGCCCGGCGCGCGCGCAATCCTTGGGCGGCGTGGGAGGGGCGGGACTCAATCCCGGCGGCAATGGCGGCGGCTCAAACCAGAACGGCGGAAACGGCTCGACCGGCGCCACGTTCGGCGCGAAAGGCGTGCCGATCGGCGGCGCCGGCGCGGCCGGCACGACAGGCAGCGGCGCTAACGCATCGGGGGGCGGCGGCGGCGGCGGCG
>PLUH01000090.1 GCA_003164825.1 Hyphomicrobiales bacterium
TCGCCGTCGATCCACGCCTGGGCAAAGCCGATGTCGCCGCCGGTGAACAGGCGCCGGAGCGCCCGCCACCGGTGCAGGACGACGCTCGCTTCGGGGCCGGGTTCGCCGCCGACCCGAACGAATTTTTGCCCGGACGGCAGGGTTACGCTGAGCGAGCCGTAGCGTAGGCCCTCGAGAAGGCGCGCCAATATCCGCGCCCGCGGGTCCCAGCCCCGGCTCAGCATCGGCGCCCTCTCGCCGGCGCCGGCAAGGCGCGAATTCTCGACCTGAGTCATAATCGCCAGACCTTAGTGATTCGCCGCTCGCCGATAAAGCACGAGCGCTGAACTCGCCTGCCTATACGACACCGCGACCGTTTTGGTTCTGTGCAAACCGCCGTCCGCCCGCGCCCTCGACGTCGCCGGGGCCGCCGGCTCCCGGCGATCCGCAGCCGGGGCGCGGTCGTATGTCTTCGGCGGAGAGAATGCATCCCGCCGTAGGAGAACGCCTTATGGACTCGTCAGCCGCGGTCATTGGCGGCGTGGANNTGCGGCGCGACCCGACCCGCTCGCCTCCGCGAGCGCTGCCGTGGCCTGGGTGATTGTGGCCAACAAGCCACTATACCCCGTCACTATCTGGTGGTTCGTCGGCGGAGGATTCGAGCCTTCGCTGGCGACTCTCATTGCTGCCCCACTCTATGCCGCCGTCCCCTTTCTTGCCCGGCGCGCGCCGCTGATGGCGCGTGTGGCGACGCCGGCGGTCGGATTGGCCGACACCCTCCTCGCGACCAAGGTGTTCGGACCGGGTTCGGGAACGGAGCTCTTCCTCTTCGCCTGCGGCTTGCTGGCCGCACTCTCCTTCCGGCCGCATGAGGTCTGGTGGAGCCGCGGCCTCATCGGGTTGATTTTTGTCGCCTTCGTCGCCATGCGCCTCGGCGGCGGCGCGGCTCTCTACGCGCTGCCTCCCGATCAGCTCGGACGGTTGCTCGGCCTCAACATCTTTTCGAGCGCGTCGTTGTTCGCCTTCATCGGCCTGCGTTTCGCCGGCGCGGATCGAGAGTGACGGAGGCGCCTTTCAACCCGGCGGGACCTTGACGGGGCGCCGGCTGGGCGCTCGCCGAATGGCGGTCGATGGACTTGTCGTCGCCGGCCGGACCGTTGAGGTAGCGGGTGCCCTTCGCCCACAGCCGCAGCGCCTCCCAGTGGATCGCTGCTGTCACTTTCCCGGTTTCGAACGGCGCGCGGACGAAAGCCGCGAGCAACGCCCGATCGCTCAGCGGGCAGCGAACCGCGGTCATCGCCGCCGACATCAACAGCCCGTCCCGGTCGTGATCGGCGATGCCAATGGTCAACCTGTCGCCGCGGCGAACGACGCGGAAATGATAGTCGATCTCCATCCCGATGAACGGCGAAACATGAAGCTCTTTGCGGCAGCGCTGACGCAGCACCGTCGCGTCAGGATCATCGACGCCGATCACATATGAATGGCGCCCGCCGAACGTGTTCGACACCTCCCACACGATCGCCGTCAGCCGATCGCGCGCGTCGTGACAGAAAAAGACGCTGATCGGGTTGAACACATAGCCCATGACCCGCGGCATCGTCATAAGCAGCATCGGCCCGTCGGCAGCGAACCCGGCCGCTGTCGCCAGCGACGCGATCTTGTCGCGCAGCGACCCGTCGCGGCCGTCCGCGTGGTCGCGGGCGTAGAAGCTGAGGAGGTTGAAGCGTTCCAGCGACATGAGCTTGAGCGCGCTCGCCGTCTCGCCCAGCCGATCGAGATCGAGGATGAGCCAGAAGACCCGATACTCGAACCGGCGTCGTACCGGCCGGGAGCGGCGGTGCATCACCGAGCCGACGTAAAGTCCTGGCTCGATCATAGCGCGGTCGCCAGGCTCACAGCGGCGCGGCGGGCGGCGCCGAACTGAAGACGGTCGTTTTCGCCTTCGACCGACCATGGTCGGCGCACGCCGCCGATCTCCTCGGCGACCGCGAGGCCGGCCTGCAGCCCGTCTTCATGGAAGCCGAAGCCGAAATAGGCGCCGCAAAACCAGATGTCGCCGACGCCCTGAAGCGACCACAGCCGCTTCTGGGCCGCGAGCGTCGCGTCGGTGAACATCGGATGTTCGAATCGCATCCGGCGAAGGACCCGCGAATCGGGAATCTCGAACAACGGATTGAGCGAGAGGAATATGGGCGGGCGGCCCGGCAGGCTTTGCAGACGGTTCATCCAGTAGGTGACCGACAAGGATCGTCCCTTCGCCTGTCCCTTCGCCATGTAGTTCCAGCTTGACCAGGCCGCGCGCCGGCGTGGCATCGCCCGGCAATCGGTGTGAAGCGTCGCATCGTTGCGGATATAGTGGAATGCGCCCAAAAGCTCGCGTTCCGACCGGGTCGGCCGGTCGATCAGCCGCAACGCCTCATCGGCATGGGTGGCCAGGACAAGCCTGTCATAGCGCCGCGTCTCGCCGGCGCCATCGGTGACGTCGACGCCATCCTCGGTCCGCTTCACCCGGAGGGCGGCGCGCCCGGTGAGCGCACGTCCCAGCGGTTCAGCAAGCGCCGCGACATAGACCCGGCTGCCGCCGATCACGGTTCGCCAGGCCGGTCGGTCGACGAGATCGAGCAGGCCGTGATTGAGGCTGAAGCGGATGAACGCCTCGGCCGGATATTCGCCGACCCGCATCGCCGGAGTGGACCAGACCGCCGCCGCCATCGGATAGAGATAGCAGTCGCGAAAGGGCGCCCCATAGCCGCGCCGGTCGAGATAGGTTTCGAGCGGACCGAGATCCTCGCGGCCGACGTCCTTCCGCGCCTCGCGGAAGAATCGCACGATGTCGCTCAGCATCGACCAATAGCGCGGCCGCAGCAGGTTGGCGGGCTGGGCGACGAGACCGCGCAAGCCGGCGCCGGAATATTCGATCGCGCCGTCGTCGATCGAGGCCGCGAACGACATGTCGCTTTCGCGCGTCTTGACGCCAAGGCGCCCGAACAGGGCGGTGAGGTTCGGATATGTGCGCTCATTGTAGACGATGAAGCCGCAATCGACCGGCGCGCCGTCCCAATCGAACGTATCGGAATGACCGCCGAGGCGCGGCTCGGCCTCGTAAAGGGTCACGTCGCAGGTCTTGGCGAGAAGCCACGCGGCGCTGAGCCCCGAAACGCCGCCGCCAACGACGGCGACCCGCAGCGGGCCTGATCGACGGGAACTCAAAATTACCCCTCCAGTCTCGACGGATACGTCAGACCGCGGCGTTCGGATCAACAGTGATCCATTTCAAACAGTCACGCGTAGGATGCGGGTCTACCGAAGGATTGCGAGCGTGACTTGCGCCCTTGCGCGCCCCCGACCTTTGCGGAATAGGTCGGATGCTATGTCTGCGCCCGCGCCGTCCGCCGACGACATGAAACAATGGCTGAAAGCCGTCGCCGAGCATGAGGATCGCGGGGCCTTTGGCCGGCTGTTCCAATATTTCGCCCCCCGTATCGCTTCGTTCATGGAACGAGGCGGCCTGAACGCTGCGGAAGCTGAGGAGATCTCGCAGGAAACCATGGTTGTCGTCTGGAGAAAAGCCGCCCTCTACGATCCCGCCCAGGCAGGGGTGAGCACCTGGGTGTTCACTATTGCCCGCAACCTGCGCGTTGATCTGGCGCGCAAGGCGTCGCGGACGAGCGCCGGGGTCGCCGCAATGAGGGAACTGCCGATGCGGCTGGAGGCTTCCGTCGAGGATATGGCGCTCGCCAGCGAGCGGGACGCGCGCGTGCGCAGCGCGATGGCGACGCTTTCGCCGGAGCAGGCGACCGTGCTGCGGCTGTCGTTCTTCGCCGAGAAGCCGCATGCCGAAATCGCCAAGGAGCTTTCCCTTCCGCTCGGGACGGTCAAGTCGCGCACCCGCCTCGCCATGGCGAAGATCCGGGCCATCCTGGAGCGGGACCAGTGATTACCCACCATCCCTCCGACTTCACTCTGGCGCGCCTGGCTGCCGGGACGCTTGGCGCGGGACCGCAGCTTGTCGTCGCCACTCACCTCTCCGGATGCCCTCGGTGCCGCCGGGGGCTTCGGTCGTTTTGGGCGGTCGGCGGAGCAATGCTGGACGAAGCGGCGCCGACTCGCCTGAGCCCGGACGCATTTGCGCAGGCCCTCAGGCGGCTCGATGAGACTGATCCCCCCGCCGAGCCTGCGGCGCGCGTGCTCCACCCGGATCTGCCGCCTCCCCTCAACGCCTATGAGATCGGTCGATGGCGCTTCGTCCCGCCGGGGTTCCGGTGGCGACGATTGACGCTGCCGGAATCGCCTGACGCCAATGTCATCATGCTGAAGATCGCCGCCGGACAGCCGGTCCCCCACCACGGCCATTCCGGGACCGAATATACCCAGGTGCTGACCGGTTCGTTCACCGACTCGCTAGGGCGGTATCGCGCCGGCGACTGCATCGAGATGGACGAAGAGGTCAATCACCAGCCGGTCGTCGACCAGGACGGCGAATGCGTATGCCTGGCGGCAGTCGAGGGGAGGCTCAGGCTCAGCGGCTGGATCGGCCGCCTGATCCAGCCGCTGATCGGCATCTGAGCCACGATGTTCTGGCTCGCGGTTCTCATCGCGCTCATGCTTTCCGGAGCCATGGCGCTGGCGTGGCGGATCGCGCTGACGACCGGACAATCCGGACGCATCGACGCGATCTGGGCGTTCGCCACCGGATTGGCCGCGGTCGTGGCGGCGGCCGCCTCCGCGGGCGACCCCCTGCGGCGGACCGTGGTTTGCGCGATGGCCGCGATCTGGTCGCTTCGGCTCGCCCTCTACCTCTGGCGGCGCGCGATCAGCGGCGCCGATGACCCGCGCTACGCCGCGTTGAAACAATCCTGGGGCGAGACGGCTTCGCGGCGGCTGTTTCTCTTCCTGCAGATCCAGGCTTTGGCGTCGTGGCCTCTGGTGTTGACGGCCTATTTCGCGGCGGGCGCGCCGCGGCCGGGGCTCGACGGGCGCGACGGGCTTGCGATCGCCCTTTTCGCCCTCGCCTTCGCCGGCGAAGCGATCGCCGACCAGCAAATGGCCGGGTTCAAGCGGGCGCCGGCCAATCGCGGCCGGATTTGCGATCAAGGCCTATGGGCATGGTCGCGCCATCCGAATTACTTCTTCGAGTGGCTGGGCTGGCTCGCCTATCCGATCATGGCGATCGAGGCAGCGTATCCGGCCGGATGGCTCACCCTCTCCGGGCCGCTGGTCATCTATTGGCTATTGGTTCACGTTTCGGGCGTGCCGCCGCTCGAAGCGCATCTGAGCCGCTCGCGGCCGGCGGAATTCGCCGCCTACGCCGAAAATGTCAGCGTGTTTTGGCCGCGCCCGCCGCGCCGGTCACGCTCGCTCGCGAAGCCATGACGGAAGCGAAATAGCCGCATGCGGCGGCGACCGCGGACAGCCCCGTTCCCCACGCCATATCGACGAGAGAGAGCGTCAGCGGCCAATGCCGCAAGGTCGCCTGGTTGGTGAGGTCATAGGTCGCGTAGGCGCAGAAGCCGTAAACAGCGCCGCGGCTCATCGCCTGGCTGAGCCTCGCCGTCGGACGGATCGCCAGGAAAACAAGGCCGCCGACGTAAATGAGATAAAATGCGACGGCGGCCGGCGCGTCGAATCCACTGCGCAAGAGCTCGCCGATCGCCGGTCGGTAAATCGTTTCGCCTGTAAAGCTCAGCCAGACAAAGTCGAGACCGCAGAAGACGGCGAGGGCGACCAAATAGCTGACGACGAGGGTTCGCAAACCGAGATCCTCTTGACGCGAGGACTCGTTGTTACGAACCGAAGGCGCGTGGGGATCACAGGCCATGGGCTTCCGCGATTCGACTGTTTCCACTTGCGAATCGGCGCTTCGCTCACGTCGTCGAGATTCCGTTCCGGCGTTTGACGTCACTCGGCATCCAACTTACAAAGAGCAACGCCCCGCGACGAGGGCATAAAAAGATCAAACATCCGAAGCGGATTCGCTCGGCCGGCGACAAGTCGCGGCCCGGTTTTGGACATGGGAGAGAAACAATGCTCACGATCAAGGCGGCGCTCGCCGGAACGCTTGCAGGCGCCCTCGCCGCGACAGCGGCGCTGGCCGAACCCAAGACCAACATGCTGCATCAATGGTCCGAAGGCTCGGACGCGGCCGCGATCGCCAAGCTTGGCGAGATGTTCACAGCCGCCGGCGGCACGTGGGAGCAGACCTCGATCGCCGGGCACACCGCCAATACGCTGGCCAAACTGCGCGCCGACGTCGTCGCCGGCAACGCGCCGCCGGCCGTCCAGCTCAAGGGTCCGGAAATCGCGGAATGGAACGAGACCGGCATGACCGCCAATCTCGATGACCTCGCCAATAAGGAAGGCTGGGACAAGGTCGTCGCTCCCGAGCTGCTGCCGGTGATGAAGCCGACCGGCCACTGGGTCGCCGCGCCGATGAACATCCATCGCATCAACTGGATCTGGGGCTCGACCAAGGCGATGGAGCAGGCGGGAATCAAGGAGCTGCCGAAGACCTGGGCCGAATTCAACGCCGACTGCGACAAGGCGATCGCCGTGCATCTCATCTGCCTCGCCCATTTCAGCCAGGATTGGACCGACGCGACAACGTTCGAGGTCGTCGTTTATGGTCAGAGCATCGACTTGTTCCGCAAGGCCTTCGTCGAGGGCGACGTCGCGGCCATGCGCTCGCCCGAGATGGTCAAGGCGTTCGAGCAAATGCGCCTGATGGTGTCCAAAGACATGGACCCGGGCATCGCCGGCCGGGATTACAACACCGCCACCAGCATGATCGCCAAAGGGCAGGCGGTGTTCATGATCATGGGAGACTGGCAGATCGGCATTTTCACCGCCGCCGGACTTAAGGAAGGCGCCGATTACGAATGCGCGCAGGCGCCCACCGATTGGGGCAAGCCGGGCTTCATCCTCAATTCGGATTCGGTCGTGTTCTTCAAGCAGAAGGATCCGGACTACATTGCGGGGCAGACGCTGCTCGCGCACCTCATCATGTCGCCGAAGTTCCAGACCGTGTTCAATCAGGCCAAGGGCTCGATTCCCGCCCGGCTCGACGTCGACCTGAGCAACGGCTTCAACCCCTGCCAGCAACTGTCGCAGAAGACATTGGAGGCCTCGATCGCCGACGGCACGCTGGTGCGCTCGATGGCCCACAACATGACCGTCCTGCAGAAATATCGCGGCGCGATGCTCGACACGATCACATCGTTCGTGAACAACCCCAAAATGACCCCGGAAGAAGCCGCCAACGCGATGGCGGACGCGGTCGAAGCGCAGAAGTAGCCCCTCGGACGACGCCGCGCAGCGAACGTCGCGCGCGGCGGCGATCTTCATTTAGAACGCGCGCGATGTCGAACGCCCTAAGCGGGATCGAAGCACTCCGGAAGTCGGCTCCGGGACGCGATGCATTGAGCGCCTGGACGCCGCGGCTGGTCATCGCCCCGGGTGCGATCGCGAGCCTTGTCTATGTCTTCGGCTTCACGCTGTGGACGCTCTATATCTCGATGTCCAACAGCACGATGCTGCCGACTTACCGGTTCATCGGCCTGAAGCCCTATTTCGATCTCTGGTCGAACCACCGCTGGCAAATCGCCTACGGCAATCTCTTCTACTTCAGCGCCTTCTATGTCGTCCTGACCCTCGCGGTCGGACTTGCTCTCGCCATCGCCATCGATCAGCGGGTGCGAGGCGAGGCGATCTGGCGGACGATTTTCCTCTATCCGCTTGCGATCTCGTTCGTGGTGACCGGCACGGTGTGGAGCTGGCTCTACAGCCCCGACGCCGGCATCGAATATTTCGTCCGCGGCCTCGGCTGGCACGATTTCACCTTCCGCCTGACCACCAATCGCAACACCGCGATCTATGCGATTATCGCCACCGGGATCTGGCAGGCTTCGGGCTTCGCGATGGCCCTGTTTCTCGCCGGCCTGCGTTCGGTCGATCCCGACCTCGTCAAGGCGGCCCAAATCGACGGCGCGAGCCCCGCGCGCATCTATCGCAAAGTGATCCTGCCGTTGATCGCCCCGATCTTTGTCGCGGTCGCCGTCGTTCTCCTGCAATTTGCGATCAAGACGTTCGACCTTGTCGTCGCGCTGACCCAGGGCGGACCGGGCATAGCGACGACGTTTCCGGCGAACTACGTCTATGACCTCATGTTCCAGCGCGGCGAGATGGCGGTCGGCGCGGCAGCGGCGATCATGATGCTGTTGGCGCTCGCGGTCGTTTTGGCGCCATACGCGCTCTGGACGGGCTGGCGCTCGCGTCAGGCGGCGGCCCGTGGTTGACGCGACCTACGACATTGCGCTCGATCCGCTTGCTCGCAGTGCGAGCCTGCGTTACGCCGCGGGGCGGATCGCCATCTATTCCTTCCTCGGATTTTTCGCGCTCATCTACCTTCTGCCGCTGTTTGTCGTCGTCGCCAATTCGTTTCGCGAATTGCCCGAGATCACGCGCAACGGCCTGATCGCGCTGCCGCATAGTTTCTCGCTCAAAGCCTGGCCGCAAGCGTGGGCGCACTATTGCGTCGCGGGAACCTGCGAGGGCATCAAACGCAACTTCTACAATTCCCTGATCATGACGATTCCGGCGACGATCGCCTCGACCCTGCTCGGCGCGATCAACGGCTACGTTCTCTCGAAGTGGCGCTTCCCGGGATCGGAGACGCTGTTCGTGTGCATCCTCCTCGGCGTTTTCATGCCTGGCCAGGTCGCGCTCCTGCCCTGGGCCTACATCCTCGGCAATCTGCGCCTGTCCGACTCCGTCTACGGCCTCATTCTCGTTCATGTGATCCAGGGCATCTCTTTCACGACGCTGTTTTGCCGCAACTATTACGTCAATATCCCGGATGACCTCATCAAGGCGGCCCGCATCGACGGCGCCGGCTTCTGGCGCATCTTCGCCAAGATCATCCTTCCCCTCTCGCCGCCGATCCTCATCGTCACCGTCATCTGGCAGTTCACCGGCATCTGGAACGAGTTCCTGTTCGGCCTCGTCTTCACCGGCGGAACCCAGCAGCCGATCACAGCAGCGCTGGTGGCGCTCGCGACCAGCCAGATGAATGCTCATCCCTACGATGTCGCGAGCAGCGCCGTACTGATCGGCGCCATACCGCCGCTCTTGATCTATCTCTTCGGCGGCAAATATTTCGTTCGCGGCCTGACCCAAGGCGCGATCAAATGATCGGGCGACGATGGCGACGCTGACCATCTCGGGACTGCACAAGCGGTTCGGCACGGTCGAGGTGCTGAGGGGCATCGACCTTGAAGCGCGCACCGGCGAATTCGTTGCCCTCGTCGGCCCGTCCGGCTGCGGCAAGTCGACGCTCCTCGCCATGATCGCCGGACTTGAGAGCGTCAGCGAGGGCGAGATTCGCATTGACGGAAGGCTGGTCAATTCGGTCGCGCCGAAGGATCGCGACATCGCGATGGTGTTTCAGTCCTACGCGCTTTATCCGACGATGACCGCGCGGCAGAACATGACGTTCGGCATGGAGAGCCGGGGCGTGCCGAAGGCCGAGCAGGAGGCTGCGATCAAGCGCGTCGCGGCGCTGTTGCAGATCGAGCCGCTCCTGAACCGCAAGCCCGGCCAATTGTCCGGCGGGCAGCGGCAGCGCGTCGCCATGGGGCGGGCGCTGGTGCGCGATCCGAAGCTTTTCCTGTTCGACGAGCCGTTGTCCAATCTCGACGCCAAGCTGCGCGTCGACATGCGCACCGAGATCAAGAAGCTGCACTTGAGGGTCGGCAAGACCACGATCTATGTCACCCATGACCAGATCGAGGCGATGACGCTTGCCTCCCGCATCGCCGTCATGCACCAAGGCTCGATCCAGCAATTCGACGAGCCGCAGGTCGTCTACGACCACCCCGCCAACATATTCGTCGCCGGCTTCATGGGGTCGCCGTCGATGAATTTCATTCCCGGCGAGCTCACGAAGGTCGACGGCCATCCGGCGGTCGCGATTGCGCTCGCCGGCGGTGAGACCGCGATGCTGCCGCTTCCGCAACCGCCCCAGTCCCGGCCCGCGAACGGCAAGGTGGTGCTGGGCGTGCGGCCGGAGCACCTGTTCCGCTACGATCCGAACCTGAAGTCGCAGAAGGCCGGGCTCGCGATGCTGACGGCGCCGGTCGAGGTGGTCGAGCCGACCGGCGCTGAGACCCACGCTGTCTTGAAAGTCGGCGAGCGCGAGATTGTCGGCCGCTTTGATCCCGACGGGGCTCCCCGCCTCGGCGAGCTGTTGCCGCTCGGGATCGACATGGCGCATGCGTGCCTGTTCGATCCCGACACTCAGGCCCTCATCCGGCAGGGCTCGGCTTGACCTTCGCTGCCTATCCCAGCCTTAAGGCGCGTACAGTGTTCGTCAGCGGCGGCGCGACCGGCATCGGCGCGGACATCGTACGCGCTTTTGCCCGCAATCATGCGCGCGTCGCGTTTGTCGACCTCCAGGGCCACGAGGGCGAGGCGCTGGCGGCGGGGCTGACGGAGATGGGCGAGACGGCGCTCTTTCTCCGCTGCGACGTCACCGACATCCCGGCCCTCCAGGCGTCGATCGCGGAAGCGGGCGCAAAACTCGGTCCGATCGCGGTATTGGTCAATAACGCCGCCAATGACGAGCGCCACGCGGTAGCCGAAGTGACCGCGGACTACTGGGACCACGCGCAGAATGTGAATCTGAGGCATCACTTTTTCGCCGCCCAGGCCGTCCACCCGCAGATGCGCGAGCTTGGGCACGGCTCAATCGTCAATCTCTCCTCGATCGCCTGGCGCGGGGCGGCCGAAATGCCGGCCTATTCCGCCGCCAAGGCCGGGATCATCGGCCTCACCCACGCGCTCGCGCGCGCTTTCGGCCCGGATCACATCCGCGTCAACGCGATCGAACCCGGGGCGGTGATGACCGATCGGCAGCGACGTCTGTGGTACAAGACGCCGGAATCAGTCGCCGCGATCGTTCAGCGCCAGTCGATCAAGGAGACGCTGCTTGGCGACGACATCGCCCGCATGGCGTTGTTTCTCGGCGCCGACGATAGCCGCCTGGTCACCAAGCAGTCGATCACCGTCGATGCGGGGCTAAGATGAATGAAAACGTGAAGCCGCTTCAGCCGGAGACGCGCGGAACCGCTTTCGCCCTCGGCCTTAACCCCTACGGCCTCACCTATCATCTCGGACTGCAAGGCGCCGGCGGGCCGCGCGCCAATCCCAAAGGCGCGGGGCTCGAGGGCTTCATCGCCATCGCAACCGAGCTTGGCGCGAAGGTTCTGGAAATCTACGACCCGTGGCTCCGGGCGCTGCGCGACGATGAGCTTCGAGCGCTCCGCGATCGGCTCGCGGCCCTCGGTATGACGCCCGTCGTTAGCTCGGGAATGATGATGGGTCCGTTCGAGAGCGCCTTGCGCTCGGCCCGTGGGCTCGACGCCAAGATCATTCGCTACGGCCTGACTACGGTGCTATGCGGGGACCGCCATGCGCTCGGAGAGAAATGGAAGGAGCTGGTCACCAGTGTTCGCGCCGCGCTCGCCGACCGCGGGCCGCGCGCGTTCGACGATGGCAGAACGCTGGCGATCGAAAATCATCAGGATTTCGGCAGCGATGAGCTGGCGGACTTTTGTGAGCGCGCGCCGGGCGTTGGAATCTGCCTCGATACCGGCAACACGTTCCCGGTCGCCGAGGCGCCGCTCGACTTTACCCGCCGCGTCGCCCCGCATGTGCGGCACGTCCATCTCAAAGACTACCGGGTGCAGTTCACCGATGAAGGCTATCGCCTGGTGCGCTGCGCGATCGGCGACGGCGCCGTGCCGATCGCCGCGATGCTCGACATCCTGGCGGCGCGCGGCGAGACGCTGACGGCGGTGCTCGAGCCGGGAGCGCTCGAGGCGCGGCACGTGCGATTCTTGCGGCCGGACTGGTGGAGCTTTTATCCGCCGAAGCCGGCGTCCGCGTTCGCCGCCTGCCTCGCTGCGGCCCGCGTCAACCGCCTCGCCGACGACGCCGACACGCGCACGCCCTGGGAGCGCGGCGAGGACGCCACGATCGCCGACTACGAACTCGCCATGATCCGCCGCAGCGCCCGCAACATGCGCGCGATCGGCCTTGGCCCCGAGAAAGGAAACTGACGGATGACGAAAGAGCTCACCGGCAAGATCGCGTTCGTCACCGGCTCGGGCCGCGGGCTCGGGCGGGCGATGGCGGAACGGCTGGCGGAGCTCGGCGCGGACGTCGCCATCCACGACATATCCTGGACCGCGCCGGCCAAATTCGGCGAGGCCCCCGATCTCGGTGCGGTGGCCAAGGCGATCGCCCGGCATGGCGGCAAGACCGCGGCGGTGATCGGCAACATCGGCGACAAGGCGGCGGTGGCGAGAATGAAGGAGGAGATCGAGGCCAAGCTCGGCCGGGTCGATATCCTGGTCAATTGCGCCGGCGGCGACATCGGCGCATCGGGCGGCAAGCCGCAGCCGAACGACGCGCTCGGCATTCCGCTCGAGGACATCAGGGCGCTGACCGAGAACAACCTCTACGGCACGATCCTGGTCTGCCAGGCGTTCGTGCCGTCGATGGTGAAAGCGGGAAGCGGATCGGTGATCAACATCGGCTCCGCCGCGGCGCAGTTCGGGGTGACCAACGGGGTCATCTATGCGGCGCTCAAGGCCGCCGTCATCCACTATACGCGCTGCCTTGCTGCGGACGTCCGGAGGGAGGGCGTCCGGGTCAATGCGGTGAGCCCGGGGGCGACGAAGACCGCGCGCTTCGAGGCGACGCGGGTCGTCGATCCGGAAAAGATGGATTCGTCGATCAAGTCGCTCATTCGCTATGGCGAGCCGGAAGAGATGGCCGACGCGGTCGCCTTCCTAGCCGGGCCCAGAAGCAAGTATATCAGCGGCCAGGTTCTTCGGGTGGACGGCGGAGAAACGCTGTTTCCGGGCTGACGAACGGCTAAGAGCAAAAACAGGAGAGTTGAAAGTGTCGGACGCCAAACGTTTTGAGGGGATGACGGCGGTGGTGACGGGCGGGGCGTCCGGCATCGGTCTCGGCGTCGCAAGGCGGATCGCCGCCGAAGGCGGGCGCGTCACGATCTGGGACCAAGACCCCGCGCGGTTGAAGGCTGCGGTCGCCGCGGTCGGCGCTAAAGCCGCGCGTGCGGATGAGGTCAACGTGGCGGATCCGAGTTCAGTCGAGCGTGCGACTCTCACCGCTGCCGGAGAGATGGGCCATATCGACATCCTCATCTGCTCGGCGGGCGTGGCGGGCAAGAACGCCCTCGTCATCGACTACCCGATCGACGAATGGAAGCGCGTGTTCGACATCAACGTGCATGGCCTTTTCTACTGCAATCGTTTTGTCTCGAAGCTCATGAAGCATCGAGGCTACGGCCGCATCGTCAACATCGCTTCGATCGCCGGCAAGGAGGGCAACCCGAACGCGGCGGCTTACAGCGCCGCCAAGGCCGCGGTCATTGGGCTCACCAAGTCGCTCGGCAAGGAGCTCGCCAAGGACGGCGTCAGCGTCAACACCATCACTCCGGCGACGATCGACACCCCGATCCTCGAACAAGCCTCGGCGGCGCACATCGCCTACATGCGCTCGAAAATCCCGATGGAGCGATTCGGCACGGTCGAGGAAGCCGCGTCGCTCGTTTGCTGGCTCGCGAGCCGCGAGTGCTCGTTCTCGACCGGCGCGGTGTTCGACCTCTCGGGCGGCCGCGCCACCTATTGAGGCACACGTGGGCGCCGACGAGGTGAGCGAGCAAGATCATGCGTTCACGAACGACGGCGATCTCATCGAGCCCCTGCGCCGCATGGGCCTCCTGAAAGCCGGAGCGCGGGCTTGCCTCACGCCGCTGACCGGCGGCGTCTCATCCGACATCTATCTCGTCGAGGCGGAGGAGCGTCGTTTCTGCGTCAAGCGGGCATTGCCGAGACTCAAGGTCGCGGCGCTGTGGGAAGCGCCGGTCGAACGCAACGCGGCGGAGGCGGCCTGGATGCGCGCCGTCGCCCGCTGGCTGCCGCGCGCCGCGCCGCGCGTCCTCGGCGAGGACGCGAAGGCGGGCCTGTTCGCGATGGACTATCTCGCGCCCGAGGACCATCGGTTATGGAAGACGCAGCTTCTCGCCGGCTGCGTCGAGCCGGATTTCGCCGCCGCGGTCGGGCGCGACCTCGCCGTCATCCATGCGCGAAGCGCGGCCGATCCCGGCGTTCCGGCAGCGTTCGCCAACGACGGCACGTTCGAGGCGATCCGCATCGAGCCCTATCTCCGCGCGACCGGCCGCGCCCACCCTGCGCTGGCGCCGCGCTTCGAGGCGCTCGCGCGGACAACGCTTTCGACCAAACGCGCGTTGGTTCACGGCGACGTGAGCCCGAAGAACATCCTTGATGGCCAGCTCGGGCCGGTGTTCCTCGACGCCGAATGCGCCTGGTTCGGCGATCCCGCCTTCGATGTTGCGTTCTGTCTCAACCATCTCCTTCTCAAGGGCGCGCGGACCGGGGCCGACCGGACGCGCTATGGCGCCGCGTTTTCGGCGCTGGCGCGGGCCTATCTCGCGGGAGTCGATTGGGAGAGCGCCGACGGTCTCGAAGCGCGCTCGGCCGCTCTGCTGCCGGCGCTGTTCCTCGCCAGGGTCGACGGCAAGTCGCCGGTCGAGTACCTCACCCTTGACAGCGAGCGGGCGGCTGTGCGCCGCGCCGCCGCGCCGCTGGTCGCCGATCCGCCGCGCCGGTTGATGGACGTCGCCGACGCATGGACTCGCGCGCGATGAGCGGCAATCCCGGAGCGACCGACTACGAGTCCGCTCGCCACGACCTCATCCTGAGGAGCGAGGCAAAGCCTCGCGTCTCGAAGGATGCTCCAGCGAGGCGCAGCCTAGGCGGATTCTGGATCGTCCTTCGAGGCCCCTTCGGGGCGCCTCAGGACGAGGGTTTAGTGTCGGAGTCGCGATGAGCGAACCGGTCATCCGATCGCTTCTCGCGCGGCGCGTCTGGGACTCGCGCGGCCGGCCGACCGTCGAGGCGGAAGTCGGGTTGAGCGACGGCGCGGTCGGACGAGGAATTGCGCCGGCCGGCGCATCGCGCGGCGCCCATGAGGCGATCGACAAGCGCGATGGCGGGAAGCGCCTCGGCGGCCTCGACGTGCAGGATGCGCTCGAAGGGATGCGGACGGAAATCGCCCCTGCTCTCGCCGGCCTCGACCCGTTTGATCAGGGCGCGATCGACGCCAGGCTCATCGCCCTTGACGGCACGCCGAACAAGGCGAGGCTCGGCGGAAACGCGCTGACTGCGGTTTCACTGGCGGTGCTGCACGCGGCGGCGGCGAGCCGCGGCCTGCCGCTCTGGCGTTATTGCCTTGGCGACCGGCCGGCGATCGTTCCGCTGCCGGAAGTCCAGATCTTCGGCGGCGGCGCCCATGCCGGACGGCGAACCGACGTCCAGGACTTCATGGTCGTCGCGCCGCGGGCCAGGACCTTCGCCGAGGCGTTGGCGGTGACTGCGCACGTCTACCACGCCGCCGGCGCGATCATGGCCGAGCGCGGCCTCCTGCAGGGCGTCGCCGATGAAGGCGGCTGGTGGCCGGCGTTTTCGACCAACGAGGAGGCGCTCGAAACGCTGATGCGGGCGATCGAGCGCGCCGGGCTCGCTCCCGGAACGGACGTCGCGATATCCCTCGACGTCGCCGCGTCGGAATTCGGCCGCGGCGGCCGCTACCGACTCGGGCTCGAAAAGCGCGAGCTCGACCGCGACGCAATGGCCGAAATGCTCCTCGGCTGGTGCGCCCGCTATCCGATCCTGTCGATCGAGGACCCGTTCGCCGAAGACGATGATCGGGGGTTCGAGCAATTCACCGCCGCCGTCGGCGACCACATCCAGGTGATCGGCGACGATTATCTCGTCACCAGCTTAAGTCGCGTGCGCGAGGGCGCGCGCCGGAGAAGCGTCAACGCGGTTCTCATCAAAGTGAATCAGGCGGGAACGGTGAGTGAAGCCAAAGCCGCATGCGACGAAGCGCGCCGGTTCGGCTGGGGCACGATCGTCTCGGCGCGTTCGGGCGAGACCGAGGACACATCGATCGTTCATCTGGCGATCGGCTGGGGCGCCGGCCAACTGAAGGTCGGCTCGTTCGCGCGCTCGGAACGGATGGCGAAATGGAACGAGGCGCTGCGGATCGAGGAAGCGCTTGGTTCGGCGGCGCGCTTTGCCGGGCTTGACGAAATGCCGATGCGCCGGCAGGCGCTGAAGCCGGTCGAACCCACTGCTGGAGGTCGCGAATGACGGCGAAAAGTCTTTCGGTCGAGGGCGGCGCGCTCGACATTCCCGAGCCGGTCGGCGGCGGCGTTCGTGTCTACAAGGGCATTCCCTATGCCGCGCCGCCGCTCGGACGACTGCGCTGGAGACCGCCTGAGCCGGTTCCGGCCTGGACCGGCGTGCGGCCTTCGAACGCCTTCGGGCCCAATTCGCTGCAGGGCGTCGTTTGGGGCGACATCGACCCTTACGCGGTCGGCGTCTCCGAGGATTGCCTTTATCTCAATGTCTGGACGCCCGCTGCGCCTGGCGATGGCGCCCGATTGTCGACTATGGTCTGGATTCACGGCGGCGGATTTGTCGTGGGCTCCGGAGCCGAGCCTCGCTATGACGGCGCGCATCTCGCGGCGCGCGGCATCGTCGTCGTCACGCTCAACCATCGGCTCAATGCGCTGGGCTTCCTCGCCCATCCGGAACTCACAGCCGAATCGGACCATCGGGCATCCGGCAACTACGGATTCCTCGATCTCGTCGCCGCGCTCGGATGGGTGAAGCGCAACATCGCCGCGTTCGGCGGCGATCCCGGGCAGGTGACGGTCGCAGGCGAGTCCGCCGGTTCGTTCGCCGCGAGCGCCCTCATGGCCTCGCCGCTCGCCAAGGGATTGTTCGCCCGCGTCATTGGCGAGAGCGGAGCGTTGTTCGCTTCACCTGTCCGCGCGCCGGCGTCTCTCGCCGAAGCCGAGGCCGGCGGAGTCGACTTCATGCGCAAAGTTGGAGCCCAATCCCTGGCTGCGCTGCGCGCGGCCCCGGCTGACGCCATCCTCGCCGCCGCGCCCGGACCCGGCTTCCGTCCGATCATCGATGGATGGTTTCTTCCACGCCCACCGGCCGAGATTTTCGCCGCCGGCCAGCAAAGCGACGTGCCTTTGATGGCCGGCTGGAATAAGGACGAGGGCTTCAACTTCACCCTGATGCAGGGTCCCGATGCGAAGAGCCCATACGCCGATCTGGCGCGGGGCGTGTTTGGCGCGCGTGTAGACGAAGCGCTGGGGCACTACCCGGGCGGATCGCCGGAGGCTGACGCAGCGTCGGCGGCCGCGCTTGGCGGCGACCTCACAATCATCCATCCGACCTGGGCCTGGATCGAGGCGCAGAGGCAGAGCGGCCGGGCCGACATCTTCCGCTTTCGCTTCGACCGCGCGCCGATGACGCCGCAGGGCACGTTCGGTGAACGGGACAGCCGCGACGCCGGCGCCTTCCACGCCGGCGAAATCCTTTACGTGTTCGACAATCTGGACGCCTTCCCCTGGCTGATCGACGACGCCGACCGGGCGCTGGCGAGGCTTGCCTCCAGTTATTGGGCCAACTTCGTTAGAAGCGGGGATCCCAACGGCCCTGGCCTGCCTCGCTGGCCGTCCTACCGCGGCTCCGGCGCGCCGGTGATGGCGCTGGACACGCCCGCCAAGGCGGGCCCGGAGGAATGGCGGGAGCGCCACATGTTCCTAAAGCGGGTGGTGGACGGGAACAAAAAAACAGCCTGAAAGAAAGGCGAACGGCGGGGGCGAATCCCGCGCCCTCGCCCGTGATAAGCTCGCGGCGGGAGGAAAAGCGATGGCGAACGGACGCGCTCGGAAGCCGGAGGCGGCGCCACGCCCTCTTGAACTCGATCCCGAGCGCGCCAGGCGGGTCGACCGGCCCCCGTACGCGATCGTCGATATCGGCTCGAACTCGGTCCGGCTTCTGGTCTATGACCAGCTCGGCCGGGCCCCGATGCCTCGCTTCAATGAAAAATCCCTTCTCCGCCTCGCGGAAGGTCTCGCCGAGACTGGCGTCATCGCGCCGGACGGCTTTCGCCGCGCCGTCCAGGCCATGGGGCGGTTTCGCGCCATCGCCGACGCGATGGGCGTCAGCCGAATCGACGCCGTGGCGACCGAGGCCATGCGTCGCGCCGCCAACGGGCCCAAGCTCGCCGCGGCGATCGAGGCGGAGTGCGGCCTCAAGGTTCGAATCCTCGGCGGGGCCGAAGAAGCGCGGTTCTCAACCCTGGGCGTGATCTCGGGGTTCTTCCGGCCGGTCGGGTCGGTCGGCGACATGGGCGGCGGCAGCCTCGAAGTCGCGGAAGCGATCGACGACCATGTTGGAGATCGCTCGGTCAGTCTGCCGCTCGGCGCCCTGCCGGTCGAGGCCATGCTGCGGGCCGGCCTTTCGGCGGCGAAGCGCCAGATCGACGAGATTCTGCGCCAAGGCCTGCCGCGCGAGCTGGCGCGGTCGGTGTTCTATCCGGTGGGCGGCGGCTGGCGCACGCTGGCCAAAGCGCACATGGAAGCGGTCGGGGCGCCGGTCAGGGTCGTCCACGGCTATACCATCGGCGCCGTCGAGGCGCGCGAATTCGCGCGCGCGGTCTCACGGCTTTCGGCGGCAAAGCTGGCGGCGACCCCGGGCGTGACGGAACGGCGGGCGCGGACGTTGCCGGCCGCGGCGCTGGCGCTCGACCGCCTGTTGAAGCATCTGGCGCCCGAACGCGTCGTCTTTTCCGCTCTCGGCCTGCGCGAGGGATTTCTCTATTCCCAGCTCAGCCGGGAAGAACAATATCTCGATCCGCTGGTCGAGGGCGCGCAGCTTATCGGTCTGCCGCTGGCGCGGGTGCCCGACTTCGCGCCTGAACTGGTGTCGTGGACCGCCAACCTCGCGACCGGCGAAACTGCGGCGGAGAAGCGGCTCCGCGTCGCGATCTGCGCCCTCTCCGACATCGCCTGGCGGGACGCGCCCGACCTCCGGGCGGAAGAGAGTTTTCGCCGGCTGGTGCAGTTTCCGTTCATCGGCGTAACCCACCCCGAGAGAGCGTTCATCGCCGCCGCCATTCACGCCCGCTACGCCGGCCGGCCGGATGCGCCGTGGCTCAGCCCAGCCATCCGCCTCCTCGCTCCGGCCGAGCGCCGCCGGGCGCAGATTCTCGGCCGCGCCATTCTGCTCGCCTACCGCTTTTCCGGCGGCGTGCCGGCGGTGCTGGAAGGCGCGCGATTGCGCATCGACCCGAATAGCGTGCGGCTGGAAGTCACCGCCGTTGCGCGCGCCCCCGACAGCGAGGTGGTCAGCGATCGGCTGAAGCTGCTCGCCAGCGCCATCGGCGTTAAGCGCAGCGAGGTCGTCGACATTGACGCAGCGACATAGTCGCCCGCGGTTGTCGACTCCGGACGCGCTGCCCGGTCCTCATCCCGCCGGCTCGGACTGCGGAATCGAGTTCGCCCGAAGTTGAGGTTGGATGCGGGTCAGCCGCACGGCCGCCATCACATCCGAATTCGCCCGCGCATCCTGCGCATAATCCTGGAGACGCAACAGCGAGAGACGCCCGCCGCCCTTGGCGTCGGTTGAACTCCAGTCGTCAAACATCAGGAACTTGAGATCGGTTACGCCCGCCGCTTCCTTGACCCACAGGGCCGAGGCAATCTCGATGGCGTCGCCGAACGACATGGTCCGCGGCTTTTCGTCCGCCTCGCGGACCTCGGCGGGCCTTTGCCATTTTGCGTCGCGGAGCCGAGCCACGCGCAGCATGGTGTTCGGATCGGGCGTGACCAGCGTCGCGAGCGAGCGGATATAGCGCGCCAAGTGATCGAGCGTGTCGAAGCGTCCGGGAACGAACATCGACGGCCGAAGCTGTGCAAACAGAATGCTGCTGACCCATACGCGGCGTTTCGCCACCGCGGCCTGGGTCAGAATCGTCTCGATATCGTGTTCGGCTTCGCCCGCACTCCCGCTCGCGTGGCGCAGAACGACGTTCGTATGGAGGAAATGATTATCGCAATCGGGTTGACCCGAGCGCGCCTCCATCTGGGCAAAAGGGAGTGGATACATCTTGGCTTCACATCTTACTTGTGCTGCGCGTGCGGGTGAGCGGACCTCGATGGAGAGCCGTGGGCGGCGATAGTCTTAATAGCCGCCAACCTCCTGTCTTTTCCTACCAATTTAAGGTCGAGCAGCCATTTATTGAGATGACGATGAATTGGAGATGAATTGGAATTGGAGTTGACGTCGCGTG
Organism: Hyphomicrobiales bacterium; assembly: GCA_003164825.1. Classification (GTDB taxonomy): domain Bacteria; phylum Pseudomonadota; class Alphaproteobacteria; order Rhizobiales; family Beijerinckiaceae; genus Roseiarcus. Next base: position 20,248 of record PLUH01000090.1, read on the forward strand.
ACCGGATGGCGAACAGGCTGAGCCCGTACTCATCGCTCGAACGTCGCAGGAGCGCGCTCGATCGCCGCGCTTCGGTCGTCGCGCATCGGCTTGCCATGCCCTTGGGCGCGTCGCGGGATGCCGCGCAGATGAGGCGCTGAGGGGCGTGGACTGACCATGGGCGCGACCCGGCAGGCGCTGCCGACGGTGACTGGGTTCGCGGTCAAGTGCGCGATTGCGGCCTTACGCCAGCGCGGCGCGGACCCGGGGCCGTTGCTGGATCGCGCCGGGCTCGCCGAAGGCGACCTGGACACTCCCCGGCGCCGCCTGTCCGCGGCGGCCCAGGGCGAATTTCTCGAATACGCCGCCTTGGCGCTGAACGACCCCATGTTCGGGGCTCCACCTCGCCGAGCAGTCGAACCCGCGTCAGGCCGGACTGTTGTTTTACGCCATGTCCGCGGCCGAAAACGTGAGCGAGGCGCTCACGCTGCTGATGCACTATTGTCGTATCGTCAATGAGAGCGTTCGCTTGAAATTGGCGCAGCAGCCAGACGGGATGCTCGTCGACGCAAGCTTTTCCGTTATCGCCTGCCTGAAACTAAGCGTTGGGGGGACGGCGCGATAATGCTGCCGCACAACTACGCTGGCGCTGCCTAGGCCCCGCTCGGAGCAACCCCCCTCTGGCGGGGCTTTTCTTTCATGGCCGAGAACGCCGCCGAGCGGGCGTCCGCGCTGCCGATGCGCCTGTCATCCCGAATGGGTCTGGAGCTCCTTGCGCGCCGCGCGATTTCCGGCCGCTCGCGCGTCGGCCTCGCACATGTAGGCGCCGCGCTTGGTATGCCCATAATAGTGGGTCCCCGCATAGTGGTAGACGCGCGATGGGGTGTTGACCCACACAACGGTGTCGGACGGGCAGCGGGCGCGGGCCGCCAATTCGGTCGTGTATTCGCCTGCCCGCGGGACCGAGGGCGCGCCGGCATCCGACGCCGGCGCGGAAGCCGGAGCCGATGGCTGCCACCATGGGAAGAGGGAGCCTGACTGTGTGGCCGGCGCGGGCGCTGGGGCAGGGGCCGGCGCGGGAGCGAACGTCCCGGAGGGCGGCGCCGCGGCGGAGCTCTCGCGGGTGCGGCACTGCGACAGAAACTGCGGCCAGGTCTGGCCGCCGGTCGTTCCCGCGGCCTCGGCAGCCTTCCATTGGCTCGCGCACTCTTTCATGACGCTTTCCGCGTTCGCGGCGGTCGAACCGGCGAAAGCGAACCCAAAGGCGATCGTCGCCGCCGTCAGCAACGGAACGAGTGAATGGCGCATTGACATCCCCACCAATTCGAAGCCCGGAAAGGGCCGCTCCACGAGCCTAACGCGACCAAGGCCGTCCAGCCAAGCCGTATCCCCGTCTTGAGATCGAAGTCCGGAAAGAATAGTGAATCCGCGACCAAGAGCCGGGGACACAAACACGGCTTCAAATTGGACTTTTTTGCCTCACAACCCCTCGCCGTCTCACGTACCAACAGGCTGGGCGGCGCGATCGCTGTGAGCGACCGCGGGCGCCCGTTCGGGCGTCCCGCTCGGCGCGGCGCGTAGATATTGCGGCGGCCAAGGCGCGACTTGCCCGAGTTCTTGCGCAGCGTGAAGCGGCCAATAGGGGTCGCGCAACGCCTGGCGCGCGAGCAGCACGATATCGGCCTGATCGTTGCGGATGATCTGGTCGGCCTGGGCCGGGGCGGTGATCATGCCGACCGCTGCGGTGGCGATATTCGCTTCGCGACGAATCCGCTCGGCGAACGGCGTTTGATATCCCGGTCCGACGGGGATCTCCGCCTTCTCGACATTGCCGCCCGACGAACAATCGATCACATCGACGCCGAGAGCCAGCAACTGGCGCGCGAGCTCGACCGACTGGTCGATGTCCCATCCGCCCTCCACCCAGTCGGTCGCCGAGATACGCACGAACAGCGGGCAGCGCTCCGGTAGCGCGCGCCGCACCGCGGCGACGCATTCGCGCACGAATCGCGTCCGGTTGTCGAACGAGCCGCCATAGGCGTCGACGCGCCGATTGCTGAACGGCGACAGAAACTCGTGATTCAAATAGCCATGCGCGGCATGAATCTCGATCACCCGGAAGCCGGCGGCGAACGCGCGCTCAGCCGCGACGGCGAAGGCGCCATGCACAGCGTGGATCTGGTCGACAGTCATTTCGTCCGGCATGGGGAAACTATCATTGAACGCAACGGCGCTCGGCGCGACCGGGCGCCATCCGCCAGCCGCTTCCGGAATGGCGCCGTTGCCCGCTCCCGGCCGATAGGTGCTGCCTTTCCGCCCGGCATGCGCGAGCTGGATGCCGGCGCGCGCGCCCTGACCCTCGATAAAGCGCACGATCCGTTCGAGGGGCTCGAAATGCTTTTCGCTCCAGACGCCGAGGTCTTGCGGCGAAATCCGGCCCTCGGGAGCGACCGCCGCCGCCTCCGTGAACACCAGCCCCGCGCCGCCAGCGGCTCGCGCGCCAAGATGGGCGAAATGCCAGTCGTTGGCGTAGCCGTCGATGGACGAATATTGGCACATCGGCGAAACGCCGATCCGGTTGGCGAAGTCGACGTCGCGCATGCGAAGTTTGCTGAACAGGTGCGGCATGGGTCAATTGTCTCGATTTTTGNNCCTCCGCGGATGTCCCCCCTTTAAGGCGACCTAATCCCGAGACGCCATACGGTCAAGCCGCGGCGCTCGCGACGATGCCGACGCCGTGGCGGCGGCAGGCGCTTACTGATAGCCGAGCAGATGCGGCAGCCACAGCGTCAGTCCGGGAACGAACGCAATAACCAACAGGCACAGGAACAGCAAGCCGAGATAGCCCAGCATCGGCCTCACCGTCGATTCGATCGGCACGCCGCCGATCAGGCAGGCGCCATAGAGGCCAAGCCCGAGCGGCGGGGCGAAGAGACCGATTCCCATCGCAATCACCAGCACAACGCCGAAGTGCAGGCCGTTGATGCCGATCTGGCCCGCGACCGGAATCAGCAGCGGACCGAAGATGATCAGCGCCGCCGCGCCCTCCAGAATCGAACCCATGACGATCAGGATGAGGATCGACAGCAGCAGGAACGGCGAGGCGCCGGCATTTTGCGACAGCGCGATCATCGCCTGCGCCAGAGCATGGGGGAACTGCTGCAACGTCAGCACGAAGGCGAGCGACTGCGCCGCGGCGACGATGAACAGCACCAGTCCCGAGCGCGTCGCGGCGTTGACGAAACTGCGGGCGGCGGCGCGCGGTCCAAGCTCGCGGAACGTCGCGCCGCCCACGATGAGCGCGTAGAGTGCGGCGAAAGCGGAAATCTCGGTTGCGGTCGCAATTCCGAACCGGAACCCGGCAAAAATGATGACGACGAGCCCGAGGGTGACAATCGCGCCACGCCAAAGCTGCCCCAGCGGCGCCGTCGACAGAGCGACTTCCTGGGTAAGCCGCGCATCGCCGCCAAGCAGGATGACGACGCCGATCAGCGCGAGCGCCATCAGGCCGGCCGGCAACAGGCCGGCCATGAACAGCCCGCCGATCGAAAGGTTGGCGACGAAGCCGAGGATGATCAGATTGATGCATGGCGGAATGGTCTCGGCCATCACCGCGGAAGCCGCCAGCAAGGCCACCGCCTCGCCCGGGTTCTGGCGCGACCGCCGCGCCGCCGGAATCAGCACCGAGCCAACCGCCGCGACATCCGCCATCTTCGAACCGGAGATGCCGGAGAAGATGACCATCGACAGCACCATCACGACGTTGAGACCGCCGCGAATCCGTCCGACGAGGCGTTCGAGCAGCGCGATGAGACGAACGGACATGCCGTTCGCTTCCATCAGGTAGCCGACGAGGATGAAGAACGGGATCGCGAGGAGGACGAAATTGTCGATGCCCCGCGCCATCTGCTGGGCGAAGATCATTCCCGGAAGCGCGCCATCGATCCAGATGTAGATGAGCGCGGTGAATGCCAGCGCGAACCCAATGGGCACGCCGCCCACGAGGCAGCCGACGAAGCCTGCGAGCATCGGCAGGCCCGAGCGCGCGGCGCCCGTCCCGATGAAGCGCCAGCCGTATGCGGCGCCGGCCAGAGCCAGCGCGACGGCGATCGCGAATGCAAGATCCGGCGGCCGCCGTCGACAGAACTGCGCGAAGGCGAAAATCGTCATGCAGAGCGCGCCGGCCCCCATCGGATAGAAGGTCAATTCCAGCGGCAGGCCGGAACCGGTGGTCTGCCCGGTGGTGAAACGCCCGAGCGCCATCGCGTTCCACGCCACCGACGCGGCGGTCGCCAGCACGATCAGCGCCGCCACAGCGTCGACCCGCCGGCGAGCCAGCGGCCGCAGTCTTTGGACGAAGAAGGCGACGCCCGCGTTCTCGCCGCGGGCGAGCGCACCCGCCGCGCCGAAGAAGCTCAGCGCCACCATGAGACCGCGCGCCACGTCGTCGGCCCACTCGATCGGCGCCGCCAGAACGTAGCGATAGAAGACCGACAGCGACACGACGATGAGGTCGGCCGCCAGCAGGAGCGCGGCGACCGCATCGACGAGCGCGAGCAGGACGGCGAGCCCGCCGCTTGCCGCGGATCGCAGTCGAGGCAGGAGGACGGCCGCTGGACCGGTCGTCGGCGCTACGCGGCTCACCCAGTCACGCCTTGGCGCTGCGGACGATATCGATGATCGCCTTCGCCTCCGGATGCGCCTTGATGAACGTGTCAGTCTGCGGCGCCACCAGCTTGCGGAACGGCTCGCGATCGCAGGCGATGATTTCGACGCCTTTCTGTTTCAGCGAATCGAGCGCCTCCTTTTCCGCCTCGAGCCCGCGCACCCTGGTGTCGGCTGCCGCTTCCGCCGCCGCGGCCAGGAACTGGTCGCGCAACGGCGCGTCCATCTTGGCAAGCGTCAAGCCGCTGCAGAACACGCCGAGCGCGGAAAAATTGTGCTCGGTCAGCGAATAGAATTTGGCCGTCTCGTAGAACTTGCTGGCGACAATGGTCGGNNTCGCCGAACGCCAGCGGCGTCGCCGCCGCGCCCATCAGCCGCAGGCATTCGGTGATGATCTTGTTTGGCAATGTCCGGATCCGCTTGCCGGCCAGGTCCGCGGGCGCGTTGACCGGTGACTTGCAGAGCACGCTGCGGGAGCCGAAATTATAGGCCCAGCCGATGATATCCACATTGGCGCCGCTTTTGAGCGCCTGCTCGAACGGTTTGGCCGCGCCGCCGTCCAGCGCTTTGGTCTGCTGGGGGAAGCTCTCGAACAGATAGCCGAGATCGAGGAGCCCGATCAGGGGCACGACATTGGCCCAGATCGAGGTGCCGGTGACCATGAGGTCGATGACGCCGAGACTGACCGAGTTGACGACGTCGATCTCCTGGCCGAGCTGGTTGTCGGGAAAGAACTGGACGTCGATCCGATCGGCGAGGCCGTCGGCCGCCAGGCGCTTGAGGAGATTGTCGTAGTAAACCCGGCCGTTGGCGAACTGCGGGTTGTTCGGCAGCGACGACGAGAGGCGCAACGTCATCGGCGCCGCCCGGGCGGCGCGCACGACCGCCGGCGCGAGCGCCATGCCAATGAGCAAGGATCGGCGATTCACCCGCTTGCCCTTCATGGCGAAATCCTCCCGCTCGCGCCTTCACCGGCGTTCGTTCACTCGAGCCTTCGCCACATTAATCCGGTTACCTGACAACCCGCAAGGCTCGTGACTCGGTTAAAGCGCGACCTGCGCTAGTTGGCCGCTAGGGCGTGTCCGGTTTGCGCATCAAAGAAGTGCAAAGGCCCTTCGAGCGTCAGCGCGATGCTGTCCCCGGGGCGGTCGTTCAAGCGCTCGCGAAACACGCAGACGATATCCTGCCCGGCGAGCCTCGCGATCACCTGCGTTTCGTATCCGGTCGGCTCGACGACCATGACATGGGCGGGGATCGCGAGCGGCCCCCCGAGCGTCACGTGCTCGGGGCGGACGCCCATGACGATCTCCGAGCCGGCCCCAACAGGCGGCGCGGCGGCGAGCGGAATCTTGAACCCTGAGGCGGTCACAAGCGTCGGCCGCTCACCGCCTTCGAGACGCCCGCTGATGAAGTTCATAGCCGGCGAGCCGATGAACCCGGCCACGAACAGGTTGGCCGGCGAGTCATAAAGGTCGAGCGGCGTGCCGATCTGCTCCACCTCTCCGTCGTGCAGGACGACGATCTTGTCGGCCATCGTCATCGCTTCGATCTGGTCATGGGTGACGTAGATCGTCGTTGACGCCAGCCGTTGCTGCAACGCCTTGATCTCCGCCCGCATCTGCACCCTGAGCTTGGCGTCGAGATTCGACAACGGCTCGTCGAACAGGAACACCGCCGGATCTCGTACGATCGCCCGCCCCATGGCGACCCGCTGCCGCTGGCCGCCCGACAATTGGCGCGGATAGCGCTCGAGCAGCGGCTTGAGGCCCAGGATGTCGGCCGCCTTGTTGACCTTGTCGGCGATCTCGTCCTTCGGCCGCTTGGCCAGTTCGAGCGAGAAGCTCATGTTCTTCGCCACCGTCATCTGCGGGTAGAGCGCATAGTTCTGGAACACCATCGCGATGTCGCGCTCCTTGGGCGGCACGTCGTTGACGATCCGCCCGTCGATGCGAAGCTCGCCGCTGGTGATCGACTCGAGGCCGGCGACCATGCGCAGAAGCGTCGACTTGCCGCATCCCGACGGCCCGACGAGAATCACGAATTCGCCGTCCTCGACCCGGATCGAGACGCCGTGAATCACCTCGAAACTGCCGAAGCTCTTGCGCACGTTGGAAACTTCGACCGAAGCCATGTCCATTCGTCCTGTTGCGGTTCAAGCGTCGCCCTGACGCGCGGGCCGTGCGCCTTTTCTCGGCTATCGGCGGCCAAAAGAGAACCGCCGGATTTTTCGTGTCGCCGTGCGGGCAGCCAGCGAGCGCGGCCCGCCGTCACACCACCTGGTTTCTGAGCGCGGTTTCGCCGCGAAGGAGGCGCTCGATGTTGTCGACCAGAATGTCGACAACGTTCGTTTCGTATTGTCCTGTTTCGCCGGCGCTGTGGGGCGTGATCAGCACGTTCGGCAGCGCCCAGAATGGCGATTCGGGCGGCAGCGGCTCGTGATGGAAGCAGTCGAGCGCCGCTGCGCCGACGCGTCCGTCGGCGAGCGCCGCCAGAAGCGCCGCCTCGTCGACCACCTTGCCCCGCGCGACATTGATGAGGAGCGCACCCGGCTTCAGCGCATGGAGCGCCGCGGCGCCGATGAGGCCCTCGGTCTCAGGCGTCAGCGGACAGGTCAAGGCGACCACGTCAGCCTCGGCGAGCGCCCGCGCGAGGCCGGTCGGGTCGACGACCTCGTCGGCGGCGGCGGGCGCGGGCGTCGCCGTCCGGCGCACTCCGATCACGCGCATCTCGAAGGCCCGCGCCAGCCGGGCGAGGCGGGCGCCGATGCGGCCGAGGCCGACGACGATCAGGGTCTTGCCGCCGAGCTCCTGCTCGCGCAGCGGGCGGTCGCCGATCATGCCGCGCCAGCGCCGCTCCCGCTGGTTGTCGCGCGCTTGGTGAAGCTGCCGGGTCAGAGCGAGGATGAGCGCCATCGCGTGCTCGGCAACCGCGCGTTCGTTCACGCCTTGCGCATTGGCCAGCCGAACGCCGGCCTTCGCGAACAGCGCCTTGTCATATTGATCCGTGCCGGCGCTGAACGATTGCACGAATCTGAGCTTCGGCGCGCTCGCCAGGAGCGTATTGCGCCACAGGCCCGACACTGCCAGCACGTCGGCCTCGCCCGCTCGCCGTTCCAGCTCTTCGAACGTCCGCACCTCGAAATGGGCCACGCCCGTCCGCCGTCCGGCGAATTCCTCCGCCGCCCGATAGGCGACATGGGCAAAGGCGATCCTAAGCGCGCCGCGGGACGGGAAAGCCGTATCGCTCACCATGTCCCCGCGCGCGAGCGCCCGCCGGGCTGCGCAATGCCCTCATCGCGAGCGAAGCCAAGCCATCCATTGATCGTAGGGCCGCGCCGGGGGCTCTGGATGGCCTCGCTTCGCTCGCAACGACGACGGCGCCCACATTCAACCGGAAAGCGGTCCAGGCTGGCGGTCGAGATCAGAATCGGCGCGAAGGCGATTTGGCGCAACGATTGTCCCTTCACTCACCGCTGGCTCGACCCGGCGCCAATCGCAATTGCTTGATCGCGGGTCTGGGGTTGTAGGGTAATATGCGGACCATGAAAAGATTGGAATGGAGGAAACGCCTTTTGGCAGCCGGCTTCGTGTTCGAGCCAATGCCTATGATTGGACCGCGCTCGACATCGACGAAGTCGTCCCAGAGAGCGCAAACGACTTGCGTTTCGCGGCGCGCCACGCCGGAAAAGGTTCGAACTTCACCTGCTCTCCGACCGCTGTCCGGAGACGAGGCCGCGCGTTCATCGCTACAACATGAATCCGTTGAAGAACGAGGCGAGCTCGGAATAGTCGTCGAGCGGAAGAACATGGGCGACATACTGGTCCGGCCGGACGACGACCGCGCACCCCCTCGTTCGATCGATGCCCCTCAGGTCGAAAATATCGGCGCGGCTCTTCAAGTCAGGGCAGAACATCTTCTCATAGTCGCGGAGTCCAAAACGGCCCTTACGCGGCAGGAGGAGAGCGGGCATTGCTTCGATAGCCAGTTCGCGATGGCTCTGCTGGAATATCGCCCGGACATCGATTGCGGAGTCGATATCCGCTCCGGCCGGAGTGTGCCGCGTGACCGGAGAGCCAGGCGACTCGGCGAGAAACTCGCACAGCGCTCTGAGCCTCGAGGACGAAGCGGCGGGGTTTGCCGCATCGGCGAACGCGAATACCCGCCACCGGCCGTCCGCCTTGACGGTGTGGCCGAGGTGAACCGTCTTGGCGTCGGCGAGGCGGATCACCGGCGCCGAATGAAAGCGCATGCCGATCGTGAAGCCCTCGGCGAGATGCTGATAGATCGGCTTGCCGGAGATGATCGACGGGGCGTAGCGGGTTTCCGTTCCGGCGGTGAAGCGCGCCTGCTTGATGAAGTATCTTTGGAACTCCGCCGGATCGACGCCTTCGCGGTTGCCGTTGAAGGGATCTTTCGGCGGCGCGCTGAACATCCTGGCCCACTTGCGATCGAAGTCGATCAGCTCCTCGGCGACGCTCTGGCGTTCGACCGAATAGGTGCGCAGGATCTCGGGCGAGCATCGCCCACGCAGGACCGACGCCAGTTTCCAGCCGAGGTTGAAGGCGTCCTGCATCGAGACGTTCATGCCCTGTCCGGCTTTGGGGCTGTGGGTATGGCAGGCGTCGCCGGCGATGAACGCCCGCGGGAAGCTGTCTTGCGCTGGCTTCTTGGGCAAATTGTCGTACCTGTCGCATAGGCGCTGGCCGATCTCGTAGACCGACCACCACGCGATTTCCTGCACCTCCAGCGAATAGGGGTGCAGGATCCGCCGCGCCGCGGCAATCAAACGGTCGGGCGTGACGTTCAGGCTTGAGACCCTCTCATTCTCGTTGAGCTTTTCGAGTTCGATATAGAGGCGGACGAGATAGCCGCCTTCCCGCGGAATGATGAGGAGGTTGCCTTCGTTGGCCGACTGGATCGCCGACTTGAGGCGGAAGTCGGGGAAGTCGGTGATCCCCAGGACATCCATGACGCCCCAGACCTGGTTGGCCGAATCGCCGTGAAGCTCGAGCCCGAGCGATTTGCGCACGGCGCTCCGCGCGCCGTCGCAGCCGACCACGAACCGCGCCTTGACGGTCTCCGCCTGCCCTGCATGGGCGGGATCGACCCGTTTGAGCCTGACGGTCACGGGGTAGGCCGGCGCGCGGACGCCGTTGCCCGATGGCGGGACAATCGTGAGGTCGAGCAATTGGCGGGAATAGTCCGGCTCGAGCCGCGTCGGCGCGTTGCGCATGACGTCGAGATAGAACTCATGCACGCGCGCCTGATTCAGGATAACGTGCGGGAATTCGCTGAGCCCGTCTTCGACATCCTGGATCCTGCCGCTGCGGACGATATTCGCCCGCTCGTTGTCATCCGGCTTCCAGAACGACGTCTCGTTGACCCAATAGGCCTCCTTCATCACCCGCTCGCTGAAGCCGAACGCTTCGAACATCTCCATCGTCCGGCAAGCGACCCCGTCCGCCTGGCCGAGGAGCAACGGGCCCGGTTTCTGCTCGACGATCCGGGTTTTGATGTCGGGAAAGGCCGCCAGTTGCGCGGCAAGCGTGAGCCCCGCCGGCCCGCAGCCGACGATCAGCACGTCGACCTCCGCAGGTAGCGCGTCCACGCGCCGCGCCGCATCGCTCGGCTCGGCCGCTTCCGAGATTTCCGGATTGCCGGGCCTGAACCCGTTCAAATGGAATTGCATGGCTTCTCAGCGGCTGCCGCCGAAGCGCGACCGGCAGCGGGCGTCCCATATCCGACAGAGTTGGCGCGCCTGCAGAGGCTTGAACTCCAAATGGATCGTTAAGAAACCTGATGGACGGCGCTCTTGTCGGGATGCGCTCGCAGCGCCGCGATCGCTGCGGCGTCAGGTCCCATTTCGCTGACCTCGATAATTGCATCGACCGGAATGCCAACACGCTGCGCCGCGGCTCGAATCGCTTCGGGACTTACCGCTTCATAGAGGCAGAACGTCTTTCGCTTGTCGGCGCTGAGGAACGAACAGCCACTGCACCCCAATCTCGTCGTTGACCAGCTTGATCGCGGCCATCGATTCATCATCCGTGGGCACGAGACCGGCGAAGGTTCGCTCGATCAAAAACAGGGGCATGATGGCCTCCTTGGCTGCGGGTCGCGCCCGGAGTGTTGGGCGCAATCGACAATTTCGTCAATCTGGACGGCGCGCGAGCCGCCTGGGGATTGGTACTGATAGCCTCGACCTTGCGCGACTGCCCCAATCGAGGCAGCTTCGGCGCGACTTTGCCGTCGGGAAGTTGTCATACAGGCGCCCGTCACCCAGGCGGTGGTTTTCGCGCAGATGGCGGTTTTCACCCAGGCGGCGGTTATCGCGTGGGCGGGGGAGGGAACGGCGGCTATTACGGCCACAACCACGACTACGGCGGCTACGACGCCTGTGCGCTGAACCCGTTTTATCTGTTGAATCCCGGCTATCCGTATTCGTGTTAGCGGGCCGATCTTCTCCGCCCCAAGCGACGGCGCGGACGTCGCGAGCGTGACGGCTGCCGCGATCGGCGCCAGAAGCCGCCGCGCGATGCGGCCAAATCTGCGAACGGCTGCTTTCGTCTCCGTCGGCGGCTATTCCTTCACCGCTCCGGTCAGACTCGAAACATAGTACTCGACGAAGAACGAATACATGATCACCACCGGCAGCGAACCGAACAGCGCCGCCGCCATCAGCGAGCCCCAGTGATAGACGTCGCCCTCGACCAGTTCGGTGATGGCGCCGACCGGAACCGTCTTGTTCTCCGACGACGAGATGAAGGTCAGCGCGTAGATGAATTCGTTCCACGACAGGGTGAAGGCGAAAATGCCGGCCGAGATCAGTCCGGGAACCGCGAGCGGCAGGGTGATCTTCCACAGGATCTGCAGCCGCGTCGCGCCGTCGATCAGCGCGCATTCCTCGAGCTCGTAGGGGATGGTGCGGAAATAGCCCATGAGCAGCCAGGTGCAGAACGGAATGAGGAAGGTCGGATAGGTCAGGATCAGCGCCCAGTCACTGTCGAACAGGCCGAGCTTGAAGATGATCGCGGCGAGCGGAATGAACAGGATGCTCGGGGGCACGAGATAGGCGAGAAAAATGGCGAGTCCCACATAGCGGGCGCCGCTGAACCGCAGACGTTCGATCGCGTAAGCCGCGCAGACGCTGCAGATGAGCGATATCACCGTCGACGCGGCGGCGATGAGCATCGTGTTGATGAGCCAGTTCGGATAGCTCGTCTCGAAGAACAGCTTCTCGATATGCGCGAGCGTCGGGCTGTGGACCCAGAACGGATTGAAGCGCGCGTAGTCGTAGAGCTCGTCGTCCGGCTTCAAGGTCGTCGTCGTCATCCAGTAGAACGGAAACAGGAGGACGAATAGGAAGACGGCGAGCGGCAGGTAGAGCGTGACCACTCGTCTCGGCAGCCTCTCGAGATAGTCCATGCCTTCGGGCGCGCCCTTGCCGAGAGCCATGGTCAGTCCCTCGAGCCTTGCTGCCAGCGTCGCCGCTGCAATCCGAAGTAGCTGAACAGGATCGCCGCGAGCAGGAACGGCACCATGGCGTCGGCGATCGCCGCGCCTTCGCCGAGCCGGCCGCCGGTGATGGCGCGCTCGTAAGAGAGCGTCGCCATCAGTTGCGTCGCGTTGATCGGGCCGCCGCGGGTGATGGCGTAGATGAGCTGGAAGTCGGTAAACGTGAGCAGCACCGAGAAGGTCATTACGACCGCGATGATCGGCGACAGCATCGGCAGGGTGACAAACCGGAACCGCTGCCACGGGCCGGCGCCGTCGAGCGTCGCCGCTTCGTAGAGCGAAGGGGAGATCGTCTGCAGGCCCGCGAGCAGCGTGATCGCCACGAACGGGATGCCTCGCCAGACATTTGCCGCGATCACCGACCACCGGGCGTTCCAGGGGCTGCCAAGAAAATCGATGTACTGGTGGATGAGCCCGAGCTTGATCAGCGACCAGGAGATGATCGAGAACTGCGGATCGTAGATCCACCAGAACGCGATCGCCGACAGCACCGTCGGGGTGACGAACGGCAGCAGCACGATCGCGCGGACGAGCGACTTCAGCGGCAGGCGGCGGTTGAGCAGCAGCGCCAGATAGAGGCCGAGCGCAAATTTGAGCGCGCTGGCGACGACCGTGTACAGCAATGTGTTGAACACGGAGAGCCAGAATACGCTGTCATGGGCGAGCGAAATGAAGTTGCGGAGGCCGATGAAGCGGCCCGGCTGGCCGATCGAAGCGTCGGTCATGCCGAGCCAGAATCCGAGGCCAAGCGGATAGGCGAGAAAAACCAGCAAGAACGCTGCCGCCGGCGCAATCAGGGCGACGCCGAGAAAATTGCGATCGTCGAGGAGACGAAAAGCGAGCCCGCGCCGCGTCGGGATCGTTCGGGCGGCGCGGTAGGCCGGCGCGTTTGAGGCCATCACCCGCCTCCTCGGCGATCATCTTCGGACAAGCAACCTCGGCGAATAATTATCTTCCCCCTGTTGGTCGGCTCCTGCTATCGGCTTGCGCCTGATGCGCTCCTGACGCGCCGCCGGAAAGGCCGGCGGGGCTGGCTAGGCGCTGTAGAAGCGTTTGACCCGTTCCGCCGCATCGTGCGCCGCGTCTTTCGGCGATTTGTTCCCCGTGCATGCCTCGGCGAACATGTCGACGACAACGAAATCGCCCATGACCGCGGCCGATGCGGCGCCGAGCGCGCCCGAGTAGCCGTCATCGAGCGCATATTTCAGGACGTCGCGGAACGGCGTCACCTTCGGATCGGCGGTCCAGATTGGATTGTCGTTCCAGGCCGGCAAGGGGGGCGCGATATAGCCGTTCGACTGCGTCTCCCAATAATCGACCTGCGGCTTCTCCCACATGAAGCGCAGATATTCGCGCACGGCATTGGGATATTTGGTGTAGGTATAGGCGTAAGTGTTGAGGATGTTTTGCTGCTCGGTCGGCCGCCCGACGGGGCCGATCGGCATATTGGCGTGATCCATGTCCGCCGCGATCGCGTTGAGCGCGGGATCGGGGGAATTTTTGGCGACGGTGTAGATCGAAATACCGTTGAGCGTCAGGCTGATCTGATCGGCGAGGAAGGCCTTGTTGTTGCTGGGATCGAGCCACGACAGCACGCCGTCGATATAGGTTCCATAGAGCTGCTTGGCGTATTCAAGCGCGGCCACGGTCTCGGGCGAATCAATGACGACGTTGTTGTTGTCGTCGACGGTCTTGCCGCCGAAAGCCCACAGGCACCATTGGCACCAGCCGTTAGCGTCGCCAGTCGCGTGACCGAGCGCAAACCCCGGCGGCTTGCCCGCCTTTTTGAGCCCCTGGCAGAGCTTGAGATACCCGGCGGTGTCCTTCGGAAATTCGTCGAAGCCCGCGGCGCGCATCGTGCTGATGCGGTAGTTCATGCAGCCGCCGGTGGCGCCGTCCGGAAGCGCGATCCAGCGCTTGTCGTGGATGCCGTATTTGCGCGCGACGGGATACCAGCCGCCATATTTGTCGCCGAGATATTCGGCGAGGTCGGTCAAGTCCAGGAGCTTTTCGCTGAACTTGAACGGATCGTCGAGCGTGCCAAAGATGACGTCGGGGCCGGCCCCGACATTGGCGGCGACAGCGGATTTCGGCCGGATGTCGTCCCAGCTTTCCGCATCGACCCGCACTTTGACGCCGGTCTGATCGGCAAACTTCTTGGTGTTGGCGACGAAACTGTCGAACTCGGCCTGGATGAACTGCTTCCAGCGCAAAACCCGGATAGACGCTCCGGGCTCCGGCGGCGGACCGTTCCAGGTCGGCGCGGCGCGCGCGGCGCCGCCCGGCAGGAGCAACAGCCCCGCCGCGCCGCCGGATTGCAAGATCTGTCGTCTGGAGACGTCGATCACTTCTTCCTCCCTTGCTCACGCCGCGGGCAATAGTCGACTTTTCGTGGACCTTACACTCGTTTGAAACGCTGCGCCAAGACGTCCCCGACATCCTGTTCCCATTGTCGCGCAATCGGCTCGGCGAGGCCGTCGCGGAGACAATGCCGAACCGTTCACATCGATCGATCGCCAGGCAGCTCCGCGCCCACGGGAAGCGCCGGTTTCGAAGGGCGCGCAAGAGCGCCGGTGGCCCGCGCCACCAGTCGGGCCAACGCGGCCTCTTGATCCGCGGTGAGATCCAGGAGAGGCGCGCGAACCGGACCGGCAGGTCGGCCCACGACGCGCAAGCCCGCCTTGACGATGCTGACCGCGTAGCCGCGACGTTGGTTCCGCAGCGCGAGGTAGGGGATGAAGAAGCTCCGCACTGCTTCGCTGGTAAACGCGCGGTCGCCCGAATGGACGGCCGCGAAGAAACGCTGTGCATATTCAGGCGCGAAATTGAATATCGCGGAAGAATACGTCGAGACGCCGATCGCCCGATTGGCGGCGGCGAAAACTTCCGCTGTCGGCATCCCGCCGACATAGACCAGCCGGTCGCCAAGGGTGTCGCGAAGACAGGTCAGCTGCTCGACATTGCCGAGGCCGTCCTTGAAGCCGATCAAATTCGGACACGCGTCCGCCAGCCTTCGCATGGTGTCGAGTTCGAACAGGCAATTGTCGCGGTGGTAGACGATGGCGCCGATTCCGATGGCGCGGCAGATCGCGACGATATGGCGGTAAAGCCCTTCCTGCTCGGCCTGGATCAGGTAGTGCGGCAACAGCAGAATTCCGTCCGCGCCGGCCTTCTCCGCCCGCTTTGCAAATTCAATCGCCAGCGCAGTGCCATAGCCGACGCCCGCGACGACCGGCAGTCTGCCCCGGGCGGATTCGACCGCAGCCGCGACGATGCTCTCGTACTCCGCGAGATGGAGCGAAAAGAACTCTCCGGTTCCACCCGCTGCGAACAAGGCTGCTGGACGGTGACCGACAAGATAGTCGATGTGGTCCCGATAGGGGCCTGGCGCAAATGCGCCATCGTCGGTGAAATGCGTGACCGGAAAGGACAGCAATCCCGCCCCGACAGCTGATTTCAAACGCTCGGGGGAACGGGCCATGAAGCGATCTCTTCAGATCAGGAACCTTGGACCAGGATCAGGGCTGCCGGTACCGCATCGCTGATCCGCTTGAAACAGTCCGCCGCCCCGAAGACGACATGGAAAGCGCCAACGCCTCCATCTTCCGCCGAACAGCGGCGTCACCGCTCCGCTTGGCGAGGCGCATCCGTGCGCCCACACATGCACCGGAACGGCGAACTCCCCATTTAGTAGGAAAATCCGCCGCCGGTCACATGAGCCGCGACCCAAGCGCGACTAACCGCCAGTCGCGTTGGCTACGCCGAGCTGATCAGATTTCAGCCGACACGTAGCTGGTGATCTCCATGCCGATGCACACTTCCACGATAACGGGCGTCATCCAGGACATATTTCGCTCCCTTGGCCGTTGGTGAGGGCGGACCGCGGCCGCCTCCACTGCAGACTATATCGGAAGCAACGTAGCGACAAGGAGATTCGTATGATGACCTTATATCTGATATGCGCAATCGGCGTCGCCGCCGTGTCCCCAGGGGACGCGCCCGGGTTCGGCGCTTCGGGTCGATGAACGCGGGTCGCTGGAGTGGGATGATCGCAGGAGGCCGCAGGCGGCGGCTTAAGCGCGGACTTGTGGCGTCGGCGGCTCGTGTAATAATCGTCTATGGCGAATCGATCGGCAAACCCGGTGAAGAAAAGCAAAACGCTCTCTCTCGCGCTAGGCCCGGCGCTCAATCGGACCCAGGAGCTGACTCAGCGGCTGGCCGCCGAGATTCTCAGCGGCCGCCTGCAGCCGGGCGCTCGCCTGCCGACCGAGCAGGAGCTCTCGCTGGCCACCGGCGTCAGCCGCACTGTGGTGCGGGAGGCGGTGGCGGCGCTCCGGGCGGATGGCTTGGTCATGACCCGCCAGGGCCTCGGCGCGTTCGTGCCGGCGGACGTGCAGCGCCGGCCGTTCCGCATCGATCCCGATGAGGTGAAATCCGGCAAGGACGTGCTGCAGATCCTCGAATTGCGCATGGGCTTGGAGATCGAGGCGTCGGGGCTCGCCGCCGAGCGCCGGACAAGCCACGACCTCGTCCAGATCGAGGCCGCCCTGCGGTCGATCGAGGCCGAAATCGAAGTCGGCGGCAACGCAGTCGATGCCGACTTCCGGTTCCATCTGGCGATCTTTCGCAGCGTCCATAATCGCTACTTCCCGCAGTTTCTCGAGTTTCTGGGGAATTTCATCATTCCCCGCCAGATCCTCAATATCGCGAACGGCAGCGACCCGGGCCGGGTCCGATATTTGCGCCGGATTCAGACCGAGCACGTTGCGATTTACCAAGCGATTCGCAGCCAGAACACCGCGGCCGCCCGCAACGCGGCGCGCCGGCACCTGTCTAACTCCCTGAACCGCTACCAGGAGATAAGCTCGCGCGCCTCGCGTCGCGCCGAAGCCGCACGACTGACGGAGGCCGAGTGACGAGCGGAGCCGCCGCGCTCCCCTCATCGCGCCAGTTGCGTCAGGCCGGTCGGCGGGCCATCGATCGCGGTCCAGCCGCCGTCGACGAACAACGTGCTGCCGCTCACGTAGCTCGCCGCATCGGAGGCCAGGAAGGCCACGGCGCAGGCGACTTCGTCGGCCTTGCTCCAGCGATTGAACACGGTGTGCGCCGCGTAGAGCTTATGGATGTCAGGCCGCTGCTTGAACGGTTCGGTAAGCGCCGTCTCTGCGATGCTCGGCGCGATCGCATTGACGCGGACGCCGAAGGCGCCGACCTCCGACGCAAAGCCCTTGACCAACAGGCCGATCGCCGCCTTGGTGCTGCCGTAGACCGCAAGGCCCGGCTCAATCGTGACCGCGCGTACGGAAGAACAGGCGATGATGCTGCCCCCTCGCTGCTCCATCATGATGCGCCCGAACGCCTGGAAGAAATAGACGGTCCCCTTGAGGTTGAGGGTGACGACGCGATCAAGGTCCTCCTCGGTGTAGTCGAGAATCGCCTTGCGGATATTCAATCCCGGCGTGGTGACGGCGATGTCGACGCGTGGACGCCTGGCCTTGACCAGGTCAGCCAAGCCCTTGACCGCCGCCGCGCTGGCGGCGTCGGCGACGATAGCCTCGGCCGCCCCGCCTCGTTCACGAATTCCCGCCGCCGTCGCCTCGGCGCCGCCGCCGTCGCGATCCGCGCAAACGACAGTCGCGCCCAGATCGGCCAAGGCCTCGGCTGAAGACTTGCCGATCCCTGACGCTGCGCCAAGCACCACCGCGACCTTGCCGGTCAGATCGAACAGACGACGATAGTCGGTCATGGCGCCCTCATCCTCCCCATTGCGGCCGGGCGCGACCCCGCGAGCCAAACTCCCGCCCGCCAAGCTGGCGCTTGACGTAGGATACTAATATATTAGTTTTGATCGGGATTGGAAAGCACCGTGATGAGATCGAGGCAAGTCCGCTGACTGCGCTCCCATCGATACAGGCGACTTCGATCCGCAGGCCGTGGGCGGGCGGCGTCCGCGCCCGCGGGATCGGGGCCAGGATCTACGCCGATTTGCGGGCCGAACTTGTCTCGCTCGAACGCTTGCCGGGCGAACCGATTTCTGAGGCGGAGTTGGCGAAATCCTACGGCTTCAGCCGCACGCCGGTGCGCGAGGCGGTGCGCAAGCTCGCCGACGAGGGGCTCATCGAGATATTCCCGCAGTCGGGCACGTTCGCGGCGCGCATTCCGCTTGCCGCGCTTCCCGAGACGATCGTCATTCGCAAGGCGCTTGAAGAGACGTCGGCGCGGCTCGCCGCCGAGCGCGGCCAGCGCAGCCAGATCATCGCCCTCCTCGCCGAGTTGGAGCGTCAGCGCGAAGCGAGCAGAGCCGGCGATCGCAATGCCTTCCATCATGCGGACGAAGCCTTTCACGGCGCCATCGCCGAGGCTGCGGGTTATCGCGGAATTTGGACGCTGGTCGAACAAGTCAAAGTTCATGTCGATCGCTACCGGCGGCTGACCTTGCCGCAGGAGGGCCGCATGACGCGCGCCATCCGCGAGCACGCGGCGATCGCGGCGGCGATCGAATCCCGCGACGGCGCGCGCGCCGCTCAGGCGATGGGCCTTCATCTCGACGGACTTCTGGCCGACATTCCGAACATTCGCCGCCGCAATCCCGACTATTTTGCCGCGGACGCGCGGGCGCGGGAACCACCGGTCAATGGCCGCAAAGCACGGCCTCGCAAGAAGGCCGCCAGGGAGGAAAGCCATGTGGAGTCTGAGGAGCGTCGCTGTTGAACACGCGCCATATCGTGCAGCGAACAACGCAGCGCGGTAGGGCCGAGTGTCGACGAGCGGCGACTGCGCCCTGCCGAGGGCGATGACGAACGCTGAGGTTGCGGTCAAGGGCGTCGTACTGGAGCCGTTTGCTCTGCGCGCGCTCGACCGCCTGGCCGAGACGATCGTTGTCGTCGCGCTGCTTGGCGAGCTCCTTCTCGTGCTGGCCAATGTGATGGCGCGCGTCTTCTTCCGCCAGTCATTTCTGTGGTCGGACGAAGTCGCCCGGCTGGTGCTGTCGATCCTGGCTTTCATCGGCGGCGCCGTGGCGTATCGGCGGCGCGACCATGCGCAGGTCCGCCTCATCCTCAACCTCGTCCCGAGACGGGTCGAGCGCGTCTGCCTCGCGCTCGCCGACATCATCGTCTTGTTCGTCAGCGGACTGATCGGCGCCGCCTCGATCGAGTTCATCGCCGCAAGCTGGGCCGAGCGCACGCCGATCCTCCAGGCGCCGGCCGCTCTGATCGCTGTGCCGCTGCCGGCCGGCATGGCGCTGGTGGCGCTCTATGCGGCAGTGCGTGTCTGGCGCGAACACGGCAGACTGGCGCTCATCGTCGGCGCGCTTTTTCTCGCCGCGACGGCGCTGGCGGCGACGACTTATGGATCATGGCTGCCAGCTCTTGGCGATGATTCCTCGATCATCGCCGCGCTCGTTCTCTTTTTCGCCGCGATATTCGCCGGCGTTCCGGTTGGCTTCGTCTTGCTGCTGGCGGCCGCTTTTTATCTCTGGACGAGCGGCGCGGCGCCGTTGCTCGTGCTGCCGCAAACCATGGTCGCCGGCGCTGGGAATTACATTCTCCTCGCGGTTCCCTTTTTCATCCTCGCCGGACTGGTCATGGAACGCGGCGGGATCAGCGTGCGGCTGATCCGCTTCGTCCACGCGCTGGTCGGTCATTTGCGAGGCGGCCTGCTGCAGGTCGCAGTGGTCAGCATGTACGTTATCTCGGGCCTTTCCGGCTCGAAGCCCGCCGACGTCGCCGCCGTCGGCACGATCATGCGCGACGAAGTCAGCGCCCGCCACGGCGCCCCGGAGGGCGCAGCGGTGCTGGCGGTCTCGGCGATCATGGGCGAGACGGTGCCGCCGAGCATCGCCATGCTGATCGTCGGTTCGATCACCAATGTGTCGGTGGCCGGCCTATTCATCGGCGGCCTGATGCCCGCGGCTGTGATCGCGCTATGCCTGATGGCGCTGATCGCGGTCCGCGCCCGTCGCGCCGGCGCGGTGTCCGCTCCCCGCGCCCCGTTACGGGTGGTCGCGCGCGCCGGGTTCAATGCAATCCTGCCCCTGCTGATGCCTGGAATGCTGCTCGCCGGAATTCTCTTCGGCCTCGCTACGCCGACCGAGATCGCGGCGCTCGCCGTCGTCTACGGCCTCATCCTCGCCATGTTCGTCTACCGTGAGATGACTGTCGCCGATTTCCTGCGCGCCGTTCAAAACACGGCCGCGCTGACCGGCGTGCTGCTGTTCATCTTCACCGCCGCCTCGGCGTTTTCGTGGGTGTTGACGATCGCCTATCTGCCCCAGCGCCTGGTCGATCTGCTCGCCGCCAGCCATGCAAACACGACGATCTTCATGATCGGCTCGATCGCGCTGCTGATTTTTGTCGGCGTGCTGCTCGAAGGCTTGCCGTCCCTCAATGTGCTTGCGCCTCTGCTGCTGCCGATTGCCGTCAAGCTGGGCTTCAGCGGCCTGCACTTCGCCATTGTCCTGATCATCGCGATGGGCGTCGGCGGCTTCATGCCGCTCGCGGGCGTCGGTTTTTATGTTTGCTGCGCTGTCATGCGATGCGACATTGAACCGGCTTCGCGCGCCATGCTGCCCTATCTCGCCGTGGTTCTGGCGGGCTTGCTGATCGTCGCTTTCGTACCCTGGTTTGCGCTCGCGTTGCCGAACCATTTTGGATTCCGGGGCTAAGCCGCCAGCGGCGGCGCCTGGAGAGAAAAGTCAGCACGGGAGGAAATCATGAACCGAAGAGAGTTGCTCGGAACCGCCGCCGGCGCCGCCGCGGCGACGCTGGCCATGCCCTATCTCGCGCGCGGGGCGGCGCCTTTGACGATGCGCTTCGCCCATTTCGCGCAGGAGGATCATCCAGCCAATATCGCCGCAAAGCAATTCGCAAGCCGCGTCGCCGAGCGCACCAACGGCGCGATCCGGGTCATGATCTTCCCCAACAATCAGCTCGGCGGGCCGCCCGAGCAGGCCCAGCAGATCAAGCTCGGAACGATCGACATGGGCCTGCCGACCCAGGGTCAGCTCGACAAATACGACAAGGCCTTCGGCGCCGTCATGCTGCCCTTCATCTTCGACAGCCGGCCGCTCGTATTCCGCGTCCTCGATGGGCCGGCGATGGATTGGCTCGGGCCGCTCGCCGAAAAGCAGGGCTTCATCCTGTTGCGCAATTGGGACTATGGATTTCGCAACGTCACCAACAGCGTGCGGCCGATCAAGGCGCCCGAGGACGTCAAGGGCCTGAAACTTCGCACGCCACCCGAATTGCAGATCCAGGCTTCCATGGAGGCCCTGGGCGCGGTCGTGCAGGCGATCGCCTTCCCCGAGCTTTATCTGGCGCTGGCGCAGAAGGTCGTGGACGGCGAGGAAAATCCGATCGCCGTGATCTACTACAACAAGTTCTATGAGGTGCAGAAGCATCTCGCGATCACCAGGCACATCTACAACAACATGATTCACACGATCGGAGTGAACGCGTGGATGAAGCTGACGCCCGAGCAGCAGACGATCTTCCGCGAGGAGAGCGCAGCCGCCGGCGACCTGATGCGCAAGCTCATGGCCGAAGGCGAAGCGGATCAGATCACCAAGCTCGAGGCCGCCGGCCTGGAGACGACGCAGCCTGATCTCGCGCCGTTCCGCGCCCTTATGGAGCCCGCCTATCAGCGGATCGCCGACTATGCCGGCGCGGATAACGTCAAGAAGTTCCGCGACATGGTGGATGAGGCGCGCAAGGGATGAGGGCGGGCGGCGACGCGCAGTTACATCGGCGAGAACTTGGTCGACTTGATGATCTTGCACTCCTGATGCTGGACGTTGCCCGTGTCCGCGCTCTTCTTGCGATAGGAGACCCAGTCGGGATCGGCTTCGAGCGCTTCGCGCCGCCGCTCGCGGTCGGCCTGACTCTCGAAGCCCCAAAAAAACACGACCTGGTTGACCGTCCCGACATCGGTGGTGAAGACGCCGATCGGCTGGCCCAGATGCCGAACATGGATCGGCATGCCCTCGGCCTCGTACAATTTGAGCCAGGCGCCGAGGCGCCCGGGCACCATCGTGTAGGTCCGCACATCGACGATCATGGCTGTCTCCCTTGGTGGGCCCGCCGGGCCTGCTCATCAGCGACATAGCCCTGCAATGGGCGCCCCAGTCGGCGGTGGTTGGCGGCGGCTAAGGTTTGGCCGCGGCCTCGGGCGGCGGATCGGCGCTGACGAAGCCGTTGCGGTTGGGCATGTTGATCCTCGCCAGATTGTCTGCGTCGAACGTCGTGTCCTGCGGCACGATCCCGTTGAGGAACAGCACATAGGCCGAAACCGCATAGACTTCGTCGGGTGTGAGCGACTGCGGCGCGTTCAGAGGCATTGCGCGGCGCACGTAGTCGAACAGCGTCGTCGCGTAGGGCCAGAAGCTGCCGACGGTCTTGACCGGCTTCTTGTCGCGCAGCGTGCCGATGCCGCCGACCAGCCGGTCCATCGGCTTGCCCTCGCCGTGGGCGCCGTGGCAGGCGGCGCATTTGGCGGCGAAGATCGCCTCGCCTTGTCTCACATCGCCGCGCCCGGGCGGCAGTCCGGCCCCGTTGGGCGACACGTCGATGTCCCAGCCGGCGATCTCTTGCGGCGTCGCCTCTCGGCCAATGCCGTAGCTCTCGCCCGCGCGCGCGACGCCGACCACCAGCGTGGCGGCGACTGCGAGCATCAGGCGGCGAGCGATTCTATCCGGCATTGGTCACCGCGCCTCCAGCCGCTACGCTCCAATTCTGAATCGCGTTGTAATGATAGTAGGAACGAACGTCGCGCAATTTGAGCAGCGCCTCCCGAGTCGGCTGCACGTAGCCGGTCTCGTCGATGACGCGGCTCGCGAGCGATGCGGGGCCGCCGTCCCATTGCCAGGGCGAACGGAACCGCGTCAGGCACTTCGACATCACCGGCTCCTGCAGCGCCGCGTCGCGCCAGGACGCGCCGCCGTCGGTCGACACTTCAACCCGGGCGACTTTGCCAAGCCCGGACCAGGCGAGGCCGGAGATCTCGTAGAATCCGGCCGAGCCGAGTCGCTGTCCGCCGGAAGGAAAGGTGATGACCGATTTGGCGTGCATGACAAAATTGAACTGCCGCGCCACTCCGTCCGGCATCAGCATGGTGTATTTCGAGGTTTCCTCGCGAGTTTGGAACGGTTCGGCCGCTAGCTTGAGACGCCTGAGCCACTTGACGTTGGCGTTGCCCTCATAGCCCGGCAGCAGCAGGCGCAAGGGATAGCCCTGCTCCGGCCGCAGCCGCTCGCCGTTCTGAGCGTAGGCGAGCAGGGCGTCGTCAAGCGCCTTTTCGATCGGGATGCTGCGTGTCATCGCTGCCGCGTCGGCGCCCTCGGCCAGCATCCACTTCGCTTCCGGCTTTACGCCTGCTTCCGCCAGGATCGTGGCGAGCGGGACGCCGGTCCATTCGCAGCAACTGAGCAGCCCGTGGGTGTCCTGGACCGTCAGTTCCGGATTCGGCGCGCCCCAGTTCTGGGTGTTGCCGGAACATTCGAGAAAGCAGACGCGCGAGACCGACGGAAATCGTGTCAAATCCTCCATCGCGAAGATCAGCGGCTTCTCCACCATGCCATGGACGATCAGCCGGTGCTCGAGCGGATCGATCGTCGGGGTCCCGGCATGGTGGCGCTCGTAGTGCAGCCCATTGGGAGTGATGATTCCGGAAAGATCCTGAAGCGGCGTGAGGCTGAACGACGACAGCCGCGTAGGCGGCTCCGGCAGGCCGTGACGATAACGCCGCACGACGTTGGCTTCAAAGCGGGAGGGCCGCCCGTAGGGCTGGCTCAGCACCTCTTCGCCCGGATGGAGCTGCCATTCTGGAATCGCGGGCGGCAAGTTGTCGCCCTCCTGCGCGAGCGCCTGGCGGGACGCAAGCGCCGCAGCCGCCGCGCCCGCGCCGGCNNTCGCGCGCTACGCCGGCCGGCTCGGGCTGGGCCCTGCCGGACGACCTCGTTGATTTGGGCGTCCGTGGAATCGCGGAATCCTCCCTTAGAGCCGAAGTTGCAGCCGCGGAAGCTCCTTCGCGATCGGTCTCGCGGACCGCCGCGCCGGACAAGGACAGCGACGGCGCGCTCATTTTCCCGGCTGGCGCGACATGAAGCGCGCGATCGCCTTGATGTCGTCCTCGGTCATCGAATAGGCGGTCTCCGGCATGATGACGTTGCTGCTCCCACGCCTCTCACGGTGCTGACAACCGTGCAGGGCCTTGGCCTCCGCCGCGCCGGCGCGTCAGCGCAGCCCCGACACATAATGGGCCAGGGCTTTCATCTCCAGGTCGCCGAGCGGGTACACCACCTCCGCCATGCCCGCGGCGCCGGTTGAGGTTCGAGCACCCGATTTGAAGTCGCGCAGGGCCTCGTAAACGTAGTCCTCGCGCTGACCCGCTAGCCGCGCGATGTTGTCCACTCCCTCGAAATGGTCGCCGTGGCAGTTCGTGCAGTGGATCGCCTGCGCCACCTTGCTGCCAAGCTCGGTGTCTTGGGGCGCAGCGTCCGGCGGCGCTGGCGGGTTGGGCGGCGGCAGCGAGGCAAAATATGCCGATATGTTGCGCAGGTCGTCGTCGCTGAGTTGTTGCGCCATCGCGTTCATCACCTCGTTCTTGCGCACGCCTTTGCGGAAGAACACGAGCTGGAACTGCAGATAGAGGTCTGGCTGCGCGGCCAGGTTGGGGTCATTCTTGTCGGTCGCGAGCCCGTCCGCGGTGGCGACGCCGTCGACGCCATGGCACGCGAAGCACCCTGCGGCCTCCGCCCTGGCCTTGCCGGCGGCTGGATTCCCTTCCGCCGCCATCGCGGCGACGGGAATGGCGACGCTGAACGCCACGATGATCCAGATTGGGACTCGCATCGTCGTGCGGTTCTCATACGTATCGAGGGGAGAAAAACGCCTCGCCCTGGCGTTTTAAGTCGCCAGGGCGAGGATTGATCCGACGGGCAGATTACTTTGCCGCCGTGCCAGTTACTTGCCGTCGTACCAGATCCGATAGATCGCGCCGGCCTGATCATCCGAGACCAGGAGCGAGCCATCCATCGGGTTGACCGCCACATCGGCCGGGCGGCCCCAGTACTTGTTGTCCTTGATCCAACCCCAGGCGAACGGCTCCTGCGAGATGTTCTTGCCATCCGGGTCGGTCTGGATGCGGACGATCCGGGCGCCGGTGTGCATGAACTGGTTCCAGCCGCCATGCTCGGAGAGGAAGATGTTGTTCTTGAACTCAGCCGGGAAGTTGTTCCCGGTGTAGAACTTCATCCCGAGCGGCGCCATGTGCGGGCCGACGTTCAGCGCCGGCGGCGTGAACTCGTCGCACTTGTGGCCCATGGCGTATTTCGGGTCCGGAATGTCACCCTGGTGGCAATACGGGTAGCCGAAGTGTGTACCATATTTGACCAAGTGGTTCAGCTTGTCGGACGGGAGGTTGTCGCCCATCCAGTCGCGCGCATTCTCGGAGAACCAGAGCTGGCCGGAGCGCGGATCGACGTCGCCGCCGACGCTGTTGCGCTGGCCGAGCGCGGCCACCTCCGACAGGCCCTCGTCCGGGTTGACATGGCGATACTGCGCCGTGCCGGACGGGATCAGGCAGACGTTGCAGGGCGGGCCGACGGGAATGTAGAACCAGCCCGGCGCCTGCGGATCCGCGACCATGTATTTCCAGCCGTGCGAGGTGTACGGCGGGAAGTCGCTATAGACGACCTCGCCCTTCGGGTTGTCGAGATTGTTGGCGATATCCTTGTAGCGATAGATCTTGTCGATGTCGGTAACGTAGAGGTTGCCGTTATAGAAGCCGATGCCGGTCGGTTGCCGCAGCCCCTTGATGATGGTCTTCGCCACCCATTGGTCGCCCTGCTTCTTCAGCGCGAACACGTGGTCGGTCCAGCAGCCGACATAGAGCGTGTTGTCGCTGCCGAACACCATCTGGCGGGCGCAGTCGAGCTGATCGGCCAGGACTTCGATA
This sequence comes from Hyphomicrobiales bacterium, assembly GCA_003164825.1. Taxonomy (GTDB): domain Bacteria; phylum Pseudomonadota; class Alphaproteobacteria; order Rhizobiales; family Beijerinckiaceae; genus Roseiarcus. The sequence continues at coordinate 46,360 of PLUH01000090.1, forward strand.
TGGAAGCCCGGCAGCAGCTTGATGTTGTCTTTGACCAGCCCCACCAGCTCGTCATGCGGCGTTGGCAGCGGCTGTCCCGGATAGGGACGCGTGCCGTGCTGCTGCGCCGTCTCGTCGCCCATGTACCAGTCTGCGGGCGGGTGTTCCCAGTAATCGCGGGTGTTGCCATTGTACTTGATCAAGGAATCGTCGGCGCGCGCCGCGCCAGTTGACGCGATTCCCCAGAGCGCGATCCCCGTTACGCAGACGGCGCCCACCACGGGGCGCAGTAAGCCGAATCTCAGCCTTCCGAGTTGCATATCTTCCTCCCTAGAGGTTCGTTATTCTAGCCACGACGGATCACCGCCACGCCCTACTCCAACCTCGCGCATTGGCAAGGAGCGCCCGGGCCGTGGCGGAGCGACATGACGTTACGCTGGCGCAACTTGTCTGACAACCCGATATCGGCCCGAAGCGCAAAAAAAAGCGTCGTCCCTAGCCCGGCGGCTCCAGCGGCACCATCGGATTGATCGCGTCGTCGGGCTCGACAAGCCGCTGCGTCTCCAGCATTGCCTGGAACGGGCCGCCCGGTCGGCTGACCGTCGCCACCGCCAGGGCATAGCTATTGAGCGCCGATCCCGACCACACGCGGTAGACCCGAATGTGCACGGCGGCGCCATCGGGGATGTTGACGGTCCTGTCATCGGCCAGCTTCACTTCGACGCCGGGCGCGACCGCCTGCGCCACCATCTTCGCATAGGCTGCGTCGACGTCGCCCGGATCCGCCTTCTGCGCCCACACGACGCAGGATTCCGGATCGAGCCGCGTCGCCAGCACGAACCGCCCCGCCGGATCGGGCACGGCCCAGGCCCTGCCGGAACCGGGCACCCCCCCGCCGGCGAATGAGATCATCTTGCCGTCTCGGTTCGGCCTGCCGGCGAACACCGCGAGCGCCTGGGGGTTGGTGATTGGCAGCAGATTCTGCTCGTCCGCCCAGTCCCAGACCGTCGTGAGATGGCCAAACTTGGCCACGCAGACATCGCTGAACAGCTTCACGAAGTTCGCAGCGGCCTCATCGGCCCGCGCCGGCTGCCCGACCACTGCGAGCGCGGCGGCCGCGGCGAATGCAAGTCGTTTCATGGGGCGTTCCCTTCGTCGCAAGCCGTGGTCGTAGCGGGGTTTGGCGAACTTGACCAGCGGACCTGGAGGAACGGCGCCCCGCCGCAATGGACTGGCCACGGTCGCTAACTTATAATATTGTCTGATGACCGTCCATTCGGATATCGCGACGAGGCTCCGAGACGATCGCCGATGACGTTTCGCCGCGCTATTGCCTTCTGTTTTGCGGTCGCGGCGGCTCTGTGCTTCGCCGCGATCGCGGCGCCCGAGGCGCGCGCCGAGGCGATGGGCATCGCGCTCGAGGGATTCCCGTATCCCTATCCGGTCGATTTCCTGCCGCTCACCCTCGAAGGCGAGGATTTGCGCCTCGCCTATATGGATGTGCCCCCCGCCGGCCCGCCGACAGGGCGGACAGTCGTGCTTCTGCACGGACGCAACTTTCCCTCCAGCTATTGGGCGCCGACCATCAAGGCGCTGGCCGAGGCGGGCTACCGGGTCGTCGCCCCGGATCAAATCGGCTTCGGCAAGTCGTCCAAGCCCGGTTTCGCCTATAGTTTCGACGCCATGGCGCGCGCCACGATCGCCTTGCTCGACAGTCTTCATGTCGATCGCTTCGACCTGGTCGGTCATTCGATGGGCGGGATGCTGGCGGTCCGCCTGGCCCGCGCCTATGGCTCGCGTATCGACCATCTCGTCCTCTATTCGCCGATCGGCCTCGAGGACTATCGGTTCTCCGTTCCGGCGGTGACGGACGAGGAACTCGCGCGGCGCGAACGGGCGCTGACCGCGGATGGCTACCGGAAGCAGTTGATGACCAACTATGCGCTCAGTCTGCCGCCAGCCGCGATCGAGCCGTTCGTCCAGTTGCGCGATGAGATCATGGAGAGCGGCGAATATCCGCGCTGGTTGAAGTCGTTCGTGGCGTCGTACCAGATGATCTACACCCAGCCGGTCGTGCACGAGATCCCGCTCATCGATCGGCCGACGCTGTTCATCATGGGAGCCAACGACCACAACGCGCCGGGGCGCCCGTTTGCGCCGCCGGAGCTGCGCGACAGGATGGGCCAGAATGCGGCGCTGGCGCAATCGCTCGCGGCGCGCATGGCCAACGCCAGGGTCGTGGTGTTCGAGGGCGTCGGCCATTTGGGACATCTGGAGGCGACGCAACGTTTCAACGAGACGCTTCTGAATTTTCTCGGCCAATAGCGCCGTATTCGTTGGCGAGACAAAAGCGGCGCCCGCTTGACGATCGGCGGCCGCGCCTGTGAGATGAGGGGAGAATCGTTCGAACACGCGTGGAGGAGGGAGGAGACATGCCCGGATCGACAGAGCCTTGCGCGCCCGAGGGCATCGGGCCGCCGTAATGAGGATCGGCGAAGCGCCGGACAAGAGCCTGCTCGATCCCATCGAGACCGCGTCCCGCGACGAGATCACAGCGCTGCAGACGCGTCGGCTGGCGGCCACTTTGCGCCGTACTTACGAGTGCGTCCCGGCGATCCGGGCCAAATTCGATGCGCAGGGCGTTCATCCCGACGATTTCCGCGGCCTTGCGGATCTCGTCCGCTTTCCCCTCACCGCCAAGGCTGATCTGCGGGCCAACTACCCGTTCGGCCTTTTGGCAGTGCCGAGAGATCAGCTTGCCCGCGTTCACGCTTCGTCGGGCACGACTGGCCAACCGACGGTGGTCGGCTATACGCGCAACGATCTCGAGATGTGGGCCGGCGTCGTCGCGCGGACGATCCGCGCCGCGGGCGGGCGCCCGGGCATGATGGCCCATATCGCTTATGGCTATGGTCTCTTCACCGGCGGCCTCGGCTATCACTATGGCGCCGAACGGCTGGGCTGCACGGTCGTCCCGATATCCGGCGGGATGACAGAGAGGCAGGTTCAATTGATTTGCGATTTCAAGCCCGACATCCTGACGGCGACGCCATCCTACGCTCTGTGCCTGGTTGACGAGTTCCGCGCCCAGGGGCGCGACCCGCGCCGTTCGTCGTTGAAACTCGGCTCCTTCGGCGCGGAGCCGTGGACCGCCGCCATGCGCGATGAGCTCGAAGACGCCTTCGATATCGACGCGTTGGACAGCTACGGCCTCTCCGAGGTCATCGGCCCCGGCGTCGCCGGCGAATGCGTGGAGACCAAGGACGGCCTCCACATCTGGGAGGATCACTTCTACCCGGAGATCATCGACCCCGAGACCGGGGCGGTGAAGCCCGACGGCGAATTCGGCGAGCTCGTCTTCACCTCGCTGACCAAGGAGGCGATGCCGGTCATCCGCTACCGCACCGGAGATCTGACCCGATTGCTGCCCGGCACCGCCCGCTCGATGCGGCGGATGGAGAAGGTATCCGGCCGGTCGGACGACATGATGATCGTGCGCGGGGTCAATGTGTTTCCGACCCAGATTGAAGAGCTTGTGCTTCGCGTTCCCGCGTTTTCCGGTCACTACCAGATCGTCCTGAGCCGAGAAGCCCGGCTCGACCAACTGGAGGTTCAAGTCGAGGCGCGTTCGTCGTCCGAACTGGATGAGGCGCGCGCGCATGGGGCGAGCGAGCTCGCGCACGAAATCAAGTCCCGCATCGGCGTCAGCGCGCTGGTGACCGTGCTCGCGCCGGCGGAGATCGAGCGCTCGGCGGGCAAGGCAAGGCGGGTCATCGACAAGAGACCAAAGGCATGACGTCCGCCGCAACGGCGCCGGCCTCGATGGCGATGCGGGCGGCACGCTTGCCCGAGCGAGCGGTGCAGGAATGGTCGCAGGCATTGCCGGCCGGGACGGAAAACCATGAGTCCGACGTTCGCCGCTTTGGCGCGTTCTGGACCCAGTCGGCGGCTCTCCTTCGGACGCTGCCGGATAAAGCCCGGCGCAACGAGGCCGAGCAGGGGGCCGCGGACGCGCTGCTCGCCGTCGCCCGCGCCTCGCGCGAGGCCTTTCTCGCCGCCCACGTCGATGAGATCTACGACCGCCTGACCGCACAGCGCTCGATCTTTCGCCGCCTCGACGACCTCGCCTACGATGCGGCGAAGCTTGTTCCGGGATTGGTCCCGACCAGAGCGGAGGTCGACGCCGAGGCCGCGCATCTCCAGCGCGACAAAGACGGCGTCGAGATCGACCAGGGACTGTTCCTTGCCCACGTGCTTTCGCGCCCGCTGATCGGCGAGCATCTTTGTCACGCGATGCTGCTGCCGCGACAGGAAAGCGCAGGCCTGGCCGCCGAATTCGCCTCGCGCGGCTCGCTCGATCTCGGCGCGGCCCGGCTCACGAGACGCGGCAAGGCGGTCCATCTCGACATGATCAATCCGCGCTTCCTCAACGCCGAGGACGACACGACCCTCTCGCACACCGAGCTCGCCGTCGATGTCGCAACCCTCGATCGAACGACCGACATCGCCGTCATGCGCGGCGTTGTGGTCGACAACGAGAAGTATCGGGGGAAGCGCATCTTCGGCGCCGGCATCAATCTCACCCATCTCTATCTCGGCAAGATTCCCTTTCTATGGTTCCTGATCCGCGACCTCGGCTACGTGCACAAGCTTTTGCGTGGGCTCGCCACGCCGGACCGCGTGCCCGACGACGTGAACGGCCGCGGGGTTGAAAAACTGTGGATCGCCGCGGTCGACACATTCGCCATCGGCGGCCATTGCCAGGCGCTTCTCGTCATGGACTACGTTCTCGCCGCGTCCGACGCCTTCATCACCTTGCCGGCCCGCAAGGAAGGAATCATTCCAGGCTTCGCCAATCTGCGCTTGCCGCGGTTCACCGGCGATCGCATTGCGCGTGAGGCCATTCTTTATGAGCGCCGATTGACCTGCGATAGCGCCGACGGCCGCCTGATCTGCGACGAGATCGCGCCTGCCGCCGAAATGGAAGCGGCGATCGAGCGCGTTGTCGCGGGGCTGACCAGCGCCGGCGCCGTTAGCGCCATCGGCAACCGCCGCGCCTTCCGGGTTGGCCAGGAGCCGCTTGATCTCTTTCGCCGCTATGCCTCCGTTTACGCGCGCGAGCAGGCCTATTGTCACTTCAGCCCGGCGCTCATCGCCAACCTCGAGCGCAATTGGGACGCGAAGAACAGGAAGGTCTAAAGGCCGGCCGGGCGCGGTCGCTGACCTGGCCCGGCCGGGTCAGCGACCCGGCCCTACAGGCGTCGCGGCTTCCTCGCAATGCGCGCTTGACGATCGGCGCCCGCGCCTGCGAAATGGTCAGACAACCATACGAATGAGCGACCCATCAGGGAGGACACATGCCGAGACTGACCGCATTCCGGGGACGTCTCGCGGCCGCATGCCGTTTCTACGCCGCGCCGGCGCTCGCGCTCATCCTTGGTCTGGCGCAAGGCGCCGCCTGTCCCGCGTTTGCGCAAGACAAGGAGGTCGACCTAAGGCTCTCGCTCTGGGTCCCGCCGGCGCACCCGCTGACCGGGGCGGCCAAGGCTTGGGCGGACGACATCGCCAAGGATTCCAACGGCTCGATCAAGATCACGATCTTTCCCTCCGAGCAGCTCGGCAAGGCGTTCGATCATTACGACATGGCCCGCGACGACATCGCCGACATCACCTACGTCAACCCCGGCTATCAGCCGGGCCGCTTCCCGATCATCGCCATCGGCCAGATGCCGTTCACCTTCGGCGACGCCCGCAAGGGCACGGCGGCGCTCGACTCCTGGTATCGCAAATACGCGCCGACCGAGATGAAGGACACCCATTTCTGCCTCGCCTTCATTCACGATCCCGGCGCGCTGCACGCCCGCAAGAAGATCGTCATGCCGGAGGACTTGAAGGGGGTGAAGGTGCGCCCGGCGCAGAGCACGATCGCCGAGCTCGTGAAGACCCTCGGCGGCACGAACGTCCAGGCCTCGGCCCCGGAGGCGCGCGAAGTGCTCGAGCGCGGCGTCGCCGACGCGATCACCTTCCCCTGGGGCTCGCTCTACCTGTTCGGGATCGACAAGGTCGTCAAGTACCACATCGACGAGCCGCTCTACACGACGGTGTTCACCTTCTCGATGAACAAGGACAAATACGATTCGCTGAGCCCGGCGCAGAAGACGGTCATGGACGATCATTGCACAACCGATTGGGCGGTGAAGCTGGCCGGGCCGTGGGGCGACTTCGAGGCCGCTGGCCGCGAGCGGATGAGAGCCGATACCGCTCATCACGACGTCTACAAGCTCACTCCCGAGCAGATGCAGGCGTGGCAGGCGACGGTCGAGCCGCTCAGGGCGAGCTGGGCGGCGGCGGTGAAGCAGGCCGGCGGCGATCCTGACGCCGCGCTCGCTGAGCTCAACGCGGCGATAGCGAAATACGGCGCCGGTCTATGACCGGAGACGAGCCGCGGCGGGGCGCCGCGATGACGCTGAACCCGATGGATCGGTTCATTGACGGCATCGAGTTTGCCGCCGCAGCCTTCATCGGCATTGTCGCCGTCGACATTTTCGTCTCCGTCCTGCTGCGCTACCTGTTCAGCGCCTCGATCCCCGATTCGTACGATTTCGGCCGGCTGCTGCTCGGCATCCTCATCTTCTGGGGCATCGCGGCGACCAGCTATCGCGGCGGCCACATCACCGTCGACCTCGTCTGGGCCGCGGCCGGCCCGCGCGGGAAACGCGCAATCGACGTCTTCGCCACCCTGGTGCTTTTGTTCGTGGTCACCGTTCAGACCGCGATGCTGTTCGACAAGGTGCGCACGACCCGCGCCGACCATGTCTTGACCTACGATCTTCATCTGCCGACCTGGCCGTTCTTCGCCGTCGCCTGGGCGGGCGACGTCTCCGCCGTCATCCTCATCGCCGTGCGCACGTATCGGCTCATTTTCCACCCCGAGAAGCTCGCTCCCGATCCGATCGCCAAGGCGTTGGAATGAGGCGAGGGCAATGAGCGCCGATGCGGCGGCCGTCCTCGGCTTTGTCGCGCTGTTCGGGCTGATTCTCATGCGGGTGCCTGTCGGAATGGCGATGGGTCTCGTCGGCGTGACCGGCTACGGCGCCATCGTCGGCGCCGGGCCGGCGTTGAAGATGGTCGGACAGACCTCGATGCGGACGGTCACCGACTACACCTTCGGGGTCATCCCGATGTTCCTGTTGATGGGCGCCTTCGTTTCCGCGTCGGGCATGAGCCGCGAACTGTTCCGGGCCGCCAACAGTCTTGTCGGCCACTGGCGGGGCGGCCTCGGCCTCGCCACGATCGCCGCCTGCGCCGGCTTTGCCGCGATCAGCGGTTCGTCGGTGGCGACCGCGGCGACCTTCGCCACCGTCGCCTATCCGGAGATGCGGCGCTACGCCTATCCGCGATCCTTCGCCGCCGGGGTGATCGCCGCCGGGGGAACGCTCGGCGCCATCTTTCCGCCCTCGACGGTGCTGGCCGTCTACGGCCTGATCACCCAGCAGGACATCGGCAAGCTGTTCATCGCCGGGATCCTGCCGGGAATGCTCGCCGTCTCGATGTACATGCTGACGATCGCGACAATTGGCCTCGTCCGGCCGGGCTTTCTGCCGGCGGGACCGCGCAGCGACTGGAGCGAGCGGCTGAAGTCGCTGCACGACGTGTGGGCCGCGTTGGCGCTGTTCGCGTTCGTGATCGGCGGCCTTTATGGCGGCCTGTTCACGCCGACGGAAGCGGGCGGAGTCGGCGCCTGCGGCGCTTTCCTGATCTCGGTCGCTCGCGGCCGGCTCAACGCCGCGGGCGTGCGCGCGGCGCTCCTGCAGGCCACCCGCACCGCCGCCGCGGTGTTCACCGTTCTCATCGGCGCGCTGCTGTTCGGCTATTTCCTCACCGTCACTCAGACGCCGCAAAGGGTGACGGAATTTCTCACCGGCCTCGGCGTCGGCCGCTACGGCGTGCTCGCGCTGATCATGCTGATGTATCTGGCGCTCGGCTGCCTCATGGACGCGATGGCGATGATCATCCTGACGGTGCCGATCGTCTTCCCGGTGGTGACGGCGCTGGGCTTCGATCCGATCTGGTTCGGGATCATCATCGTCATGACGGTCGAACTCGGCTTGATCCATCCGCCGGTGGGCATGAATGTCTTCGTGATCAAAACCGCGGTCAAGGACATCAGCTTCGCCACCATCTTCAAGGGCGTCCTGCCGTTCATCGCCACCGACATCCTGCGGCTCGTCATCCTGATCGCCTTTCCGGCGATCGCCCTCACCTTGCCGAGCCTGATGTAAGATGTATTCCAGCCAGTCAGGGAAAGGACCATAGCCCATGGCGCGCAAGCGACCGGAAGACCTTCGCAGTCATCGCTGGTACGGCGTCAACGATCTGCGCGCGTTCGGCCATCGCTCGCGCACCGCGCAGATGGGCTATCAGCGTTCCGATTACGCGGGAAAGCCGGTGATCGCGATCGTCAACACCTGGAGCGACATCAACCCCTGCCACTCCCATTTCAAGCAGCGGGTGGAGGAGGTGAAGCGCGGCGTGTGGGAGGCGGGAGGCTTCCCGGTCGAATTGCCGGCGATGACGCTGAGCGAGCCGTTCCAGAAGCCGACGACGATGATGTATCGCAACTTCCTGGCGATGGAGACCGAGGAGGCGCTGCGCTCCTACCCCGCCGACGGCGCGGTGCTGATGGGCGGTTGCGACAAGACCACGCCGGCGCTGCTGATGGGCGCAATCTCGATGAATCTGCCGGCGATCTTCATGCCCGCTGGCCCGATGCTGCGCGGCTCCTGGCGCGGCGCCGCGCTGGGCTCGGGCAGCGACGTGTGGAAATACTGGGTCGAGCTGCGCGCCGGCGCCATCACCGCTCAGGATTGGGAGGAGATCGAGCAGGGCATCGCCCGCTCTCCCGGCCATTGCATGACCATGGGCACCGCCTCGACCATGACCAGCGCCGCCGAGGCGCTCGGAATGACGTTGCCCGGCGCCGCCTCGATTCCGGCCGCCGATTCCCGCCATGCGGTGATGGCGGTGACGACCGGCAAGCGCATCGTCGACATGGTCTGGGACGACCTCAAACCCTCCGACGTGATCAGCAGCGATTCGATCCAGAACGCCGTCGCTGCGGTGCTGGCGATCGGCGGCTCGACCAACTCTGTCGTGCATCTGATCGCGCTCGCGCGCCGCGCCGGGCTTGAGCTCGATCTCGACACATTCGATCAGGTGGCGCGGGAGACGCCGCTGATCGCCAACATCCGTCCTTCGGGCGCTTACCTGATGGAAGACTTCTTCTACGCCGGCGGCTTGCCGGCCGTGCTCAAGCAATTGGCTGTGAGCGGCAGGCTGAAAGTCGGCGCGCGCACGGTGAACGGCTCAACGATTGGCGACAACGTCGAACCGGCGAAAATCTACAACGAGGACGTCATCCGGCCGCTGAATAATCCCCTCGTCGCGTCCGACAGCCTCGCCATTCTGCGCGGCAACCTCGCCCCTGACGGCGCGATCATCAAACCGCCCGCCGCCGAGACCCGCCTGCACAAGCATGCGGGCAAGGCGGTGGTGTTCGAAGACTACAATGACATGGCGGCCCGCATCGACGACCCCGATCTCGATGTCGACGAGAATTCGGTCCTGGTGCTCAAGCACGCCGGGCCGATCGGCGCGCCGGGCATGCCGGAATGGGGTCAGTTGCCGATCCCGAAGAAGGTGCTGGCCAAAGGCGTGCGCGACATGGTGCGGATTTCGGACGCCCGGATGAGCGGCACCAGCTATGGCGCCTGCGTGTTGCATGTCGCTCCGGAGTCCTTTGTCGGCGGACCGCTGGCGCTGGTTCGCGACGGCGACGTGATCGAACTCGACATTCCCGGCCGCCGCCTTGATCTGAAAGTGAGCGACGACGAGCTCGCCCGCCGCCGCGCCGCCTGGCGAAAGCCCGCGCCCCGCTACGCGCGCGGCTATGGCCGCCTGTTCTCGGAGCATGTGAGCCAGGCGAACGAAGGCTGCGACTTCGATTTTCTCGAGCGCGGCGCGCCGACGCCGGACCCGGAGATCCACTAGGCTCCAAGCCCATTAGCTGTTGAAGCGTCCGCCGTTTCGAGGACCGGCGACGCGTCGCCACGCGCTGCGCCAGAATCGCGACAAGCTTCGCCGCCACCGTAGCCTGTCAATTCGAATCTGTTCAAAATCGCTGCGGTGGTGCGTCTTCAAGACCGAGTCCTCCAAGGCGAGCTCTCTCCTCTTGATCCGCTCAAAATCTTTCCTCAAGGCGGCGGAGTGCGCCTCGCGCGCCGGTGAAAGAATCCCGGTTTCAGGCGCCTGCGTGAGCGAACCGGCGCGGCTTCGGCGGATGTAGAGAAACTCGTCCACATTTCTCAATTTCAAAGAAAAGAACGCTCGAAATACGAATTCCAGATCACTATTGAATGTTCGAATCGTCGAGAACCCACCGGCTGCTTTTATTGCGTCCCTTCGTCCCGCGGAGGTTGGCAGCAGAAGCGTGTGCCCATCAGCTGCGGCGAGCGCCGCCGAGGCGTCCAGCGGATACCGGATAGCCATGACTTTCCGCCACACTTCATTCACGTGAAGCTCGTGAGACCCGATGAGGTCGGCGCCGAATTCGAGCAATTCCGAGAGTAACACTCCCGTCCTCGACAAGGTCGGCGCGTCATCTGAATCTTGAAACAATATAATCGGAGTCGGGCTGGAACGAACCAGGCGCTCGCGACTGACGTAGGGGCCATTCGAATGAGGCTTGGAGCGATAGAACTCCGCCCAAGGGAATCTCCCGGCAAGCTCGCGATGATCGTGAGTCACTTCCTCGTCGAAGCACACGGACACAATATCCGCGCCGCCGCGGCTCTCGCCGACCGCCCGCAAGCAAGTCTCGAGCATGAATAACGGTCCCTTATGCGGAATAATCCATTGCGCGGCGGTATCTTGTAATAGACTGCGGTAGGGCCTTTTCGATTGAATGGGAACCTGCACACATTCGAAGCCGATTCCGTGGGACCGGTTGTTGAGGGCCCAGTAAAGTAGATTGTAGCATGAATAGTCTTCCGCGGGGTTAGTCGTCTTAAATGCGCGAAGCAAACCGACCGATGCGATAAACGACGTAACATCGCCATCCCAGCGCTGCTCCAGCTCAGGCGCAGACTTTCTCGGAATCAGGACCAATATGGACATTGCTGGATTTGGAAAGCGCGAAAATTCAGAAAGGGAATCATTTATGCTAAGATCTTCGGTTTCGGTTGAATTGCAGCAGACAATATCGGTGTCGCTTATTCTTGAGTCCAGCAGCCATCCCTCGTCGAACACACGCCGCCTTGGTGAAGCTTCCCCCCGTACGACCACCCGCCAGGCAACTTGATTTTCGCGTTCCGCCGTCACAGCCCCACCGTTGTCACGAAGGCTTTACCGATTGAGTCTGGAGCCTGGAGCGAGACGCGTCTAGAGGTATGTCGCGCAACTCGAAAGTTAGGCTTCCCTCAGTGGACAGGCTCGTCAACCCCTTCAAGCAGGCGCTGAAGTCCGGCCGGTTGCAGATCGGGCTGTGGCACAGCCTGTCGAGCCATCTCGCGGTTGAGATCCTCGCCGATTCGGGGTTCGACTGGATTCTCATCGACACCGAGCACGCGCCCAACGAAGTGCCGATGGTGCTGGCTCAGCTTCAGGCGATGAGCGGCGTAGCGGCCCATGCGGTCGTCCGACCGGCGTGGAACGATCAGGTGATCATCAAGCGCCTGCTCGACGTCGGCGCCCAGTCGCTTCTCATTCCCTATGTCGAAACGGAGGAGGAAGCGAAACGTGCGGTTCAATCGACCCGCTATCCGCCGGAGGGCTTTCGCGGCTTCGCCTCGCAGGCGCGCGCCTCGCGCTATGGCAGGATCAAAGGCTATCACGCGGCGGCCAACGCTGAGATTTGCCTGCTGCTGCAGGTGGAGACGAAGCGCGGACTTGAGAACCTGGAACGAATTGCGCGGGTCGAGGGCGTCGACGGGGTGTTTGTCGGGCCGGGCGATCTTTCGGCCGCGCTCGGCTATCTCGGCGAACCCAATCACCCCGAGGTCGTCAAGACGATCGATGAAGCGATTCGGCGAATCAAGGACGCCGGCAGCGTGCCCGGCATCCTGTCCGGCGACGCGCAGCTGGCCCAGCATTATATCGAACAGGGCTGTCTCTTCGCCGCCGTCGGCTCGGACATCGGCCTGCTGGCCAACGGGGCCGAACAGCTCGCGGCAAAGTTCAGGAGCCAGAACCCTGGACGGTGAGTGCGCACGGCCTCTTGCGGGCGGCGCGAGCGATTTTTCTTTTCGAAAATCAGAAGTCGTGGTACATTGGCCCGGTCGCCGAATGAAGCGTGGCTCGTGGATCGCCGCGTCGCCATAGCCCGTCGAAAGACGGGCGTCTTTCGACGCCCTATGGCTCCTCGCGATGACGATTCGGCCTGAATGGCCACCGCCGGGGAGGAAAGGAGAGAGAAAGGATTTTTTTGCCCCAGGGGTCAGCGCAACCCCTTGAAAAGGCTCATTTCCGACAAGGAAATCCAAGGAAATCCAAGCCTTTTTCTTTGCTGGATTTTGCTCGGCGTTGGCCGGGCTTTGCTCGATTTGGCTAAATTTGGAATTGGCTTGGAAAAGCGTGGGAGTGGATCGAATGTACACGGCCGGTACGGCGATGCTCGAGGCGCTGCAGGAGGCGGGCGTCGCCTATATCTTTGCCAATTTCGGCAGCGATCATCCCGCTCTCCTCGAAGCGATCGCCGAGGCGCGAGCTTTGGGCCGGCCGATTCCGGCCGTCGTGACCTCGCCGAACGAAATGGTCGCCATGACCTGCGCCCACGGCTACGCGCAGCTCACCGGCCGCGCCCAGGCGGTCGTCGTACATGTCGACTGCGGGACGCAGGCGCTCGGCGGCGCCGTCCACAATGCGGCCAAGGCGCGCGTTCCGGTGTTCGTTTTCGCCGGTCTGTCGCCGTCCACCCAGGAGGGCGAAGCAAGCGGCAGCCGCAATGAGTTCATCCAGTGGATCCAGGACGTCTCCGATCAGCGCGGCATCGTCCGTCCGTACATGAAGTACGACAATGAGTTGCGCTCGGCGCGCAATGTGAAGCAGATCGTGCATCGATCGCTGCAAATCGCCCAAAGCGACCCCAAGGGGCCGGTCTATATCGTCGGCGCCCGCGAAGTGATGGAGGAGGAAACCGAGGCCGTTGCGATCGACGCCGCCGACTGGCCGCCGATCGCGCCCGCGCCGCTCCCCGACGCCGCCGTCGCGGATCTCATCGAAGCCGTTCAAAAAGCGCGTAGGCCCCTGATCGTCACGTCCTATCTCGGCCGCAATCCCGCCGCCTTGACCGAGCTCGTCCGCTTCTGCACCCGGCTTGGCGTGGGAGTGCTGGAATCGGTGCCGAGCTACGTCAATTACCCGCACAACGACCCCCTTTATCAGGGCAATCAGTGGAACCATCCGTTCCAGAACCGGACGCTGGGGGAGGCCGATTTCATCCTGGTCGTCGATAGCGACGTGCCGTGGATTCCAGCGGTCAGCAAGCCGAGCGAAAAGGCCGCGATCGCTATCATCGACGTCGACCCGCTGAAGCAGTCGACGCCGCTCTGGTACATCAAGGCGCGGCAATGTTATCGGGCCGACGCGGCGACCGCCTTCGCCCAGTTGAACGCCGCTCTCGATCGCGCCGCAATCGACGAGCGAGCCGCTGAGCGCCGCCGTCGTCACTACGCGCAGCGGCATCGCGAACGGGCCGCCGAGCTCGCTCGTCTCGAGGCGCCGGGCGGAGAGGTCATCACGCCCGAATATCTGACCGCTTGCGTGCGCCGTCAGGTCGGGCTCGACGCGGTCGTCATCAATGAAGGCATCACCAATTACCCGGCGATTTGCGATCATATGGCGCGGGAGAAGCCCGGCACGATGTTCGCCAGCGGCGGCGGTTCGCTGGGCTGGACCGGCGGCGCGGCGATCGGCATGAAGCTGGCCGTTCCCGACAAGACCTTCGTCGTCATGACTGGCGATGGCTCCTACATGTTCTCCACGCCCTCCACCGTCCATTGGATGGCGCGCCGCTACCGGACGCCGTTTCTGACGGTCATCTTCAACAATCGAGGCTGGAAGGCGCCCAAGTTTTCCGCGCTTGCCGTTCATCCGGACGGCTTCGCCAGCCGCGCGAAGGATTTGGACCTGGGGTTCGATCCGGCGCCGGATTATTCCGGCATCGCCGCAGCGGCGGGCGGCGCCTTCGCCCGCGTCATCAAGCGCCCGGAAGACGTCGAAGCCGGCGTCGCCGAGGGTTTGCGGGCGGTGCTCGACGAGCACCGCTGCGCCGTGCTCGACGTCTGGCTCGCCCATCTCTGACGCGCTTCCTGGGCCGCCCTTGGCCTCGAAGGAGGCGACCTGTTAAGGTCGTGGTCCGAAGTCCTTCCTTCCGGCCTGGAGGCAGCCGCATTCGGGCGTTTCACTCGGAGGATTCGCGCAGGGAGACGATCATGCGCGCCATTGTACTTTCAATAGCTGTATTATGCGGTCTGGGATCATCAGGTTACGCCCAGAACCAGCTCAAGGGCGTCTACGGTCCGCCTGGGTCGTCGGCATTGGGCGCGTCCGGCAAGTCGTCGGGCGGCCTCTCCTCCTCGCTGGGCAATGTGCCCGTGGGCGGCGCCCCGCGCATCACGGTCCCCGGAGACCCCGTCCAGGGCCAGACGTTGCCCAACGACGTCACTCCGACGCCGATCCAGGATCGGCCCGGCTACGGCTGGGTGGTGATCAACGGCCGTCGCGCCATCGTCGACCTCAACACCAACCGCATCTACCAAATCTCGGACTAGACGGACCCTCGCCAAGCTGCGGCGTCAGCATCTGTGGAGACAGCGGTCATGAGGCCGCCCGATTGACGGCGACGACTTTACCGAGGTTTGCAGGACGTCAGAACTTCGAATCAAGCCATATCGCTTCGGAAATGCTTCGGGCAGCCAAAGCGTCGGGCGGCGCAGTTTGGAGTCTCGCGATGCTGTCGAGTCGGGTTTCGGGCGGACCTGCCGCAAGCCGCCACGCTGCAACGAGCCACTCGCTCGGCAAGGGGCCTGGCGGGACCGGAAGATCCTTCGGCTCAACGACGATCAGGTCGTAGTCCAGCCTCTCGCCGCGCCCATCGACAATCTCGAGCGTCAGGGGATCGTTGGGATGAAGATCGCCGGGGCGCAATGGCAGGGTGACGTGAGCGCTTCCACAGCTATCGGCGCGAGCGATCGCGATGCCGTCCCTCCCGCGCAATGTCGCCTGCACGGAATGCGGCGACGCCGATGGCTTCCATGCCGCGACGATTTCCTTGAGGTCGGCGCCGATCTCTTGATGGGTCTGGCCGAGCCGATCGAGTGGAACAAGAGGCAAAGCCTCCTCTTCAGCCTGCTGGCAATCTTCCAGCCCTCTGCCGGTCGCATATACCGTCGGGCTGCTCCGGCTGAAGAGATTGTGGTAGAGCGAAGCAACGTAAGACATGGCGCCGGGCGAGACGGCCTCGGAGGCCTCCGGCGCCTGAAACACCGGGTCATAAGACCCGCCGATGTGGCGTTTCCCTTTTGTCGTTTCGATGGTCACGACCGCCTCGGGACCGGCTTCGAGACGATCGCCATAACGAATGCAGGTGTCGGACTTCGCGTGGTCGTCAGCAGGGTCTCCAACGCCCTTCTGCTCGTTCGTCGCATCCTTCGCGTCCTTCTCGGCGTCCGGATGCGCGCGTTTGATATGCGTCTTCGTCGCGTCGCCCGCCACCGAACGAATGACGGCGACCACTTCATCGATTGGGCAGGTTTTGTCGTCCGCGACGGCCGCGTAGCTCGGCCGAACGACAAGGATTGCCGCGACCAGACCGGCCGCGAGGATGACTCTCATGGCGGCGCAGACTCCTTGGCGTTTCCGGTTGAGGGTTCCAGTCGCGGCGAACTCTCCGGATTCGGCGTGGTCCGCCGTGTCATGTAGCTCTCCGCCGCATCCCTTGCGCTCTCCGAGACGGCCGAGCAGACTTCGATCAGCAGCACGACGACCGAGCCGACAATGAAGCTGAGAAGTCCGAAGCGCCAGCCGGCCAGGAAGCGAAAGCCGAAATAGAGCAGGAGCGCAGAGCCGGCGGCGAAAACGAGACCGAATCCCACGAACAGGCACGTCTCGAGAACCACACGCCAAAGCCACTGTCGCGCGGACAGCCGGACTCCCCGTTCCATGGATTCGAATGTCCGGCGCCAACAGAGAGGGACCGCGGCGGCAGCGACGGCGATGAATGCGAGGTCCAGCCCGAACTGCTCCCAAAGCGGGACTTCGTCGTTGACGGACTCGAGGCTGAGCGCCAGATTGACATGAGCCAGCACGCCCTGAAGATTGCCGAGCGGCGTCGACAACGTATCCTCCGACCATCGCGCGGTTGAGCCGATGACGACGATCGCGCCATTCAAGACATCCAAGTCCATTTTCGCAGAATCGACGAGGCCTGGGGTTTTGATGAGCGAACTCGCCTTGATGCGCGCATACGCCAGCTTCCCTTTGACGTCTTTGTCCTTTGCGTCGTCGTTCTTCGAGTCATTGTCGCCGCTGTCATGTTTTTGATCTGTTTCATTCCCAATCGTCCAACGAATCGGAACAATCTCTGGCGTGGCTAGGTCCGGCAGATTGATGCATCGATCCGGCGGTTCGCAGGGGGGAGATCCGGCGATCGCTAATTCGACCGCCCGCACCATCGCTGCCTCCCGCGAGACCATCTCCCCGCCAAATTGGACGTGGTAGGCCGAACAAGCGCCTTCAGGCAGCCCATAGGCGCCGAGCGCGAGCACCGGATGAACCAGGGCGACCGCAGGCAGCTCCTTTCCGCCGCCGGCCTGCCCCGCATAGGTCAAATCGCCGAATATGGTCTCCAATTCCGCCGGTGCGACTTGGTCGCTCTGATTGTCGCACGGCGGCAGTACGCCCGCGGTGAAGAAGGTCGGAACGAGGACGGGTGTGTCGCTTTTCCCGCGACTACCTTGCCGCNNGAGGACGGGTGTGTCGCTTTTCTCGGCGAGTTCCTTTTTGAGACGGTCATCGCCGGCGCGGTCGTCATCGTCGGCCAAACGATCGCGAAAGTCGAAATCCAGGAAGACGACAGCCGCCGAGGCGCTTCTCGCAAGAGTCACGAGTTCAGCGATGAGCCCGCGCGGCGTATTGTTTAGAGGA